>CAZKRL010000004.1:0-112159 GCA_964555295.1 uncultured Comamonadaceae bacterium | reverse complement strand
CTTGAGAAAGGCTATGGAACGCGTAGAAGGAAAGAACTATGAACCCCTCTACACTGCATTACATGGCAACACTGCCGTGATGTATGCCGAGGTGGGAAATGTTCCCGCAAGGCTGATCAAGGAATTCAGAAAGAAACATGAGAAACCTGCCTTCAAAGCTGCGTTCATCCAGGACGACTGCTATGTAGGAGCCGATCAACTCGAAGCACTCGTTGCGCTGAAGAGCAAAAACGAATTGCTGGGAGATATCATCGGTCTGTTGCAATCTCCGGCGCAGAATGTGATTTCAGCACTGCAGGGCAGTGCCAGTCACAAAATCGCCGGCCTCGTAAAGGCACTCGAGGAAAAAAAGGCCTAAAAAAATTAACTTTAAACAATCTTTAAAATCAATACAATGGCAGATTTGAAAGCAATGGCTGAGAGCCTCGTAAACCTATCGGTGAAAGAGGTAAATGAACTCGCCGCAATTCTTAAGAACGACTACGGAATCGAGCCGGCTGCAGCCGCTCCAGTGATGATGGCAGGTGGTGGCGGTGGCGCTGCTGCTGCTGAAGAGAAAACTGCGTTCGACGTAGTTCTCGTAGAAGGCGGTGCAAACAAACTCGCTGTAGTTAAACTTGTGAAAGATCTTACTGGTCTTGGCTTGAAAGAAGCAAAAGATACAGTAGACAAAGCTCCTTCACCTTTAAAGAGTGGTGTTACAAAAGACGAAGCAAATGCTTTGAAAACACAACTTGAAGAGGCAGGAGCGAAAGTTGAAATTAAGTAATTACAACATCTGATTCCGGTTCAGGCCCTCATGCGCAAACCCTGCGCGTGAGTGGCCTTGTCCGGTTTACAGCCCCCCTCCCCTGCTCCGGTTGGCACAGGTTAAAATGCATCAACCGCCACTGTATTAAGTATCATTCAAATTAAAAATTCGATGGCATCGATAAAAAAGTCAGACGGACGACAGGATTTTTCATCCGCAAAAAATTTTTACGAATACCCTGATTTTCTTGAAATTCAATTGGCCTCTTTCAGAGAGTTTTTTCAGTTGGAAACCAATCCCGAGAACCGGGCTAACGAAGGTCTTTTCAAGGTGTTCTCAGAAAACTTTCCGATCACAGATACCAGAAATCAATTCGTTCTGGAATTCTTAGACTATTTCATCGATCCCCCAAGATACACCATCGACGAGTGTATCGAACGCGGTCTAACCTACAGCGTTCCTCTCAAAGCAAAATTGAAATTGTATTGCACCGACCCTGAGCACGAGGATTTTGAAACCATCGTGCAGGACGTTTACCTCGGTACAATTCCTTATATGACTCCTCAAGGATCCTTTGTGATCAATGGAGCCGAGCGCGTGATTGTATCACAACTTCACCGCTCTCCAGGTGTGTTCTTCGGACAGAGCCGCCACGCCAATGGCACCAAACTGTACAGCGCACGCATCATCCCGTTCCGCGGTTCATGGATTGAATTCGCAACCGACATCAACAACGTGATGTACGCTTACATCGATCGTAAAAAGAAACTTCCAGTAACCACACTGCTTCGTGCTATCGGTTACGAAAGCGATCGTCAAATTCTTGAAATCTTCAACCTTGCAGAAGAAGTTAAAGTGTCTAAAGCCGCCATCCAACGAGTACTTGGCAGAAGACTTGCTGCACGTGTTTTGAAAACATGGATCGAAGACTTCGTGGATGAAGATACCGGTGAGGTGGTTTCTATCGAACGTAATGAGGTCGTACTCGATCGCGAAACTGTTCTGGAAAACCAACATATCGACATTATCGCTGAGAGCGGAGCCAAATCTATCATTCTTCACAAAGAAGAATCGAACTCTGCAGATTTCACACTCATCCACAATACGCTTCAAAAAGATACTTCCAACTCGGAAAAAGAAGCTGTTGAGTATATCTACCGTCAGCTCCGTAACGCAGAACCACCAGATTTGGAAACCGCGCGCGGCGTAATCGACAAATTGTTTTTCTCTGAACAGCGTTATGACCTTGGTGAGGTGGGACGTTTCCGTATCAACCGTAAACTGGGCAACAACGAGTCGCAGAGCAGAACACTCACCAAAGATGACATCATTCAAATTATCAAATACCTCATCGAGCTGGTTAATTCCAAGGCCGATGTAGATGATATCGATCACCTTTCCAATCGTCGCGTGCGCACGGTGGGTGAGCAATTGTACAATCAGTTCGCTGTAGGTCTTGCCCGTATGGCACGCACCATCCGTGAGCGTATGAATGTTAGGGACAATGAGGTGTTTACACCTATCGACCTTATCAACGCAAAAACGCTTTCTTCGGTGATCAATTCGTTTTTCGGAACGAATCAGCTCTCACAGTTCATGGACCAAACCAATCCACTCGCAGAGGTTACGCACAAGCGTCGTATGTCTGCCTTGGGTCCCGGCGGTCTCTCTCGCGAGCGCGCAGGTTTCGAAGTACGTGACGTTCACTATACACACTACGGAAGACTTTGCACTATCGAAACACCGGAAGGTCCGAATATCGGTTTGATTTCATCCCTCTGCGTGTATGCAAAAATCAACCGACTTGGCTTCATTGAAACGCCTTATCGTAAGGTGGAAAATGGCAAAGCCCAAATGAATAGCAGCAGTGTAGTTTATCTCACCGCTGAAGATGAAGATGCCAAGGTGATTGCTCAGGCAAATCTCGACATGGATGAAAAAGGCAACTTCAAAACAAATGCGGTAAAAGCCCGCTTGGTAGGTGACTTCCCTGTTGTTGAGCCGTCTAACTTGCACCTGATGGACGTTGCACCGAATCAGATTGCCTCGATCGCTGCATCCCTGATTCCATTCCTTGAGCACGATGACGCCAACCGCGCACTGATGGGTTCCAACATGATGCGTCAGGCAGTACCATTGATGAGGCCAGAGGCCCCAGTGGTGGGTACAGGCCTGGAACTTCGCGTAGCAGGTGACTCGCGTGTGCTGCTAACTGCTGAAGGTGATGGCACCGTGGAGTACGTTGATGCCAACGAGATTCGCATCCGATACAAGCGCAGCGCTGAAGATGAATTGGTTAGTTTCAGTTCACCCGTCAAAACCTACAACGTGCGCAAGTTCATGAAGACCAACCAAAGTACTTCAGTGAATTTACGTCCGCTCGTTGCCAAAGGTGAGCGCGTAACGCAAGGCCAAATCCTTGTTGAAGGTTACTCGACAAAAGGCGGTGACCTTGCCCTTGGAAGAAACCTCAAAGTGGCATTCATGCCTTGGAAAGGATACAACTTCGAAGATGCGATTGTTATTAGTGAGCGTGTGGTTCGTGACGATATTTTCACATCCATTCACGTTGAAGAATATTCTACCGAAGTGCGCGATACCAAACGTGGTGTAGAAGAATTGACTCCAGATATTCCTAACGTTAGCGAAGAAGCTACGAGAGATCTTGATGAGAATGGTATCATTCGCATCGGAGCCGAAGTAAAAGAAGGTGATATTCTCATCGGCAAAATCACTCCTAAAGGTGAGACCGATCCAACACCGGAAGAAAAACTGTTGCGCGCCATCTTTGGTGATAAGGCAGGAGATGTGAAAGACGCATCTCTCAAGGTTCCACCAAGTGTTACCGGAACCATCATCGACAAGAAATTGTTCTCTCGCAGTTCTAAAGAAAAGAAGCCCGCTGCAAAAGGCAATGACAAAGCAGTATTGGATGCTTTGGATCGTGAGCATGAAAAGGAAGTAGCTGATCTCAAAAAACTTTTGGTTGAGAAACTCATCGAAATCCTTGGGGATAGCACATCACAAGGAGTTTACAACTACTTCAAGGAGGAACAAATCAAGAAGGGTGTGAAATTCACTTCCAAAGCATTGTTGACGCTCGATTTCAGTGTTCTCAATGCTGAAGGATGGACGAAAGAAGACAGCATCAACAACATGGTGAAGCGCTGTATTCACAACTACAACCTTCGATACAACGAAGTATTAGGTGCTTATAAGCGTCAGAAATTCCAGCTCACTGTGGGTGATGAACTACCTGCAGGAATTGTGAAACTCGCGAAAGTGCATATTGCTCAAAAGCGTAAGCTTCGCGTGGGTGATAAGATGGCGGGCCGTCACGGAAACAAAGGTATCGTTGCGAAAATCGTTCGTGATGAAGACATGCCATTCCTGGAAGACGGAACACCTGTAGATATCGTTCTTAACCCACTCGGTGTACCTTCCCGTATGAACCTCGGACAGATTTACGAAACTGTTTTGGGATGGGCGGGAATTAAGACCGGAAAGAAATTCGCAACGCCAATTTTCGATGGAGCATCGCTCGATGATATCCTGAACGAAACGCGCGCGGCGGGTGTTCCAGATTGGGGTGTGACCTATCTCTACGATGGCGGTACCGGTATGCGCTTCGAACAGCCGGCCACAGTGGGTGTGATCTACATGATCAAATTGAGCCACATGGTGGATGACAAGATGCACGCACGTTCCATCGGGCCATACTCACTTATTACGCAGCAGCCGCTGGGTGGTAAGGCGCAGTTTGGTGGACAGCGTTTCGGAGAGATGGAAGTATGGGCACTGGAAGCATTCGGTGCGGCTAACATCCTTCAGGAAATCCTCACTGTCAAATCCGACGATGTTATGGGCCGAGCCAAAGCCTACGAATGCATTGTGAAAGGTGAAACCATGCCAGTGCCGGGCATTCCGGAGTCATTCAACGTATTGTTGCATGAACTGCGTGGTCTCGGACTGAACATTAAGCTAAACGAAAACTGATAAACCTCTAAAGACAATATCAACCTATGATACAGGGCAAAAAGACCAACAGACAGACGAGTGATTTTAGATCCATCACCATCAGTCTTGCCTCACCTGAGGAAATCCTGGAGCGATCCAGCGGAGAAATTCTGAAGCCGGAAACCATCAATTACAGAACCTACAAGCCAGAGCGAGATGGTCTGTTCTGTGAGAAAATTTTCGGTCCGGTAAAAGATTACGAATGCCATTGTGGTAAATACAAGCGCATTCGATACAAGGGTATCGTTTGTGACCGTTGTGGTGTAGAGGTTACGGAAAAGAAGGTGCGCCGCGAACGCACAGGGCATATCACATTAAGTGTGCCTGTTGCGCACATATGGTATTTCCGTTCATTACCCAATAAGATTGGTTATTTGTTGGGACTTCCCACCAAGAAACTTGATCAGATTATTTATTACGAACGCTATGTGGTGATTAACGCCGGTGGCGCAACACGTCCGGATGGCGCTGCTATCGTTGACTACGACTTCCTCACAGAAGAAGAATATCTCGAGATCAGCGACCGATTGCCAAAAGAGAATCAATACCTCGACGACAAAGACCCCAATAAATTCCTTGCGAAAATGGGAGCAGAGGCATTGTATGAATTATTGTCGCGCGTGAAGTTGGATGAGTTGAGCTATGAGCTGCGTCACAAAGCCAACACTGAAACATCGCAGCAACGTAAAAACGAAGCATTGAAGCGTCTTCAGGTAGTGGAATCATTCCGCGATGCCAATACGCGCGTAGTGAATCGTCCAGAGTGGATGATTACGAAAGTGGTGCCTGTAATTCCGCCCGAATTACGTCCACTCGTTCCACTCGATGGCGGTCGTTTTGCTACTTCCGACCTCAACGATTTGTACCGCAGGGTGATCATCCGCAACAATCGTTTGAAGCGTCTTGTAGAAATCAAAGCTCCAGATGTGATTTTGCGCAATGAGAAGCGTATGCTGCAAGAGGCGGTAGACTCGCTTTACGATAACTCACGCAAATCTTCCGCTGTTAAAACTGAATCCAATCGTCCGCTCAAATCTCTTTCAGACTCGTTGAAAGGTAAGCAAGGACGTTTCCGTCAAAACCTTTTGGGAAAGCGTGTTGACTACAGTGCACGTTCCGTTATTGTCGTTGGTCCAGACATGAAACTGCATGAGTGCGGTTTGCCTAAAGACATGGCGGCAGAGCTTTTCAAACCCTTCATCATCCGTAAGATGATTGAAAGAGGCATTGTAAAGACTGTGAAGAGTGCGAAGAAAATCGTAGATAAAAAAGAGGCCGTGGTTTGGGATATTCTTGAGAATGTGCTCAAGGGTCATCCCGTTTTGTTGAACCGTGCCCCTACCCTGCACCGACTGGGGATTCAATCTTTCCAACCCAAGTTGATTGAAGGCAAAGCCATTCAGTTGCATCCGCTGGTATGTACTGCATTCAACGCCGACTTCGATGGTGACCAGATGGCGGTGCACGTGCCCCTCGGACATGCTGCCATATTGGAGGCGCAGTTGCTGATGTTGGCATCGCACAACATTTTAAATCCCGCCAATGGTGCGCCGATCACCGTTCCCTCGCAGGACATGGTACTCGGTCTATACTACATCACCAAGTCAAGAAAAGGTACCAAAGAACATCCTGCCAAAGGCGAAAACAAGACTTACTATTCTGAAGAAGAAGTAACCATTGCATTCAACGAAGGCCAACTGGATCTTCATGCTAATATCAAAGTAAGATGGACAGACAATGATGGAAAATCCAGCATTATCGAAACCACTTGTGGCCGTGTAATCTTCAATCGTATTGTACCTAAAGAAGTAGGTTATATCAATCAGCTCCTCACGAAGAAGGCGCTGAGAGATATCATCGGCGATATTCTCAAGCACGTTGGAATTGCCCGTACTTCAAAATTCCTCGACGACATGAAAGACCTCGGGTTCTATTGGGCCTTCAGAGGTGGATTGTCGTTCAAGCTCACTGATGTGGTTATTCCAGCCGAGAAAGAAAAACTCGTTGGCGATGCTACTTCCAAAGTGCAGGAAGTATTCGACAGCTACAACATGGGTCTGATTACCAACAACGAGCGTTACAACCAGATCATTGACATTTGGACCAACACCAACTCCAAGTTGACCAACATCCTGATGGATCGTTTGAAAAACGACCAGGAAGGATTCAATAGCATCTACATGATGTTCGACTCCGGAGCGCGCGGTTCTAAAGAACAGATTCGTCAGCTTGCGGGTATGAGAGGTCTTATGGCAAAGCCGCAGAAGAATGCAGCGATGGGTGGTCAAGACATCATCGAGAATCCGATTCTCGCGAATTTCAAGGAAGGACTTTCCATCCTTGAGTACTTCATCTCTACGCACGGTGCACGTAAAGGTCTCGCAGATACAGCTTTGAAGACGGCGGACGCAGGATATCTGACTCGTCGTCTCGTTGACGTTGCCCAAGATGTAATCATCAATGAAGTGGATTGCGGAACACTGCGGGGCATAGTTGCTACGGCACTGAAGAAATCTGATGAGGTTGTAGAAACTTTGCGTGAGCGCATTTTAGGTCGCACAAGTGTGCATGATGTTGTTCATCCTGAGACAGGCGAAATGATCATCGAGACAGGTGATCAAATTGACCACTTCTCAGCCGATAAAATTGAGGCCGCTGGAATAGAAGAACTTGAGATTCGCTCGGTGCTCACATGCGAAAGCAAGCGCGGAGTATGTGCGAAATGTTACGGCCGTGACCTTGCAACTGCGAAACTTGTGCAAGACGGGTTGGCAGTAGGTGTTATTGCCGCACAGTCCATTGGTGAGCCGGGTACGCAGCTTACATTGAGAACCTTCCACACAGGGGGTGCTGCCGGCGGTGGATCTATCGAAACTGAAATCCGGGCCAAATACAATGGTGTAGTTGAGATTGATGAGTTGAGAACGGTAGAATCCGCAGACAGCGAGTCAAAAGCCGATAAGAAAATCATTGTTGTATCACGCTCTTCTGAAATGAAGATTGTAGATGGAAACAGCGGTATTGTTTTGACAACCGCTAACATCCCATACGGTGCAACATTATTCGCAATGCCAGGTCAAACTGTAAAGAAGGGCGACAAGATTTGTGAATGGGATCCATACAACAGCGTCATCATCACTGAAGAAAGTGGTACCATCAAGTTTGATGCGGTGGAAGAAGGCATCACATTCAAGACTGAGCTTGACGAGCAAACCGGATTCTCTGAGAAAATCATCATTGAAACCAAAGACAAGAAGAAGAACCCGTCGATTGAAATCATTCGCAACAAAGAAGTAGTGAAAGTGTATTCACTGCCTGTGGGAGCTCACTTGAACATTGAAGACAAGCAGAAAGTTGAGAAAGGAACAATCCTCGTAAAGATTCCAAGAATGTCGGGCAAGACAGGTGACATCACCGGAGGTCTGCCACGTGTAACAGAATTGTTTGAGGCGAGAAATCCATCCAATCCGGCTGTAGTGTCAGAAATTGATGGTATCGTAGAGTACGGCAAAATCAAGCGTGGTAACCGCGAGATATCCGTTAAAGCAAGAACTGGTGAAGAGAAAAAATATCTCATTCCATTGTCCAAGCACATCCTGGTGCAAGATGGTGACTTCGTTCGTGCGGGTATGCAATTATCTGACGGAGCTATTTCACCGGGTGATATTCTCGACATTCAGGGCCCGACTGCGGTGCAAGAATATCTGGTGAATGAAATTCAGGAGGTATATCGTTTGCAGGGTGTGAAAATCAATGACAAGCACTTCGAAGTAATCGTTCGTCAGATGATGCGCAAGGTGGAAATTCAGGATGCGGGTGACACTCGCTTCCTTGAGGGCACCAACGTAGACAAGGCGGAATTCCTTGAAGAGAATGAATTGTTGTTTGATAAGATGGTAGTTACTGATGCCGGTGATAGTGACCGATACAAAGTAGGTCAGATCATTTCGGTGCGTAACCTTCGCGATGAGAATTCACAATTGAAGCGCAAAGACCGCGCGGAGATAGTTGCCAGAGAGGCCATCACGGCTACCGCAAGACCGATGTTGCAGGGTATTACCCGCGCGTCGCTTCAGACCGACTCATGGATTTCGGCGGCGTCCTTCCAGGAAACCACCAAAGTACTTAATGAGGCAGCCGTTCAGGGTAAGACCGATGGATTGGCGGGCTTGAAAGAAAACGTAATTGTGGGTCACCCGATACCTGCAGGAACGGGTGTAAGGAAGTTCCAGAAAATGATTGTAGGCAGCAGCGAAGAGTATGTAAGTCTCATGGCAAAGCGCGAGGCGATACCTTCGGATGTGACGCCATCATAATCCAACTGAATATTGCAAAAGAGCCGCGAGATGCGGCTCTTTTGCTTTTGGAATGATGCATCGAACTTGAACCTAGCAGCGGAATAACTTGAATGAATAGGATCAACAACTCTTGATATAACGCAAGACACACGGACGTCAATTCATTTACTTTTACCCATTATGAATTTTGGTCAAAACGAAATAGACAAGAGCAAGCGGCTAATTGATAATGCCCGGCGTATACTCATCTCTACCCATAAAAATCCGGATGGAGATGCCATAGGTTCTTCCACGGCGCTGTACCATATTCTTACATCCTATGGAAAAGAATGCGAAATTATTCTCCCAGACGAAGCTCCCGAATTTCTCAGATGGATGCTTCAGGGTGTGAAATACAGGGTCTTTGAAAGCGATAAAGAGCAAGTGGAACAATCAGTGGCCGCATGCGACTTGCTTTTTGTATGTGACTATAACCATTTTGGAAGGGTAGGAAAAGAACTTGAAGAAAAACTCAGTACTTGCGCTGCACCTGCAATCATGATTGATCACCACCAACAACCCGCATCCTTTCCTGTTGTAACTATGAGTGATACCAGCGCATGCAGTACATGCGAGATGATATACAGATTTGCTCACCTGTGCAAATTTGAGCAGCACATAAAAAAAGAAGCGGGGGCCGCCATCTACTGCGGCATTATGACAGATACGGGATCATTCAGATTTGACAGCGTCACGGCTGAAACACATCGCATAGTAGCGCAATTGATGGAAATCGGTATCGATCATGCCGCCATTCACAGGGCTGTTTATGACACACAATTACCTGAACGATTGAAACTTGTAGGGTATTCGCTTCATCAAAAGTTGAATATCAGCGCTGATGGATGTACTGCATGGATATGGCTTGACGCAGGAGAGCTTAAGGCTCATGCTTATCGCCAGGGAGATGCTGAAGGATTGGTGAATTACGCACTCAGTATCAAGGGAGTTAAACTGGCTGCATTTTTTCGTGAAGGAAACAACGAAATCAAAACATCCTTTCGATCCAAAGGACAATTCGATGTAAACACGTTTGCAAGAACCCATTGGAACGGCGGTGGTCATTTTCACGCAGCCGGCGGCAGCAGTGCAGATTCAATGCAGAATGTTCTGATGAAATTTGAAACGCTGCTCCATCAATACGCAACCGAGATAAGAGAATCATGATTCGTTATTTGATGTATTTGAATTGCCTCGCGATATGGGCTTGCAGCAACGGCAAAACAGGAGGCAATCCTACCATATCTCCCAATGAACTCATTGAGTTGAACAAGAGACAACACCATGCTGAAATAGAATACATCCAGACATACATTGACACGCTGAAATGGGAGATGTCGGAGAGTAATACAGGCATCTTCTATAAGATATATTCACGTGGCTCTAACGATACAATTCGAACGGGCGCAGAAGTTGGAATTCAGCAAAAGGTATCAACGTTAGAAATACCTCCCTTCAAAACATCCTTATTGGAGGGTAATAAAATCGTTCATGTGGATAATGACGTTTCGGAAGCCGGTGTGCACCAAGCGCTCAAGATGATGTGCATGGGTGATAGCGGCATATTCATTATCCCGTCGCACCTTGCCTATGGCCTTACAGGACTCACAAATCAAGTACAGCCGAATACACCATTGCTATACTCCATAAAGGCCGAGAAGAAACCCTCACCATGAAATTCAAAGGCATAGTCATTTTAATAATAGCCCTTGTTGTAAGCTGTAATCAAAGCGGATTTGAAAGCGTTGGAAATGCCATTTATCAAAAAATCATTCAGCTTCCATTGGAAGACCTGAGACTTGATGATGCCGAATACTTCTCTGCTGAGGTTACTTTCGGGAAAGTCGGGACCTCCCCTATCCATTCCTTTCTGCTCTACCATCACAACCCGGCTCATCTCACATCGGCTGAGAAAATGGGTGACCGACTTCACCCAGAACTTCTAAAAATCCTATTGTCGCTTAAAGAAGGAGAAAAGCGGATTTTCAGAATGCCATTCTCTTACATAGATGACACATTTCTCACAGCTTTTTCAGACTCAAGCATAGCTTCAAGTGAAGAAAATTTCGAGATAAGCATTCACATACTAAAAGTTTTTCATCCGCTTGAGTTCGCTCATCACCTTATGGCGATGGCACAGCACAATGAAATCTCTGAAATCGAAGCCATTGAAATATTGCTCATGAACGACACCTCTATAGATTATGAAAAATATGATGACGTCTTTATTCAAATAATAGAAAATCATAAGGGACGTAGAATTCACAAAGCAGACTCGCTCATACTCTTGTATCAAACAAGCTTACTGGATAACAAATTACTAGACCACCCGACCAAATTAGAATTGGTATTGGGCACCACGGGACAAATTTCCGCCGGGCTGTCAAAGGCACTTTCACATTGCGGTTGTGAAGACTCTGTAAGAATTTACATGCCCTCTGCATTAGCATTTGGCGTTCAGGGATCGAGATCCGGTATCATACCTCCGAAATCACCGGTAGTAAATCATCTGCGGCTGCATTGCACCTCTAAAACTGACACCTCTGGCCCCAATTGAATTGTGAATTTCAATTGAGCAACAAAATTTGGTGGAATTCATAGGTCGACCTTAATTTCGGAGCGCCTGATTAATTCTTAATTCAACCAAATTTATGCAGCACTATCTACGTCTGTCAACTGTCTCAGCATTTACCAATGTATTGAGCGAAAAAATCAAATCATTCTTACAATTGTCTGTTGTTCTTATGTCCGCCATTTACTCCGGCGATCTTTTAGCTCAGGGAACTACATGCTCAACAGCAACTGTCATCAATTGTGGTGAGAATGTTACAAGCTCCACTACAGGTGTTCCCAATGACAACGCAACATCGGGGGCGTTTACATGTAACACCACCGTAGGTACTGGCGGACAAAGATGGTTCAGTCTTACGCCAACATCAACGGGCCCCATCACTATTTCGTTGGTGGAGACTGCCACGAATTATGATACCAAATTGCACTTATACTCTGGCGTATGTGGCAATCTCACTTGTGTAGCGGGTAACGATGATTTCGATTTTAACAACGGTATAGACGCTTCCCAGCTCACCAATATTCAGCTTCAGGCGGGCACAACCTATCTCATTCGAGTAGGTGGCTATCTAGGCCTGACAGGAGTTTTCAATTTATCTATTTCTTCATGCGAAGGCGCGGTAATTGGCTGTACCGATAATACTGCCTGCAATTTCAACCCTTCTGCCAACACCAGTGATAACAGTTGTATTTATCCAGGATGTAATCAGCCAGACGCTTGCAATTTCAATGCAGAAGCAGGCTGTGATGATGGAAGCTGTTGCTTTGCCACCTGTAACCAAATTTCCGTTACATCAGGTATATTTCCTGGAGAAATCGGATGGACTGTTTTCTCACCGGCAGGTTTAGAACTTGCCAGTGGCGGAGCCCCTTCAACCGGCGTTTCGGTATGTGTAACTGAATCAAGTTGCAATTACACAATTTTACTTACCGACGATTTCGGCGATGGTTGGAATGGCGCGTCTTATACCATCACATCGCCACTGGGTGTAGTTGAGGCCACCGGAACCTTACTGCCTGATAACATTACTGATCCCAATCCGCTTATTCAAACCCAAGAGCTAACTATCGCTCTCGGTGGTGCTATTGCCGGATGCACAAATCCCGAGGCAAGCAACTATAACTCAAATGCGACTTGTGATAACGGTACTTGCCTCGCTTGTGCTCTTGACCAAACCCTACTTAAACTTGTCCTTGAAGACAGCTTTGGCGATGGCTGGAACGGAGCAACATACAGCCTTGTGGATAATACAAATACCGAAATCCTAACCGGTACTTTGGCTGCGTCAGATTTGGACAGTGTGCTTACATGTCTCGAATCGGGTTGCTATCGCATCGATGTTACCAACGGCTTTTTCCCGGAGGAAATCAGCTGGTCAATTGTTGACGACAATGGAACCATTGTTACAGCCGGCTTTGCCGGAGAATCCGTAATCTTTGGTTGGAACGGTGCGGAAGGATGTATCATTGAAGGTTGCACAGATTCCACTGCCTGCAACTTCGTCGCCGATGCCAATGTAAATGATGGATCATGTTCGTACCCCGGATGCACCGATGCTGCAGCATGTAACTTTAACGCTTCAGCTATTTGCGACAATGAATCGTGCTGCTTCAATTCTTGCGTCAACGTGGTTGTAACCTCCGGAGAATTTCCTGGTGAAATCGGATGGCAATTGCTTGACACCGATCAAAGTCTCATTGCCGAAGGCGGTGCACCGGCTGATCAAAATATTTGCCTTGCGACACCCTTGTGCGGAGGTCAGCTCCAGCTATTCGATGGATTCGGAGACGGATGGAATGGTGCTACATACACTTTTACTTATGAAGGAGTGATTCAAGCAACCGGAACCCTTGATGCGAATCTTGATTTTAACCAGGTTCTCATTAATCTTGGTGGTAACCTCATAGGTTGCACTGACCCAGACGCAGTAAACTTCGATTCACTCGCAACATGCGACAACGCCAGTTGTATATACTCAGGATGTACTGATTTTTCTGCTTGCAACTTCGATTTGAATGCCTCAGTTGATAATGGCAGCTGCATTTACCCTGGATGCACAGACGCTCAGGCTTGTAATTTCAACTCCAATGCAGGTTGTGATGATTTATCCTGTACATATGCTGATCCCTTCCTTGCATGCGATGGATCTTGCCTTAACGACTCCGACGCAGATGGGGTTTGCAATGAACTTGAAATTGTAGGATGTCAGAATGAATTAGCTTGTAACTACGATGCCGCCGCAACGGATGCCGGAACTTGTAATTTACCTGAACCATTTCTAGATTGTGATGGCAATTGCATCAATGACACCGATTTAGATGGTGTCTGCAATGAGCTAGAGGTTTTAGGATGCACTGATGCTACTGCCTGCAACTATAACGCAGATGCCACTGACAATGATGCCTCATGCGTATTTCCTGCAGCATTCACAGATTGCTCTGGTAATTGCATCAATGACATAAATTCCAATGACATCTGTGATGAAAATGAAGTGGGCGGATGCACCGACGTATTGGCATGCAATTTTGATTCAGGAGCGAATACCGATAATGGTTCATGTACCTACCCTGGCTGTAGCGACCCAGCGGCCTGTAACTATTTTGAGGGCAGTGGTTGCGCTGATGGATCATGTGAATATCCGGGTTGTATAATTTCTAATGCCTGTAACTTCAACGAACTTGCCTCATGCGATGATGGTAGTTGTGTTTTCCCTGGTTGCCTTGATATTACTGCCTGTAACTATGATGATAACGCCGCTTGCTCGGGCGATTGCATTTTTGCTGCGGAGTTTCTCGACTGTGCTGGAAATTGTATCAACGACTTAGATAATGATGGGATTTGCGACGAATTGGAAATTCCCGGTTGCACCGATTTGAGCGCTTGTAATTTCAATGCAAGTGCTACTGACGACAATGGCACATGTGAATACCCGCTTGAATTCTTGGACTGCAATGGAAATTGCCTAGCTGATATCGACAATGATGGAATTTGTGACGCGCTTGATCAGGAAGGATGTACCGATGCTACCGCCTGCAACTGGAACTCAAACGCAACAGTAAATGATGGCAGTTGTGTATATCCTGGGTGTAGTGATCCTGACGCGTGCAACTATAATCCCTCTGCAGGCTGCAGCAATGGCACCTGTGAGTTCCCAGGATGTCCAATCTCATTTGCATGCAATTACAATCCAGATGCAATATGCTTCGATGAATTGGTATGTGTTGGTGAGCCCGGATCACCTTGTGATGATGGCAATCCGCTAACCAACGGCGAAATCTATGATGACAACTGTAATTGCGGTGTGCCTGCTTCTATTACCATTTTCGACATTGTTGCTGGCAGCGAGGTGCATACTACGCTGGAATCAGCTCTTTTGGCCTCCGGTCTTGATGCTGTTTTTTCAGAGCCAGGTGCATACACACTCTTCGCTCCTACCGATGCAGCGTTCGGAGCACTACCCGCAGGAACTATCGATGCATTGCTCGCCGACCCCAATGGCGCACTAACCGAAATTCTTCTTTACCACACTGTAGACGGAGTAGCATTATCTACCGATCTCGAAGACGGTTTGCTCGTTCCAACTTTGCAGGGACAAAATGTGCTTGTGACCATCAACAATAATGGAGTATTCATCAATGATGCACAAGTTATTGTAGCCGACCTGTTAGCAGATAACGGCGTAGTGCATGTGATTGACGGTGTGCTATTGCCCAATCTAACCGTAGAGGGTTGTACAGATATCTCGGCGTGCAATTATTCGCAAAACGCGACCGCTGATGATGGCTCTTGTCTGTATGGCGGATGTACCATAATAGAAGCTTGCAATTACGATATCTCAGCTGTCTGCGCCGATAATGCATTGTGCACTTTCGGTGGATGTTTGGATATAACAGCTTGTAATTTCAATCCAGATGCTGCCTGCGAAGATGGCTCTTGTATATTCCCAGAGCCATTTGAAGATTGTAATGGAAACTGCCTGAATGACGCAGACCTTGATTTGATATGTGATGAACTCGAGATTAGCGGCTGTAATGACGTCTTTGCATGCAATTACAACCCAGCGGCAACTGAAAATGACAATAGCTGCACATACTCAGAAAGTGAATTCGTTGACTGTAATGGTGTTTGTTACTTCGATAGCGACGGCGATGGTATTTGTGATGCCTTTGAAGTGGATGGCTGTACCGACTTTACTGCGTGTAACTATAACCCTTTTGCGCAAGACGATGACGGTAGTTGCACTTATCCTGGATGTGCAGATGTGACGGCATGTAATTTCGATTCAAATGCCGCATGCGATGATGGCACATGTGTTTTCCCAGGTTGTACGGTATTCCCATCATGCAATTACGACCCATCCGCTGGTTGCGACGACGGATCATGTGAATTTGGAGGATGCACCGACACCGCAGCTTGTAACTATGATGCTGCAGTTTCTTGCAACGATGGTAGCTGTTTCTTCGATTCACCATATGAAGACTGTGATGGCGTTTGCTATAATGATACCAACGAAAACGGTATTTGTGATGAATATGAAATCCCGGGTTGTACCGATCCTGCGGCTTGCAATTTCAATCCGATAGCTCTATTCGACAACGGCTTATGTACATATCCTGGCTGTGCCGATCCTGAGGCGTGTAATTATGTCGGATTTGTTGGCTGCCCGGATGAATCATGTATCTATCCGGGATGTACCGATGAGTTCGCCTGTAATTTCAACCCACTCACCATTTGTGACGACGGATCATGCGCCTATCCTGGTTGTACTGATGAAACAGCTTGCAATTATGATCCTTTTGCTGGCTGTAACGGTTTCAATTGTATTCAGGCCAACTTCCCTTTCAACTGTGATGGCATATGCGTGAATGATATCGATCTTGATGAGGTTTGCGACGAAAATGAAGTTGCGGGTTGCGAAGACGTAAGCGCCTGTAACTACAACCCAGAAGCTACAGATGACAACGGAACATGCGAATATCCGGTTGCCTTCCTCAACTGCGACGGAACTTGTATTGACGATCAAGATGGTGATGGTATATGTGACAACCTCGATCTCGAGGGATGTATTGATACCTTGGCTTGCAACTTTAATGCATTTGCCTTGACCAGCGATAACTCATGTGTATATCCGGGTTGTACGGAAATTACTGCCTGTAATTACAACCCACTTGCAGGATGTCAAGACGAATCATGCGTTTTCCCTCAAATCTTCCAAGATTGTTTTGGAAATTGTATCAATGATATCGACAACAATCAGATTTGCGATGAACTTGAGCAACCAGGATGCACCGACGAGACTGCATGTAACTATGACCCTTTCGCTGCCTCCGACGACGGAAGTTGCTCATATCCGGGTTGTACCGACAACATCGCATGTAACTTCAACGAAGCATCTGCTTGCGACGATGGTTCTTGTGTGTATCCGGGTTGTATAATTCCTGAAGCTTGCAATTACGATGCTACCGCGCAGTGCGATGATGGGCTTTGTGTGTTCCCTGGCTGCTTCAACGAAACCGCTTGCAACTTTGACCCAAGCGCTGGATGCTCCGATGAAGCTACTTGCCTATTCCCAGATACGTTCTACGATTGTTTTGGTACTTGTATCAACGACATCGATGGCGATCTGGTTTGTGATGAGCTCGAAATTGTAGGTTGCTTGGATCCACAAGCTTGCAATTACAACGAATTGAGCACTGATTTGGTTTCCTGTGTATTCCCATTGGAATATTACAACTGTGACGGAAACTGTATTGCAGACAGTGATAACGATGGAATCTGCAATGAACTGGATGCTCAAGGATGCACAGATGTAACCGCATGCAACTACAACCCCTTTGCGAACATCGACGATAACTCTTGCACTTATCCAGGTTGTGCAGACACGTCAGCTTGTAACTATCAAATTGAAGCAGCTTGCGACGATGGTTCGTGCGTATTCCCTGGATGCATGAATAACATCGCATGTAATTATGATGCCAATGCTCTATGTGATGGCGGCGAGTGTGTTTTCCCAAGCTGTGGTGATATAGCTGCTTGCAACTATGACGCTACCTACCAATGTGGTTTGGATATTGACCTATGCGTTTATCCTGATCAGTATTACAACTGTGAAGGGCAATGCATCAACGATTCAGATTTGGATGGCGTTTGTGATTCACTTGAAATTACAGGATGCACGGACATTATCGCATGCAATTACAACCCCAACGCAACCGAAACCACCAATGATTGTACCTACCCAGAACAGTACTACAACTGTGATGGAATTTGCATTGATGATGCCGATCAAGATGGAATATGCGACATTTTCGATTTGGTAGGCTGTACCGATCCCACAGCATGTAATTTTAACGAATTCGCGCTCGATAGCGACAGTTCATGTGTCTATCCCGGCTGTACCGATATCACCGCATGTAATTTCAATGAAGCCGCAGCTTGTGATGATCAAAGTTGTATCGATTCTGGATGCCTGGATTCGCTCGCATGTAATTACAACCCTAACGCAGGATGCGACAATGGTGAATGTGCATTCCCGGCATGCATAGACCCAACTGCATGTAATTACTCAATCGACGCACTTTGCAGCGATGGCAGCTTGTGCCAATATCCCGAACCGTTCCTCAATTGCGATGGTTTCTGTATTGACGACCAGGATAGCGATGGCATCTGCGATCCTTTTGATATACAAGGATGCACCGATTCATCCGCTTGTAATTTCAATCCATTTGCATTGGACTTGGACAATAGTTGCGTCTACGCCTCCGAATATTACAACTGTAATGGCATTTGCCTTAACGACGAGGATGGTGATGGAGTATGCAATGAATTAGAGGTCTCGGGCTGTACCGATTTTGCCGCATGCAATTTCGATCCATTCGCTACTGAGGAAGATTCTACATGCTCATACCCTGAACTATACTATGACTGCAATGGAGTTTGTTTGCAAGACGCCGACAATGATGGGATTTGCGACCCGCTGGACAATACAGGCTGCACCGACAGTACCGCTTGTGACTTCAATGAATTCGCTACACTCAATACAGGGCTCTGCACCTATGCTGCTGAATACTATAACTGCAGCGGAAATTGCATCAATGATGCAGATGGCGACGGGGTATGTGATGAATTAGAGGTTATTGGTTGCATCATACCTGATGCCTGCAATTTCGATCCACAGGCAACCGATTATGACAGCTCTTGTGTATTCCCCGGATGTACAGATGTAAACGCTTGTAACTATGATCCAACCGCAGGTTGTGATAACAATAGCTGCTATTCACCATTGCCTGGATTCCTCTGCGATGGCACTTGCGACGGCGACGCAGACGCCGATGGTTTATGCGACTTCTTCGAAACCAATGGTTGCACAGATGTATTGGCTTGTAACTACAACCCATACGCCACTGTTAACGATTTGACTTGTGCCTACCCCGGTTGCACGGATGCAACAGCATGTAATTTCGATCCTGCGGCGGGTTGCCCATTGGAAGGAGCTTGTGAGTTCCCAGTCACATACTACAATTGTGATGGAAGCTGTATAAGTGATGTTGACGCAGATGGAATTTGTGACCCATTCGAAACCTCAGGTTGCACAGACCCATCAGCATGTAACTACAACGAATTCGTTACAATAGATGATGGCAGTTGCTCAGAACAAATATTCGTAACCGAAAGCATCACTGTTACGTCCGATAGTTTCCCGCTGGGATATGAATGGAATGGAGCACTCCTTCAAACCTCCGGAGAATATATTTGGGTTGGCACTTCAGCCAATGGCTGTGATAGCGTGGTTACTCTCACTTTTGAATACATTGTTATAATCTCAGTCAATGATGATTTGGCCTCAATCAATGTCAACATCTATCCTAATCCAGCGAAAGATCTCTTGAACATATCCACCATGAATGGTGAGGTCATCGATCAGGTAGATCTATTCGATTTGCAGGGCAAAATGGTTGTTCAAGATAGAAATGTAACTGTATTAGATGTTTCGTTGCTCGACGCCGGTGTTTACGTCTTGCGCATCAGAACAGGTCAGAATACATTGCATAAACGCATTGAAGTAGTAAAGTAATTTCGAACGATTAATATTCAAACAGGCCATGTTATGTGGCCTGTTTTTTTTTACCCGATAATTGATGCAACTTTATTCCGCTAAAGACGAAAAATTTCCACTCATGCAATGGTGTTGTAATTGAGACACAACTCAAAAAAAATCACACATTGTTGAATGTGTGGTCTACGATGAAACAACTAAAAATCCATTCAGGGAATTCTCGTTCAAGGCGCTTGATCTAGTCAGCACAATTTCATGCCTACGGAATCAACCCATTAACATATAAAGTCAATATTAACAAGAGATTTAAGCGAAAACTAAGCTTAGGGAGTAGCGGACTTTATTCTTGGATCAATGAACTGATAAATCCTCTCTAAAACAAAGTTGATCAGCACAAACGTAAATCCAATTACAATAACTCCTCCCATCACAACGGGCAGATCTCTATTTTCAATTGCGTTAAACATTTGTTGACCAAGTCCTTTCCATCCAAAAACAAATTCAACAAAAACAGCCCCGGCAAGCAATGATGCAAGCCATCCGCTCACGGCTGTTACGACAGGGTTCATTGCATTGGGTAATGCATGCCGCCAAATTATTTTAGATGTACTTAATCCTTTGGCCTTTGCTGTGCGGATATAATCCTGCTGCATGACCTCCAACAATGAACTCCTCGTAAGCTGAACAATTACTGCAAGCGGACGAACCATCAGTGTGATGATGGGCAGGATTAAATTACTCAAACACAAATACTCACCTGACCATACGTCAACCGAATATAAACTGCCTGTCATATTTAAACCCATTCCACCGATAGAAATGGATGGTAATAAGTTTAAATCTAAAAATGAAAGCAATAGCAGAAGAATGAACATCCCCGGAATGACCCACTTCAAAAATCGCGATGGCATCAACTGAAATTTCATTACTGTGATAACCAAGACAACTCCAATAAGCCATTCAGTCCCAATGGTGATCTCATCTCTCCAATGAACAGCCCCCAGCCAAGCAACCAACATAGCCACGAAAAAAGAGGGACCCGACATACCCAAGGAAGATATGACGAGCAACATCTTATCAGTAAGGCTATCCTTATTCAACGCAGCAACAACCCCCATTGAAACACCGAAAAAAAGGGCTAACAAAATCGAAGAAAATGCAAGTATCAGCGTTCCGGGCAGGGCCTCTGATAAAAGCTCAGCTACCGGTTTATCGGTCAAAAATGAACGTTTGAGATAAGGTTTTTTTATTACCCATTTCAGCGAACCAAGATCAAATGAGTACCCCCCGTGCTCATTTTCATTGTAAGCAGGTCGAATATCCTTACTTGCTGAATAGACAGAAATAATAGAAAGATCATTGAGATAAAACACATATCTCTGCATGATGGGTAAATCCAAATCATATTTACGCCTGATATTATCTGTAGTTTCCTGACTTGCATTTTCCCCAACCAAATTTCTAACCGGATCACCCGGAGATAAATTGAAAAGGAAAAATACAGCCGTTACCACTCCCCAAAGAATGAGGAGCGCCCGACCTAACTCGTTGTAAAACCTGCGCACTGAACAAATAAAGAAACGACATGCACTACAAAGCAGCGGATCGTATAAGAATTACTAACAAGTATTTAAAGCGCAGATCCATTACAACAAGCTATGAAATAGTTAAGCTTTAAGAGTTATCCTTCGCAACCATTCATTTCCGCCTCAAAAGCCAAACACCACATACTATTAAACACGCCGCAATGAATTGTAAGACAGACATTGACTCACCATCAGCAAAGGCCCAAATGAAGGCGACAATGGGAACGAGGTAAGTAACTGAGGATGCGTAAAGCGGACCAGCAGTCTGTGTAAGTCGAAAATAAATAAAGTTCGCCAGCCCCGTTCCTACTCCGCCTAATATGAGTATGCAACCTAAAGCATCGAAACCTTCCGGGTGATTGATAACACGAACGGTAAAATCACAACAAAGCAGGTATACTGAATATGGTATTGCTGCGAGTAATAAAGAAACAGATGTAATACTCAATGGAGGAACATGTTTGAGCTTATGCGAAATCGTATTGACGCTTAAACCATACAAAAACGTTGCGACTATGAGCAGACCACCGAATGCCCACTGGGAGTAGTCCATTTTTGAGCCACCACTCAGCAAAATAAACGTGCCCGCCATAGCAATCGAAATGCCTGCCAATTGAGCCCGTCTAATACTCTGTCTGAAAATCAATACACCAATAGCAAAAGTGAAAAACGGCGTTAATGAATTCAGCATCCCGGCCACGCCACTATCAATCTTTTGCTGAGCAGTTGCAAAACAAAGCGCCGGAATTGCGCTTCCCGCAAAGCCAACAACGGAAATAAAAAAATAATCTTTCCCTTTTAAAAAAGGCAATGCCTTTATTGCCAAGGGAAGCAGCAACAATGACGCTGTGGTAATTCTTATCGCGGCAATATCTAACGGAAGAAGAATACCACTTCCGTCAGTAGCAAATAGGCCTCTCTTCATAAGAATAAACGAGCTTCCCCAAATACCGGCCAATAATAGAAGAGAGAAAATTGGGTTCTTTAAATTCACTTGCCAAAGGTCAACTTGTATCAGCATTGGCCCTCCTACATTTGCCAAAATTTTATTGATGAAAAGAGCCCTTTACTTTTTGGTAGCCGTTGTAATGTCGTGCGGTGGAAACAACAAACAGCAAATCTTACCGGCAGAAATTCCCGTAGTGCATCGCGAACTCAGTTCAGAAGTATACAAAACAGTTGCAGTAATTTCCATCGAGGGAATGATGTGTGCAACCGGATGTGGTGGCAAAATCCAAAGTGAGCTCAGGGCTTTGAATGGTGTAAAAACCACCGATCTGGAATTCGAAGAAAATCGCCCGGTCAACATAATTAGGGTTGAATATGACACAACCGCAATCGAAGAAAAAAAACTCTTTGAATGCGTACAATCCATCGCCGACGGAAAGTACAGAGTAACATCGGCTGAGATAATTCATTACAAAGGTCTCCAGTCATCGCATCACAGCAGGGCATTACCGGTTTGAATTCTATGACATACAACCGCCTGCCCAACGAGCGAATGATATGGGCGCAACGCATCAGTAGTATTTCTTTAACGCTCACATTCATCGTAATTCTCGCAGGTAGTATTGTGCGAATGACAGGCAGCGGAATGGGCTGCCCTGATTGGCCCAAATGCTTCGGATTGATGATTCCCCCAACGTCAATTGAAGACGTGACATTTCATCACCAACAATCATACTCCCCCGGCATGATGGTCATTAGGAACGATACACTTTGGGTTGCCAGCAAAGGAGTTCCATCCGGACCCTGGAATCACACGCAATGGGAGAAATACCCTCACCACAACTATGCAATTTTCAATCCTCTCCATACATGGATTGAATACATCAATCGACTAGCGACTGTTCTATATGGCATCCCGATTTTACTACTAATTCCCATCTCCTACTCTGTATATCGACGAACGGGAAGAAAGGCTGCATTGTGGGTTGCTTTATTCATAAACCTCACGGTACTATATGAGGCATGGCTCGGCAAATTAGTGGTTGATGGAGTCTTGGAAAAAGGAAGTGTAACCCTTCACATGGCAGGGAGCATCGCCCTTATTGTTTTGATCACCATTTATAGATATAAGCTGGTATCGTCAAATAAATTCAAATCAGCTATACCGAGAAATCTGAAAGCAATAACCATCATCATGGGAATACTAACACTCATTCAAATATTTCTCGGAACTCAAGTAAGGGAATGCACCGACGTTATTGCCACAACCCATGTAGATCGTAGTGATTGGATCAAATACATGCCGAATATATTTTTGATTCATCGCACCTCATCTTGGTTGCTTTTGATAACGAGCATCCTGCTATGCTATCGCACGAAAGTTAAAATGGGTATGTGGCTTGGAAGTCAGTGGGTATTGCTCCTGGTCATTACCTCGATGTCTATAGGAATCATAATGGCCGAGTATAACATGCCACCCATTGCGCAACCACTTCATCTTCTTTTTGCTGCCCTGCTCATCTTCGTAATAACAAAGAGTGTTGTTGTGAGCGGAGCGTATGAAATTAAATCACTGCCGTCTTAATCGCTCTATCGCCATGTATTTGAGGTGTGATCTCACTGACAAGTTTTCCGTATCGGTCTGGTTGGCATGGCATTGGTCCATCTATTACAAACTTTAATATTATGTCACAAAATCAGAAAGGAAGTTTAAAGGTCAATACCGAAAACATTTTCCCTATCATCAAGAAGTTCTTGTACAGCGATCATGAAATTTTTCTTCGTGAGTTAATTAGCAATGCCGTTGACGCCTGCCAAAAAGTAAAAACACTTGCCATAGCTGGTGAAATAACCCACGAGGGTAGTGGACTCCGAGTAGAGATCATTGCTGACAAAAGTTCCAATACACTGACAATTCGTGACAATGGTATTGGAATGACAACTGCGGAGGTTGAGCAGTATATCAACCAAATTGCATTTAGTGGCGCAGAGGACTTTGTAAGTAAGTACAAGGATGCTCAAATCATCGGTCATTTCGGATTGGGTTTTTATTCATCATTCATGGTGAGTAAGCTCGTAGAAATTCAAACCTTATCGCAGCGCTCGGGCTCAGAGCCTGTAAAGTGGACATGCGATGGATCACCCAATTTTGAGATGTCTACTGGTAGCAGAACTACCCCAGGAACGGATATCATTCTGCATCTTTCTGATGACTCCACCGAATTCGCAGAAGAGAATCGAATTCAGGGATTGCTCTCCAAGTATTGCAAGTTTATGCCGATTGAGATTGTCTTCGGCGAGAAGTCGGAATGGAAAGAAACAGAAGAAGTTGACAGCGATGGTAAAAAGAAGAAAGAGGAAATTAAAGTTGCTAACATAATCAACAATACTCAACCCCTTTGGATTAAAAAGCCAACTGATCTCAAAGATGAAGACTACACAAATTTTTACAGGGAACTATATCCATTCACTTTTGACGAACCTGTATTCCATATTCACATTAATGTAGATTTTCCATTCAACCTCACAGGGATTTTATTCTTCCCTAAGATGAAGAATAACTTTGAGGTTCAAAAGAACAAGGTTCAATTGTATTGTAACCAGGTTTTCATTACAGATGAGGTTAAGAATATCCTACCTGACTTTCTAACCCTACTCCATGGCGTTATTGACTCCCCAGACATCCCTCTCAATGTCTCCAGAAGTTATTTGCAGGAAGATGCGAATGTGAAAAAGATATCTGCGCACATTACCAAAAAGGTGGCCGATAAAATGATGTCGATGTTCAATCAAGACAGAAACGATTTTGAGCAGAAATGGAAAGATATCGGAGTGTTCATTCAATACGGCGTATTGACCGATGAAAAATTCGCAGAAAAGGCATCGAGCTTCACACTCTACAAAAATTCCGATGACAAACTATACACCCTGGAAGAGTTAAGAGATAAAATCAAAGATTTACAAATTGACAAAAACGGTGAGTGCGTTATACTCTATGCAGATTCTGCTGAAGAACATTTTAGTTCAATTTCATCAGCTAAGGAGCGCGGTTATGAAGTCATTGTGATGGAGGGGCCATTGGCACCACACTTCATTTCTCATATAGAACAAAAGAATGAGAAGTTGAAATTCAAACGTGTCGACTCTGACATCATTGAGAAACTAATCGAAAAAGATGACTTATTACCCTCTGCATTATCTGAAGAGCAGCAGAAGGATATCAAGGCAGCTATCGAAAAATTCATTGACACCAAAACATACCATCTCGAATTTGCCAGCCTCTCACCTAGTGATGCGCCATTTGTAATCACACAAAACGAGTTTATGCGCAGAATGAAAGAACAAAGCGCGATGGGAGGCGGTGGGTTTTATGGAACTCTTCCGGATAGTTACAACCTCGTTGCGAATTCAAACCATCAATTGTTTAGTCAAACGTTGAAAAGCGATGATGGCGGAATTATTCTCCCAGAAGCTAAGATGAAGCAAGCCATTGATTTGGCCTTGTTGTCAAAAGGTTTATTAAAGGGTGAATCACTCGACCAATTCGTCAAGCGCAGTTTTGTAATGCTGTCCGACGTTTAATCCTGTTTGGACTATTTGCGAGGAATATTCGATACGATTTTGGTAGCGAGTACCTCATCAATAATTATTGTTACAATGAATGGTCATCTTCAAAAGACTCATTCATGAATAACAACCTTTTGAAGCAATCTCCGGGAAGCTGAATTGGTAAGCACAGCGATGTAAACACCTTGTCGCACATTTGGTAGCTGATGGCAAGTTTGCAATGACGCACTAGACCAAATCAAAGAACCCTTGAGATCAAACAGCTCAATGCTCACAGGAGTATTCGTGCGCAACTCATCGTTGACCATAAGAAGCGGAAACGCAGATCCTGCATTTTCAATGAGCGATACGGGTGAGTAAATGATATCGGAAACATCCATACTCCAAATGCTTCTTGCAAAGGTGGCGGCGTATAATCGGCTGCCGCTCAACACCACCTCTTCAATGCGCAAAGGTGGCAAGTTATTGCCAAGAATCGTCCATGGAGCTTGAGGGTGTTTATAGTAGACGCCGGCGTCGGTTGCGATGAAAATAATTTCATCGTTCAGGTAAGGAATAATTTCAATGTGATTGATACCCACTTGCGGAAGACCCTCGCTGATATCTGCCCAATTCGTGCCGTTGTTTTCTGACATAAAAATATGCGGCTGTGTATCGTTCATGCGATACCCTTGTAGGGCAACATACACTCGATTAGCCACTTGCTTGGAGGCGCGCACAGAAGAGATCCATCGCTCCGGCAAACCCATTTCAATCGACGTCCATGACGAGCCGCCATCCAAAGTTCTCCATACATGCGCATCACCCGTGGCAGCGTAAATGATATTGTCGTCATTTTCGCTGACATCCATGCTCGTAATACTATGCACGTATTGGGCTTCATGCTCTTCATTGGAAGCAGAGTCTACCAAGAGCGGACTCATTACCACGGGCATGCCGTATGGAGCGTCATCTATGCGATAAACTTGCGTACCACCCAAGATTAATTGCTGTGGATTTAAAGGATTCAAAAGCCATGGAGCGTCCCAGGCAAAACGATATTCACCCACCTCCTCGGGCATGTTCAATCCAATGAAGGATACACCGCCGTCTTCCGAATAAGTGAAACCTCCGTATTGGGTTGAAACATACATAAGCTCGGGCATCTCGGGATGGAAGATGGTTTTAAATCCATCGCCTCCATAAATTCTCGGCCACTGATTCAGAACAGAATAATTACCGCCGGTAGTTCCATTGTCTTGCGCGCCGCCATAGACCCATTCAATATCTGTAGGGTGCGCGGTCACATGATAAAACTGTGTGATGGGGAGCTCACCAAATACTTCCCAATTCAAACCGCCATTGAAGGTGCGGTACATCCCGCCGTCTGTGCAAAGTATGAATTCACTGCCGGTGACAAACGAGATGTGATGACCATCTGCATGCACAGTGTAATTCCACCACTCTGGGGTTAAACGGTTCCATGACTCTCCGCCGTCGAGACTATAATATTGATCAACACCTAAGAGATACACCACTTGATCATTCGACGGATTGACATAGATCTTACCAAAATACCAGCCAAATCCGCCGAGAGGGTCGCCATAATTACTCAACAAATTATCATAGTTCACTGGCTCCCAAAAATCACCGCCATCGGATGTCTTATAGATAGCTGAAAGAGATACTGCGGAATCTGCCACAGAAACGTACAACACATCCGGATTGCTCTCACTGATAGCAATACCCATGCGCGACAAATTCCCTTGCGGCAGGCCCTCAGTAAGAATTTGCCAACTCTCACCACCATCAACAGACCGCCAAACGTGGGCATCATCTCCATAGACCACACTATAATCTTCATTGCGAAATCTGTTGAAAGAGGTTGCATACAAAATGTTGGGATTGATGGGATGAATAAGCATCTCGGCAACCCCCGCGTTGATGTCTACGAGCAGCACTTGTTGCCATGACTGACCGCCATCTGTGGACTTAAAAATTCCGCGTTGATTGTCTTGCGTGAAAATGTTTCCCATGGCCGAAACCCATAGGATATCTGAATTTTGAGGATGTACAATAATCTTGGAGATCACGCGGGTTTCAGAAAGTCCAAGATGTGTCCAAGATTGCCCGCCATCACTGCTCTTGTATAGACCATCGCCCAATTCCAAGCCACTCGGCACATTGAGATCGCCTGTGCCAACATACACCGTTTGAGTATTTTGAGCATCAATGGTGATAGCTCCAACAGCGAGATGAGGATTATCATCAAACATCGGCAACCAATTATTTCCGCCATCCGTTGTTTTCCAGACCCCACCGCCACAAGCACCCGCATAAACCACATTGCTATTGTAGGGGTCTACCGCCGTGCAGTTGATCCTACCGCCGATATTGGTAGGACCTTCAAGCTGCCACAGCTGGTCACGATTCCAATTACGAGCAGATCTGAGAGCTTCCCGAATGTTTTGATGGTAAGCATCAACGTCAAACGTTGCATCGGGCCAGGACCGCTTAATATCATCCATGAGGTAAGGGAATAACTTATCCTCACTCCTATCGATCTTATCGTGCTTTAAGCCGATGCTGTAGAGACATAGGGTAGTCAGTAAAAATGTAAACAAACGGAATCGAATCATGACTTTGGACGTGTCTATTACGTTAGTCTCAAATTTACACCGTATGGTTCCACCGGGTGAAAACAAAAGCGTATCTGAGCGGTGGCCTTCGAAATTCTGTCAGCCCACCGACTACTTTGATGAAGAGTAAATCTACCTACCCCGAAAACTCTTAGGATTGCGCAACCTTTTGTTCTAGGTGTTCACTGAGCGGATTCCAGAAGTCCTTCTTCCATGTTTCTGTAAGCCAGCCCGACTCGGTTTCGGGTACACCGATATGATTGAAACTTACACGAGAGCCTGATTCAGTGGCCTCAATATCGATAATAACCGTGCTGTACATTCCGTCCTCAAAGGCATCATGTCTCCACGCCTGAACGATTCTCTTGCCAGGAATGAGGCGCATAATATAGCCGTGTGACCGGTTGTTCCATGCGTGAAAAGTGCCCCCTTCGTGAGAGCTCATTTCCGCAGACATTCCAGTGAGTTCAGTTAAAAGCTGCGGATTGGTAAGCGCTTGATATATGGTATCAGGGCTCGATTCTATTTCGATGACCTGAAAAATGTTGTCGGTTTTTATCTTCATGATTTCAAAAATTGGAGAACGAAAATAGACCACTCATTGAGTAACGATTCCGAGTGTGGAAAACTTGTTGATTCAATACTTGCGTTTTGTTGAACCTATAGGTCCTGAGCTTGAACAAGGCGGTAATACAAGCCTTGTAACGCCATCAATTCTGAGTGATTGCCACGTTCAATAATGCTCCCTTTGTCAAGTACCAGAATTTCATCGGCTCGTTGCACGGTACTCAAACGGTGTGCGATAACAAGGCAAGTGCGATTTTCCATCAAATTGAAGAGGGCGTCCTGTACCAACTTTTCACTTTCATTGTCGAGCGCTGACGTGGCCTCGTCCAATATGAGAATGGGCGGGTTGCGATACAGCGCTCTGGCAATGGCAAGTCGTTGACGTTGACCGCCGCTGAGTTTGTTCCCACCATCGCCAATTCTGTAGTCATAGCTTTCAGGAATACACGAAATAAACTCTTCAGCATTGGCCTCACGGGAAGCAACACGCAGTCGTTCTTCATCGATAATTTCTTGTCCCAATGCGATATTGTTGCGAATTGAATCATTGAATAGCACGGCATCTTGAGAGACAAATCCTATCTGACTGCGAAGACTGTTAAGAGTTATCTGACGGATGTCGTTACCGTCGAGCAGTACTTGTCCTTGCTGCGGATCATAATACCTAGCCAATAAACTTGCCAAGGTGGTCTTGCCACTGCCACTGGGCCCTACCAACGCAACGGTTTTACCCATTGGAACAGTGAATGAAACACCTCGAATTACAGGATCACCATGGTATCCGAATTGAATATTTCTGAATTCAATTTGCTGAGCAAATGGTTCACACGCCCGAGCATTTGCAGCGTCAACAACCGTTTCAGGTGCATTGAGAATTTCCTTAACCCTTTCGAGGGAAGCGGCACCCTTATTCAGCTTGAAGATAGCATCACTGAATGCTCTTGCCGGCGCGATGACCTGAGCAAATACCACCAGATAACCGATGAGCATTTCCCCACCCATTTCGCCAGCGATGACGATTCTCCCGCCAAACAGCAGCAGTATAGAAATCACCAACAGCGATATAAACTCACTCATGGGCGAGCTGAGATATTCCTTTCTGTACAAGCCATGCATCAATCGGAAATACGAATGATTGATTACGGTAAACCGATGTTGAAAGGCCTTCTTCGCGTTGAACACCTGCACGATACGAATACCACTGATGGTTTCATCGATGTGTGAAATCAAATCATCCAGGCTGGATTTGCCGCGATGCGCAGCATTCTTGAGACTCTTTGCAATACGTGAAATCAAGAAGCCGCTCAAGGGCAGAAAAATCAGCGCAAACACCGTGAGTTTCCAGGAGATAACAAATAGCGTAACAAGAGAGAGAATGATCATTACCGGTGACTTGAGCAAAGCTTCGAGTGTTCCGATCACACTGAACTCAATTTCCATAAGGTCATTGGTCATTCGGGAAATAATATCCCCCTTTCTTTCCCCAGAAAAATAGGCCACCGGAAGCTCCAAAATCTTTCGATACAATTTGTCGCGCAAGTCGCGAGAAACAGCAGTGCGTATGTGTGCGATGCTCAGCAAAGAGAGATAGTTGACCAGGTTCTTGAGCAGTGCCGTGGTCATGATAAATGCGCACATCAAAGCGAGCGCAGGCCATTGCCCGTGTTCAGCGATGTATGCATCGAGCCATCCTGAAATGGGTTCGAGATGCTTTCCTTTGCCCCCTTCCACCCGAAATAGGATATAGAGAAAGGGCACCAGTCCAAGGAAAGTAAACAGCGAGAAAAAAGAGTTGAGGACATTGAAGAAGAAATTCCAGAGGAGTCGCTGCTTGTATGGGGCAACTAATTCGGCAATGTCTTTGATTTTACTCATTCAATTTACCATTCGGATGAGAGCAAATCAACGCCCCGATAGTTTGCAGGCGTGAAGCTCTTCAGTTCTGCCTTCACTGACGCGTTAAGTTCAAGTGAATCGATGAACGTATGTATATCACTCTGAAGTATCTGCGCCTTTCCGCGGGTTAATTGACGTAGCGCTTCGTATGGATGCGGATAGTTTTCGCGGCGCAATACCGTTTGTATTGCCTCAGCCACAACCGCCCAGTTTTGATCAAGATCTGAAGCAATTCTGCTTTCGTCGAGCATAAGTTTATTGAGGCCGCGAGTTATTGCCTTAAATGCAATGAGCATGTGCGCCAATGGCACACCGAGATTACGCAGTACGGTGCTATCGGTGAGATCGCGCTGCAAGCGGCTCACCGGAAGTTTTTCGGAGAGATGAGATAACACAGCATTGGCAATTCCAAGGTTACCTTCTGCATTTTCGAAGTCGATGGGATTTACTTTGTGAGGCATTGCCGATGAGCCAATCTCGCCCTCCACTGTTTTCTGACGGAAATAGCCGAGACTTATATACGACCACACATCCCGGGTGAAATCTATGAGTATGGTATTGATTCGACGATAGGCATCGAGGCGGGCGGCGAGGTTATCGTAATGCTCAATTTGTGTAGTGAAACGTGACCGACGCAAGCCCAACGTCACATTCACAAACTCATCTGCAAAAGCGGGCCAGTCAGTTTGAGGATAGGCCGCAAAGTGAGCGTTAAAATTACCGGTTGCGCCACCTAATTTGGCACTGTGCGGGATTTCCTGTAATCGAATCAATTGCTCGTTGAGGCGCTCAACAAAAACATACCACTCTTTTCCAAGAGAGGTTGGCGATGCAGGTTGTCCGTGCGTACGCGCGAGCAGTGTTACGTTACTCCAAGTCGCCGCCTGGTCCGTTAGTTTTTGAATGAGTGCCTCGATATTGGGTTCCAATACATGGTCTTCTGCATCCCGCAAGGAGGCAGGTATTGCAGTATTGTTAATGTCTTGCGAAGTGAGGCCAAAGTGGATGAATTCAACCGTGTGCTGCAAACCCAAAGAGGAGAACTTCTCGCGGAGGAAATATTCAACAGCTTTAATGTCATGATTCAAGATGGCCTCTTGATCCTTGATCCGAAATACATCAGCATCACCAAAACCAAGAACAATCTCCCGAAGCGATGTGATATTTTCGGGAGTCAGTTCCTGCATACCTTTTAAATTCAGCGAACACAAAGAGATGAAGTACTCGATTTCGACCCACACACGGTATCTCATCAGCGCTGCTTCAGAGAAGTAATCACGCAACTCTTCCGTTTGAGCGGCATAACGTCCGTCGACCGGCGAGATGGCATTGAGTTGTTTCACTTTCAAGTATTAAGAAGTCTCAAAAGTACAACTGCGAAGTGCTTAGCCGAGAGATAATCACTACACATTGTAAGGGATTGTTACGATTTCCTGCAACGCCCATTGACCAAATTTTACAGGAACAGATTTTCAAGTTATTCAACTCTTACAATTTCACTACCCTTGGCACAATGTAGGATGATTCATGAACCCCTTCTGAGAATAGAAAATCAGGAACCCTGATGAAGGCATTCGCCATTTTCAAAGGTCTCAACAGTATAATAACGAACTGAATTGTGAAATTAACCCATGCCAAATAAGACTCATCGTCCATTCAGCGAAAAAACAAGTCAAGAGTGACTTAATTCAATCCTTCCTACTCTATCAAGTCTTAAGCCTTGGCCGAGCTGTCGCCCTTGTCTTTGCTCTTGCTTTCCTTTTGTGGTTTTGCCTGTTCAACACTCATAACAATCTTGGATTCCTTGTCGATATCCACCACCAGAGTATCGCCCTGCTTTAGGTTGGCAGAGATAATTTCCTCCGCAATAGGATCCTCCAGATACTTCTGGATAGAACGCTTCAGCGGTCGTGCACCGAATTTCTCATCATACCCCTGTTCTGCGATAAAATTCTTTGCTGCCTCAGTGAGTTTGATTTGATACCCCAACAACGTAACTCTGTGGAAAAGCTTCTGCAATTCAATATCAATGATCTGGAAGATATCTTCCTTTCTGAGCGGGTTAAATATGATGAGGTCGTCAATACGGTTTATAAATTCAGGAGCGAAAGCCTTGCGAAGCGCATTCTCGATTACACTCTTTTTATCGCTCTCCTCCTGCTGCGTGCGGGCGGTAGTTCCAAAACCAACACCCGTGCCAAAATCTTGCAGTTGCCTTGCACCAATGTTACTGGTCATGATGATGATGGCATTTTTGAAATCTACTTTTCGACCCAGACTATCCGTCATTTGGCCATCATCTAACGCTTGCAGTAATAAATTGAACACGTCAGGGTGTGCCTTCTCAATTTCATCTAACAAAACAATACAATACGGTCTGCGGCGGACTTTCTCAGTAAGTTGTCCACCTTCTTCATACCCCACATACCCCGGAGGCGCTCCAATCAAACGTGATACCGCAAACTTTTCCATATACTCACTCATATCAATTCGAATGAGAGATTCTTCCGAGTCGAAAAGATACTTGGCCAGTTCCTTGGCGAGTTGCGTTTTACCTACACCCGTTGGACCGAGGAAAATAAACGAGCCGATAGGTCGATTGGGATCCTTTAAGCCCGCACGATTCCGCTTGATTGCCTTTACTACCTTTTTGATAGCGGCATCTTGACCGATCACCTTGCCCTCCAATTCGGCATCCATCTTGGAGAGGCGGCCGCTTTCCTTTTCGGCAACACGAGTAACCGGAATACCTGTCATCATAGCTACAACCTCTTCCACATTCGCCTCCGTCACAGTAACACGATGTGTTTTGGTTTCTGCCTCCCAACGCTTTTTAGCTGCTTCTAATTTTTCCTGCAACTGCTTTTCTTTATCACGAAGTTTAGCAGCTTCCTCGTAATTCTGACTGCGCACAACTCGCGTCTTATCTTCCTTCACATCCTCAATACTCTTCTCGATATCGATAATTTCTTGTGGGACATTGATATTATTCAGGTGAACCCTTGAGCCCACTTCATCGAGCGCGTCTATGGCTTTATCGGGCAAATGACGATCGGTGATGTAGCGCGAGGTAAGTTTAACGCAAGCCATAAGAGCTTCGGGTGTGTAGGAAACACTGTGATGCTCTTCGTATTTGTCTTTGATATTATTCAAAATCTGAATGGTCTCCTCAACAGAAGTAGGATCCACTATAACCTTTTGGAATCGTCGCTCCAGTGCGCCGTCCTTCTCGATATATTGTCGATACTCGTCAAGCGTTGTAGCACCCACACATTGAATTTCTCCCCGCGCAAGAGCAGGTTTAAACATGTTGCTGGCGTCGAGAGATCCGCTTGCTCCGCCAGCACCAACGATGGTATGGATTTCATCAATGAACAAAATGACATCCGGTGATTTCTCCAATTCATTCATCACGGCTTTCATTCGCTCTTCAAATTGACCGCGATACTTTGTGCCCGCCACAAGAGAGGCGATATCCAATGTTACAATTCGCTTATTGAAAAGCACACGTGACACCTTGCGTTGAATAATCCGAAGTGCAAGGCCCTCAGCTATTGCCGACTTACCAACGCCAGGTTCACCGATTAAAATAGGATTGTTCTTTTTTCTGCGCGACAGCACCTGAGATACGCGTTCAATTTCCTTTTCACGACCCACTATGGGATCCAACTTGCCTTCCTCGGCGAGTTTGGTAAGGTCGCGCCCGAAATTATCGAGCACAGGAGTTTTGCTTTTACTATCGCCCGGTTTTTTCTGCGTGCTGCCACCACCCAATGAACCGCGATCGTCATCATCGTCATCGGCAGCACTGTGTTCTGCGCGAGGTTGCTCCTGAGTAGATGCAGATTTAATATTCATGGCTTCATCGCGTACCGCGTGATAATCTACCCCAGCAGCGAGGAGTTGTCGTGTTGCAATATTGTCTTCGTCTTTCATGATAGATAAAAGTAAATGCTCGGTACCTACAAGGGAAGATTTAAATGCCTTCGCCTCGAGATATGTAATTTTTAGAACTCGCTCAGCTTGTTTGACCAAAGGAATTTGGGTAGGTGGAGGGGAGCCGGCACTTGAGGACTTAATGGCTTGTTCAATCTGACGACGAACCTTTTCGGTGTCAACCAGCAAGCGCCTAAGAATCTGCATTGCTACACAATCGGTCTCGCGTAAAATCCCCAAAAGCAAATGTTCAACCCCTATATAATTATGGCCGAATCGCATGGCCTCTTCACGACTGAATTGAATTACGTCCTTGACCTGCGGTGAAAACTTTGCTTCCATTTTATTGATTTTTCAGTTCACAATATTACGTGCGCCAATTCTACATTGGTTCAAAACAAAGGTAGATATCTTGCTCACAATCGAACGTTGAAAGCTGTTGTCTTTTCAACAAGATATATTCGCGACATCAGAAATTACGGGAAAGCTCGACCCTTCCCTGCCCCACTCAGCCCATGATCCGTCGTAAACCGCCCAATCCGAGAAACCTGCCATCTCCGCTGCCAGTGCCAGAATACAAGCGGTAACCCCGGAACCGCAGGAGAAGATCATTCGCCTGTCATTATGCATACCAAATACATTCATGAGCTCGTCAACCGATTTCATCCTACCCTCATTCAACACCCGCTGAAATGGAATATTCAGTGCGCCGGGCATGTGACCGCAACGAAGACCGGGCCTGGGTTCTTGCTCTCGCCCCGCGAATCTTCCGGATGATCTTGCATCCATAACTCTAACATCGTCATTCTTCAGCGCCTTAACTACGTCATCCCATCGGACGAACAATTGCGGTTGAAATGACGGGGAGAAGTTTCCCGGTGCATTAGGCAAACAAAGATGATGAATAACCTCGAAGCCAGCAGATTTCCAGGCAGGCAAACCACCGTCAAGAACTTGCACCTGCTTGTGCCCCATAACTCTAAACATCCACCATGCCCGGGGCGCAGCAAACATTCCGATGCGATCATAGACAATAATTTTTGAGGAATTGCTCACACCCAATGCGGCAACTTTTTCGGCGAATTGCTCAGGTGCAGGCAACATATGGGGCAAATCCGAAAGCTGATCACAGATTTCATGATCGAAATCAAATTTAATCGAGCCCGGAATGAATTCCGACAGCAGCGCATTTACAGAACCAACAGGCGGTATCGTGGCATCGAGCAATATCGTATTTTCAGATTTCAAGAGCTGATGAAGTTCGATTGCGGAAATGATCGGCGATGCATTCATGGTTATACTTTGGTTCAAATGTAAATTCACACTAAGACAAAGTTGCTTGGCAATTTCAACGACCTCAATACACTCTGGCGAATAAATCGCTTCACGCGATGGCTCATGCACGCGCGATGATGATTGCATTATTCACCTTACTTCATGCAATAATCTCAGAACTCATTGAACCAACTGTCATAAATGATATTTTACAAAATCATTCCATGAGAACAAGAGACATATTCGGCAACCATAGACATCTTTGCAAAATGATTATAACGCAACGTTTCTACCTCTTTCTCATCATTACTCTGAGTCCTTTTTGCGTCGTCGCTCAACCCCACAAGGGTGGTGGCGGACGTGGCGAAAGCACAGGATATGTCTACGGAAAAATGATTGACAGCGAAACGCGAAACGCACTGGAATACGTGGTTATACAAATCTTCAAATCCGTTCCTGGAATGCCTGATTCTATCAGTACAGAGATGATTACCGGCGGTCTTACCGAAAGCAATGGAGATTTCAAAATCGAAAAACTACCCCTAAATACCTCGCTCATTTTCAGGGCCACCTTAATTGGGTATTCCCCGTTTCAAAAATCCTTTATCGTAAAAGAAAATTTTGTGGATTTAGGGAACCTGGGTATTACCGCCTCCGCAACCCTTAAGGAAGTAGTGATTGATGGCGGTGATGAATTTCGGATTGAATTTGACAAGAGAATATACGACGTTGAAAAAAATGCGTTGAACGCGGGCGGTACCGGAGAAGACGTCTTGAGAAACATTCCTGCCTTGCAGCTCGACATGGATGGGAATGTGACCATGCGAAATGCCGCACCCCAGATTTTCGTAGATGGACGACCGACTACATTGAGTATTGACCAAATCCCTGCAGACGCCATACAACGTGTTGAAGTCATCAGTAATCCATCTGCTAAATATGACGCCAGTGGAGGTGGCGGAGGAATCGTGAATATCATTATGAAGAAAAACCGAGGTATGGGATACAACGGGAGTATCCGTGTTGGTGTTGACACCCGGCCGCGGATGAATACAGGAGTGGATATGAACCTTCGGCAAGGCAAATTCAATTTTTTCGTCAACGGCAATTACAATCAGCGCAAGAACATCAGCAGAGGATATACCGAGAGAACAGACCTTACCGCTTCGCCCAACACCGTTCTCGACCAACAGCAGCGTAATATCAATTACGGCTTTATGCTGAATAGCAAAGCCGGCATCGATTGGTTTGCCGACAACCGCAACACATTCACGCTATCACAATCGCTTACACAAGGAAAATTCAATCCGGTAGACAGCATATCATCTGTTACAGACACCATCGATTCTGGCAATATTTACGGCAGTGCCGAGTCGTTCAGAAGCTCGAACACCGACAGAACTTTTCAGAACTGGGGAACCAGTATTCTCTACAAACATTTATTTCAAGAAGAAGGCCATGAGTTAACCTCTGACTTCAACATGAATCGTATTTCAAGTGATTTCACGGGAGACTATTCAACCGACTACACAAATCTTCCGGATGTACTGCAGCGGCAAGCGGGTTCCGGCGCCTCACAACTCTATACACTGCAAACCGATTACACCCGCCGACTGAATGAAAAAAGTAAGATCGAATTAGGAACCCGCGGATATTACCGTCACTACGAAAGTGAGTATAAGAATTACGTCAAAGAACCCGGAACTGATTCGTTGACAGAGATAAAAAACTTGCTTGTAAACTATGCGTATGACGATCAGATATATGCGCTGTATGGAACGTATTCGAGGAATTCAGAAAAGTGGAAATACCAACTTGGTCTGAGGGGTGAAAGCAGCTACTATTTGGGTCGATTGAAAGATTCTACCGCAAGTTTTACGATACAATACCCGATTGCACTTTTCCCATCACTATACATAACCCGCATCATCAATAGCCGTCAGGACGTTCAAATTGCTGTATCCAGAAAAATCAACCGACCCGGCTTTTTGCAATTGATACCTTTCGTGGATTATAGTGACTCGCTCAATGTGAGCAGAGGCAATCCATTGTTGCGACCTGAATTCACCCATGTCGCTGAGCTTTCTTACCAATTCAACATATCTAAAGGAAACACATTACTATTGACTGCCTACGGACGCTATTCAGAAAATCTCATCATACGCAATCAGGTCATCAACTACAGCGAAGTACTCCATCGCGACGTCATTATTAACACTTACGACAACGCCAAGTCGAGTCTTGCAACCGGGATTGAATTCGTAGCCAAAACATCGCCTAAGCCATGGCTTGACATCACCGCGAATTTCAATTTGTACAACTCCAGCATTGATGGAACCAACCTCAATGCCAATCTCACCAACTCCATTTCGAGCTGGTGGACCAAATTCAACATTGCTTTCAGATTACCGAGAGGATTTACATTTCAAACCATGTTCGACTATTCAAGCCGCAGGGCACTCGCGGTGGCTTCTTCCGAAAGGGGTGGCAACATCGGTGGCGGCGGTGGTGGTGGCGGAGGCATGGGAGGTGGCGGCAACTGGGGCGGAACAGACAATACGGTGCAAGGCTATGTTTTACCTACTTATGCGTTGGATGCTTCGATTAGAAAAGAATTTGGCAAGAATAAAAACCTTGTTTTCAGTGTTGCAATGCAAGATGTTTTTCGCACACGGGTTCAATTCACACATAGTGAAACCGCCTTGTTTACCCAAGACACCTTCAAGCGACGCGACTGGCAATTTGTGCGTTTCAATTTGAATTGGAAATTCGGCAAAGTGGATGCTGTAGTTTTCAAAAGGAAGAATATGCGTCAGAACAACGAAGGAATGGAGGGGTAATGAGCCGATGATTCAGAGCTTCCGATAAAATCAACTACGTTGTATTTGCGAAACCAATTGATACAGGGTAACGCCGGCACAGACAGCTACATTTATGCTATGCTTCGTGCCTACCTGATGGAGTTCAAGCACACTATCGCAGAGATCTAAAACATCATCCGATATACCCTCAACCTCATTACCGAATACAAGGGCTATAGGGGTATTGTGATCCCAATAAAAATCATTCAGTGAACGACTGTTTTGAACCTGTTCAATACCAATGATTTGGAAACCCTGGCGCTTCAAATTCTGTATGGCATTCGCGGTTACCTCTGAGTATTCCCACATTACTGTTTCGGTGGAGCCCAATGCAGATTTCAATACTTCGCGATGGGTTGGTACAGAAGTAATTCCACAGCAAAAGATTTTGGCAACACCAAATGCATCTGCTGTACGGAATATACTTCCTACATTAAGACCACTTCGAATATTATCCAAGATGAGAAACAACGATTTACGGGTCGTTGCCTTGTACGATTCAACGCTGAGCCGCTCGAGCTCAGACATGGATTTCTTGGTATATCGTTTAGTCAAAACGAATCACAAATGGCATTCGGGCCTGTGGCCCCTTCATGGCGGCGATGGTCTGAAGATCATCTAACATATACGCTTGATCACCCATCAAACTTCTGATTTCGGAATTATTAGATGATGAGAGTTTGCGAATCAACTCTTGCATAGGATCTAACTTCTCGGGAAATTCTGTGAGGGAGTATCCATCCAATCCGGCTTGTTGTGCTATAGATTCGATGCACGCCTCCAGATTTCCGAGTTCATCCACTAAACCGATCCGAAGTGCGTCTTCTCCGCTCCACACCCTTCCACGAGCAATGCTGTCTACACCGTTTACCTCCAACTTCCTTCCATTAGCCACTTTACCAATGAAATCGTCATAAATGATATCCACGGACTTTTGGGCAGCTCTTGCCTCGGCGGCATTCCATGGCTTATTCATACTCATTACACCGGCATTATCGTTGGTCATATACCAATCGTGAGTGATACCGATTTTATCACTCCAAAATTTCCCCAAATTCGGGACTACACCAAACACTCCGATGGATCCGGTTATAGTGGTGGGATTGGCGAAAATTCGATCTGCGTTACAGCTGATGTAGTATCCACCGGAAGCTGCATAATCCCCCATACTAACATAAAAAGGTTTGCCCGACTCTTTTATCAAAACGGTTTCTCGCCAGATAACATCGGAAGCCAGAGCGCTACCACCAGGAGAACTTACTCTAAAGACAATAGCTTTTACGTTTTCGTCAAGTCTGGCGTCACGCAGAGCTTTGGCTATACGCTCACTGCCAATGGTCTCGTCATCGCCCTCACCGCTTTCGATAGCCCCAACTGCGTATACTACAGCAATCTTGTTATTTTCACCCTCCATGGCTTCAATGGTTTTGGCATAATCTTCCCACGAAGCAAGCTCCATATCCTCTTCCTTAACGTCACTCGATATTCCAAGTTTTCCTCGTATCATAGTGATAACCTCATCACGGTACAACAGCGCATCCATCATACCGGAAGACACAGCTGAGCTGGCCTGAACCATCGTAAGAGAATCAGCCAGCGCATTTAAATCTGATTCCTTAAGTTCCCGTGACACCGAGATATCAGACACCATTCTGTTCCAGATGTCATCAATGAAACCCGCTACCTGTTGGCGATTTGCATCCGACATTCCCTCATACATGTATGGCTCAACAGCACTTTTATAGATATTACCTCTTCCACGGATTACGCGAGGTTCAATTAGCATATCATCCAGTAGCTTCTTGTAAAAGGTCATTTCGACATTTAATCCGCGCCAATCGAAGCCTCCAGCGGGATACATAAAAACAGAATCAGCGACACTGGCGACATAGTAATCCGCTTGGCTATAATTTTCTGCATATGCATACATCCATTTTCCACTGGACTTCCATTTGGCGAGAGCATCCCGCAAATCCATTAAGCTACTTGGAGCTCCCATTACACCGTCCAATTCTAAGAACAAGCCCTCGATTTTTTCATCCTTAGCAGCGGCTTGCAATACTTCTCTAATTTGGTCGAGGCCCAATTTTTTAACTTCGGATGAAAAACCGTCAGGAAGCTCGAAACCCGACTCCGTAGTTCTTTCTACCAACAAATGGTTGAGCTTTAAATGAAGAACCGAAGACTGTTTCAGTTCTTTCATCTCTTTGTCGCCGCCAGAAATCGCAGCCACAATCAGAATAATAAGAAAAACAAAGAAAAGGGCCACGGCTAATAACGTTCCCAACATCGATGCTAAAAGAGTTTTGAAGAAATTCATAGAACTATAATTAACCCATTATTTCCTTCATTTTGGACCCTATATGAGCAGGGCTATCCACCACGTGAATTCCGCATTCACGCAAGATTCTCTTTTTTGCCGCTGCGCTCTCATTTTCACCACTAACTATAGCACCGGCATGTCCCATGGTTCTTCCCTTCGGTGCAGTTTCGCCAGCAATGAATCCCACTACAGGTTTCTTATTGCCGCCAGCTTTAATCCATTGGGCTGCCTTGGGTTCTAGTTCACCGCCGATTTCGCCAATCATTACAATAGCATCTGTTTCCGGATCATCCATCAAGAGTTTAACAGCTTCTGATGTCGTGGTCCCGATAATGGGGTCTCCACCAATACCTATGGCAGTGCTCACACCCAAACCGGCCTTTGCGAGTTGATCAGCAGCTTCGTAGGTTAGTGTGCCTGACTTTGAAACAATACCTATACGTCCGGGCTTGAATACAAAACCCGGCATAATTCCCACCTTTGCCTCACCAGATGTTATAACTCCCGGACAATTCGGACCGATCAGTGTGGCTCCATGTGATATAGCGTATGTCTTCGCCTTCACCATATCTGCAACAGGAATCCCTTCGGTTATGGTTACGATTACCTTGATTCCTGCATCAGCCGCTTCCATGATTGCGTCGGCTGCAAATGCAGGAGGAACAAAAATGATAGACACATCGGCCCCTGTATTTTTCACAGCATCTAAAACTGTATTGAAAACCGGCCTATCTAAATGAACGCTACCGCCCTTTCCGGGGGTTACACCTCCCACAACATTGGTACCATATTCCATCATCTGTGTAGCGTGAAAACTACCCTCGCTACCGGTGAAACCTTGCACAATGACTTTTGAATTTTTTCCTACTAGAACGCCCATAACATATTGTTTAGTGGCGCAAGTTAGAGAGATAGCGACGATATGCCTACATTTCCTCAAACATGTTTCGATTAACAAGACATGCGGACCCATCTATCGGAATGAAGTTCAAAGAGACAACAACATTAAGGTCGCTTACGGAAATCGTAACCTCCTTTCACTGCGCCCCAAACCTGCTTTCCTTCTTTGTTCCAACCTCGGTCCCAACTCACCATTCTACCTTCGTACAGATTCACTTCTGAGGTAGTAAATGATGCGCCTGAGCGCTCACTGGGACAAGTACCATCACTCGTTTTTCCCACAAAACTTCTAGTGGAAACATCAAGCTTTAATCTTACATCGCAGCCCTGTTTTAAGATGAGAGAGTCTGGGGTGATGAGTCCAAACACCGCATCATCGGAATTTTTTCCGACAAATCGTTCCTGTCGAGGCAAGCTATAAATCTGACTTACAAACTCATCTCCTTGGGTAAAAACATGATACACACGCTGGCGATATGGCTTGTCTAACTTATCTGCCATCGCCTGTTCAACGTACAGATAAAACTGTTCTTTGGTATTGTTCCAGATGGGAACCATTCTAAGCGAGATATTGAAATAGTCGGAGTCCATTTCACTTTGCAATTCACTGGAGAAAGAACCCGACATCCAGCTGCGCAGTATCTGAAAATCTTTTGAAGACGATTGTGCAAATGAGCAAATGCTTAAGGAGAAACAAGTGACCAAATAAATGAACCTAACCATTTTAAAAATTATCGCATGACGGTTATATTCCCTTTTTTCTCGGTCAATTGACCATCAAAACCTTTCAACTTCATGTAATAGGAATACACACCATTGGCCAGGTAATAATCACCATTATCATAACCGCCTAACCACACCTCAACCGGATCACTGGTACGGAAAACTTCATCGCCCCAGCGATTGAATATCACGAATTCAAATTGCGCAACACCATGAGAGTACAATTGGTACACGTCATTCAATCCATCACCATTAGGCGTAAAAGCGGAGGGTATATAAATATAGGCGGGAGCTGTAATCGGATAGGTGACTTCATTTGAGCATCCGATGGAATTGATGAGTGTTAAAGTAACCGTGTAATCATCTGTGCCATCGAATTGATGTTCAACATCAAAACCAGACGCCACTGAACCATCACCAAAATCCCAAAAAGCAACACATGAATCGCAAGGAATTTCGGCCATAGCCGTGAATGCGTAAGTGTTCTCTTCGATGGGCTCAACCTGCAGACCGGCATCAACAGCGTCAACAACTACTTCAAATTGATTCTCTGCGATTCTGCCACAAATGTCATTCACGGCTACTGAATAGCTGAGGGTTTGATTTGGCTGAATAGTAACAGACTCTCCCACAATCTCGTCGTTCCATACCGCAGTGTAAGGCTGCTCACCTCCTGAAATACTCACTTGCAACAAGGCCGACTGTCCTGGACAAATAGCTGTATCCGCAGGAACAGAAATCACCAATGGCTCATTTGGTATATTAATTACCATAGTGTCACCGGCCGAACTTCCACAAGCGTCGGTTACCATCACGACAACCTCCTCGGTTGCAAACGTTTGAAACGGAAAGACCACTGCATTGGAAGCGAGCTCACCGTTGATCATCCAAGAGAATATCTCGCCCCCACTACCTCCGCCTATGGAAGCATTCAGATTGTTAGTCGTAACACAAGATGAATTCAAATCTTCTCCTAAACTCACAGAAATTGGTGGATTTTCAATATCCACGATAACAAAGCCGCTGGTGTCGGCACCGCAAACATCAACAATAGAAAGATGTGCCTCATCATCTACCTGAAAAACATGATTGAGTATAGCGGAATTACCAATAACATTTCCCGCACCGTCTGTCCATTCGAAATTCCATTGATTCTGTGCTCCACTTCCGCCATTCATTATGGGAGCAATGTTTTGCATAGTGACACAGGTTCCGGAAACAGTATTAGGCAGAGAAAGATCGATGGGTGGACTGCTAACGGTAACATCGTTGAGCACATCTGTTACTGACTGACCGCATCCATCCCATACCGTGAGCGAAAGTTCAAAGGGCTCGCTAGTGGTACCAGTGAAGTTCTGCGAAAACTGTGTCCAATCGTTAACCCCGTTTAGAAACCAGTTATAATTATATGGGGTTTGACCACCGCTAACAGTTGCTACCACGTTGTAAGGCGTTTGACAAACCACCTCAAAGGCATCAGGCAAATCAACTACTAACTCAGGAATATTGGTTACAACATCAAAACTTGCCTCTTCAACGAAACCACATTCATCCTCCACCTCTACGTACACCAAACCTACATTCGCGCTACTCACTTGTACTTGATTGTCAAAGCTCCAAAGAGTACCATTCTCATCATAGAAGCTATATGAATAGGGTGCTATACCACCCGATACGTTTGCTTGCAGTGTGGCCCATGCATTACAACCGATGGGGAAAGCACCAAATGGATCCACGAGGTCTACCGTCATAGCAGGCGTGGCAAGCACAGTAACATTGAATTGTGCGTCATCCGAGGGCATTCCACAGGTGTCTCCAACTATAACCGTATAGGTGGCATCAGTCGCCGGAGAGACATCAATGGTGGGGGTATTGGCCCCGGTGCTCCAGGTATAGTTGTAAACTGCATAACCGCCTTCGATGATGGGCTCAATATTCTGCACTACACCCTGACAGATGGTATAATCAACTCCAGTTACTACCAAGGGTTCTGGAACATCGGCCACAAAAAATTCAAAATCGGCCTGCACAAAAGTTTCACCGCAATCCGCAATATTCTCAATAGAAATAATGGCAGTTTCATTGCCTTCGTTGAGCCCGTCCATGATAGCATCAATTTCCAATGAAACTGACATTACACCGGGAAGAAAAACGATAGAGTCTGGCAGAGCATTACCTGAGTAATCCGTGTAATCCACTCCATTCTGAGCCGTGCCAGCATAAGTAAGATAAGCTACAAGTTGTGTGTTGCTATTGCCTGTTGGTGGTCGTTGAAAGTCCAAGTAACCATCACCACAATCTTCAAAAATGGTGTTTTGATCAGGTCCTCCAACAGAGAGATTGAGTGTTGTCTGCACCACGAGATTGCTGGTAAAGGATTCCCTTTGTAGGAAAATACCTGTATCGTATATACCGTCTTGCGTGTCGCAAATTGCGAGTTTCATGTGGTATGTCTGGCCACATTGCACAAGCGCCATAGCGGTCAATGGTGTGGTAAAGCCATCGTATTGGATATAATAGTCATCAGACATGGAAGGTTCTGTAAAACCATCTCCATTGTTTACATAGAACTCGCAATAATTGCAATTCGCGTCACCTGGCTCGGCAGTTCCATCGCAACCTCCGTTGAGATTTTGAATTGACACAAATTCAGTAGTGCCGGGAATTTGAGCCATATTGATGGCATTGTTGGCATAGGTACCATTGATTCCGGGTCCAGAGATAAACATACCGAAAACATCACTGATATTTCCGCAAGTGCCGGCACCGGTATATTCAGGATATTCCTCCGAGCCGAAAACATAAACGAACTGAATGGTGTCGCCCAGAGGCACAAAATCAAACTCAATGATCGCCCAATCGTTCATGGCGCTGAAACCGTTGGCCTGAATCAACTCATACAAATCAGGATCATAAGTGGCGGGTGTACCTGAGATACCATTTCCGGTACCGTTACTACTTGTGTTATTCGGTCCCACCATATTGGCTACAGACCCTGTGCACATGGCAAACCCCGATGGAATTCCCAAGTTACAATCTGGGCAATCAAAACCGCCGACCGCGTTAGAGGTAACATTGGCTGCTCCACCGTTAAAGGTGATATTGGATACGGCAACATTTGCGCCCAACAAGACATCCTGAACATACTGGGATACGGTAAGATTGTTTGTTGTAATGAGCTGCGCATTGGCAACAATGGAAAAGAACAAAAAGATGCCCAGCCCAAATTTTTGTTTTAGTCTCATGAAGGAAGTGGTTTCAAATAGGACATAAATGAATGATTAAGGTTGCTTTCGAATCAAATTTATATAATGTGGAGATAACTCACTTTTTTTAAGACGAATTTCGCAGCAAATAATTGAAGATGTCAATCGTAAGATGCGGATTAATTGGATTTGGATATTGGGGTCCAAATCTTATGCGAAACTTTTCCAATGCCCAAAATTGCAAGGTTGCTAAGGTGGCCGATGCCCGGCCTGAAAGGAGGAAGGTAATTTCAAATCTTTACCCAAACACAGTGGCATGCGAAACTGCTGAGGACATTTTAAATGACACTGAGATTGATGCTGTGATTATCGCTACACCGGTATTTACTCACTTCGATCTGGCAAAGCGAGCGCTCAACGCGGGTAAGCACGTATTGCTTGAAAAACCTATGACAGCGAAAGTTTCGGAAGCAAAAGAGTTGATAGAAATTGCGCAACGACAGGGCAAGGTGCTGATGGTAGATCATACTTTTCTCTACACCGGAGCGGTTCAAAAAATGAAATCACTTGTTCAAGAAGGAACATTGGGCAATCTGCGCTACTTCGACTCTACCCGAATCAACTTAGGGTTGATTCAGCAAGACGTAAATGTTCTATGGGATTTAGCTCCCCATGATATTTCTATACTGAATTATCTCTCCGGAAAAAAAGCATTTAGCGTACAGGCCACTGGCATCAGCCACATTCATAATGGCATTGAGAATATCGCTTATCTAACCGTGAACTACGAGGGAGATTTCATCGCGCATTTCAATTGCTCGTGGTCATCACCGGTAAAAATCAGGATGATGCTGGTGGGCGGAGATAAAAAGATGATCGTCTTCAATGATATGGAACCCACCGAGAAGGTGAAGGTTTACGATACGGGACATGAAATTACATCGGATGATGACAAACGACGGGTGCTTGTAGATTATCGAGTCGGTGATGTTTACATACCAATGATACAAGTCACTGAGGCACTGGCAAATATGGCAGCCGACTTCATCAGCTCGATTAACAATGGCACCCAACCCATCTCCGATTACAACTCCGGGTTACAGACCATAGAAATATTGGAAGCTGCTCAGCAGTCTATCAAGCAGAACGGAAGAGAAGTGAAGATATCTGATTAATCATGGAGAACATCACAACAAACAACGACAAACAATCCTTGAACAATGTGAGAATTGGGAAGGATGTAAAGATTTTCAATTTTGTCAACGCATACGGGTGCTCCATCGACGACGGCAGCAAAGTGGGTGCATTTGTAGAGATTCAGAAAGGCGCCACCATTGGAAAGAACTGTAAAATCTCGAGTCATACCTTCATTTGTGAAGGAGTACATATCGAAGACAATGTATTCATTGGTCACAATGTAACCTTCATCAATGACCGTTTTCCACGCGCAACGAATGACGATGGCAGTTTGCAAACAGATGCCGACTGGAAGGTAGAAGAAACAAGGATCAAGAAAGGCGCATCACTGGGCAGCAGTGTAACGGTGCTGTGTGGTGTTACGATAGGTGAACGAAGTATTATAGGTGCCGGTTCTGTTGTGCTCAAGGACATTCCCGACGGGGTTGTGGCAGCAGGAAATCCGGCCCGCGTGCTGAGGAAGATTTAGGGGTTTGCTAACATCCTCCTCAATCGTTCGAGATCCTCCGGCGTATTCGCATTGGCCAATTGTTCCGGTCTACTGCATTCCAAAAGTGCAGAAGTACATTGTGAAATAACCTTACGCGGACAACGAATACCATCAGCAATGCAATGCCAGGCAAAGCGCAATGCAGCCGGTTTCCAAAGTGAAAGCAGTGGCTCGGGCAAATTCGAACCAGGTGATTTGAAGCAAACCACATCGCACATTGCAGCATCTGCAGACAATAGTTCGCTCATCAGCTTAACATCCAATAGTGGCATATCGCAGGCAACAATTAACCAGGTGCGCCTGGGGCTATGCAGGTGTGCCGAACAAATCCCTCCTAACGGACCGAGATTGGCAACCACATCAGGGATCGCCGTTGCGCCATCAGGAATGGTTTGTGAATTATCACGAACTGAAACAAAAGCCTCCATTCCTAACTGAGCTGCAATAGAGATCATGTACTCTGTCTGTGACACCCCATGATAGTTCAATAAGGCCTTATCCATGCCCATGCGCGAACTTCTTCCACCCGCCAGAATGAGCATTGCCGGTGGAATATCGAAGAAATACTTCCGCAGAAAGTTTGCTATTCCTTCAAGATCATGGATGTGTATGCGAGGCGCATTTATGGCGTTGGGCAAATGCAAAAAATCTGTCGGCACCTCCCTGCATTCATCGGTCAACAAAATCAGTATCACATTGCTCACACCTTCCCTTCTTCGCATAACGGATTCCGTTTTTTCCGGATTGCAAATCAGCACCTGATGGGTTCCTGAATGATGGTTGCCATTTACAAACAGAATATCATTGAGTGCTGCCATCAACGGAATACCCCAATGCCTCTGAGCACCCGGCAAATGCCAGATTGCACCGCCCGCGGAAGTTGTAAGTGAACTTATTTCGATGCTCTTCTCATCCTTGTGAGAGGCATCAAGATATCCAATACGAAGGGGAGCCAGCGCCAGACCTAATTGCCATGTCAATTGCTGAATTTTATCACAGTGTTCACCTAGGAAAACCACTCCCCTATCCAAGATATTTCCGGATGAATGATGGTCGTTATTCAGCATGGTAATCCTTTTTCCCTCCTGTCTTTTTGATCAGTCGAATATCGGTGATGACAATCCCATGTCCCATCGATTTGCACATGTCATAAATCGTGAGAGCCGCAGAAGACACTGCCTGCAGCGCCTCCATTTCAACACCGGTCTTCGAAGTGATTCGTGTCTCTGCCGTAATGGTAGCGACATTCTTATTCAGTTCAATTTCTACATTGCAATATTCCAGTGGTAAAGGATGACAGAGAGGTATGAGTTGTGAAGTTAGTTTTGCCGCAGATACACCGGCAATACGCGCAATTTGAAAAACTGCACCTTTTGGCGTCAGTATATCTGCTCCGCTAACACACTGTAAAACTTCATCTGGAAGAATGACCTTGCCTGAGGCCAGTGCTATTCTCCGAGACGCTTGCTTTTCACCAACGTCGACCATAGAGGCCTGACCGGTTTCGTTGATATGACTACTCGACATGCTACGAAATTACTGCCATGGCGACTTCCGTTCTACACTGCAGGAAAATACCCATTGCGCACATAGTGCAGAATCGCAAGAACATTTCATTGATACAGCCAGAAGATCATAGCTTATTCAACTTCATGATATCCCTAAATTTCGCAACAAAACGTAACACATGTACTACTCAGAATATCTGCAACTCGATAAGGTGCTGACTGCCCAACAACGCGAGAGTGATAAACTCGGGCGGCCCGCTCATGACGAAATGCTCTTCATCATCATACATCAAACCTATGAGCTCTGGTTTAAGCAAGTGCTTTTTGAAGTAGAATCTGTGCAGTCGATGCTTTCAGGAGAAAAGATTGATGACAATGGTCCTGAATTAAACAAGATTTCCATGCGGTTGAATCGCGTGGTAGAAATTCTCAAAGTACTAGTGCATCAGATTGATGTAATGGAAACAATGACCGCATTGGATTTTCTTGATTTCCGCGACATGTTGAGACCTGCCAGCGGTTTTCAAAGTGTTCAATTCAAAGAAATTGAGGCCCGGCTCGGACTGAAAATGGAACAACGTCATGGCAAGGATTATTATACCAGTCAACTCACGCCCAGCGACAAAACCTATATAGAATCGGTGCCGGTAAAACAAAGTATATTGGAGTTATGTGCTGCTTGGCTTGGCAGGATGCCATTTATTGCTGAACTTGAAAAGATATCTTTCTGGAGTCAGTATGAGAGTCTATACAGCGCATCATTGAGTGATGGTGAAATGTCGAATATGCATGCCTTCAGAGATTTGTTTATGGAGGAAAGAGAAGGTAGTGGTTCACGCTTGAACATGACACAACGTCGCGCGGCATTATTCATCATGCTTTATCGCGATTTACCGATCATGCAAAACCCCTTTAGACTGCTGAATCTCTTGCTGGAGATTGATGAGTTCTTAGCCAACTGGCGGTGGCGGCATATGAATATGGTTCATCGAATGATTGGTTTGCGGGCAGGAACGGGCGGAAGCAGTGGTAAAGGGTATTTGAGGGAGGCGGCTATGCGACATTACATTTTCAGCGAATTTGCTGAGTTGAGCAGTTTTATGATTGAGCGGTCGAAGTTGCCAGAACTACCTGCCTCGCTTATTGCAAAAGCCCGTTACGGCAGTTGAAACCCTATCACGTTATTTAGAGGGAAGGCTATTCCTGCGAAAGGTGAATGCTGCCAAACACCATGCAACGATAAAACAAATGCCACCAATGGGAGTAAGCGGACCAGCGAATGCAACAGGTAAATGGTGAATCTCTCTTGTTGTCAATATGAATATGGACCCACAAAACAACAGATTGCCAGTAATCAGCAGCATGATAATAGTCTTCGAATAGCGACCAAACGCATTTGACGCTTCCTGCATATGGCTGATCAATAATATGGCGATGGAATGAATAAAGAGATAAAGCACTGCAGTCTGCCACGACGCAACAGCGTCAGCCGTGAGCTTTGATTTCAGTGTATGAGCTCCAAAAGCTCCGAGGCAAACGGCCAATGCGATCAATAAAAATGCCAAGCGGAACCGATTCATCAGAAATCCACGTCTTTGTTGCCGAAAGAGAAAGGCACATCATCGTCATCATCGTCGAGAGTATTCATTTTTGAGGAAATTGTAATAGTGGTTTTGCCGCCACTATTCAAGAAACCTTCGTTCGGTTTGACCTGAGTAAATCCTTCAGGCAGCTCACCGGCGAAACCGTCTTGGTTGGTAAACTTAGCGAAAGTGTTGATGAATCGTAATGGAATTTCATCTAGCGCACCATTTCTGTGTTTGGCAATAATCACATAAGCCATACCCTTCACGGGCTTTCCCCCAATTTCTTCGTCGGTCAGTTTGTAATACTCTGGTCGATAAAGGAAAGCGACAATATCTGCATCCTGCTCAATTGCACCCGATTCGCGGAGGTCGGAGAGAATTGGCTTTTTATCGCCCGAACGTGTTTCGACTTGCCGTGAAAGCTGTGAGAGAGCAATTATGGGGATTTCCAGTTCCTTCGCAATCGACTTAATATTTCTTGAGATGGTTGAAATTTCCTGTTCGCGGTTACCATTCTTGTTATCCAATCCGGCCGACATTAATTGGAGATAGTCAATGATTACTGCCTGAATTCCATGTTGTGCCTTTAGTCGCCGGCACTTGGCGCGCAATTCGAAAATAGACAAAGCCGGAGTATCGTCAATAAAGATTGGGGCGTCCGAGATTTTGGTAATACGCTGGTGCAATTGATGCATTTGATATTCTGCCAACTCACCCTTTCGAAGTTTATCTGCTTCAATTTCTGCCTCGGCCGAAATCAAACGTTGTACGAGCTGAATACTACTCATCTCGAGTGAAAAAATGGCCACCGGTATTTGATAATCCACAGCCATATTTCTGGCCATCGATAGCACAAAAGCAGTCTTACCCATAGAAGGTCGAGCGGCGACGATGATCAAATCTGATCGTTGCCAGCCACCGGTAAGGCGATCCAGCTCTGTGAACCCTGTAGGGATGCCGCTAATGCCCCCACCCGAGTTACGAGCTTCAGAAATAAGCTTCAATGCGCCTGACAACAGAAGACTCATCTTCTCGTAATTCTTCTTCAGTGTACCTTCGGAAAGACCGAAAAGCTTTCCTTCGGCCATATCCAGTAATTCGAATACATCTTTATTGTCTTCGTATGCCTGATGAATAATTTCACTTGATATGCTTATGAGCTCACGTTGCATAAACTTCTGCGCGATGATGCGGGCATGCGCTTCAATGTGTGCGGTAGAGGCCACCCTATTCGTGAGTTGTGCAACGAACATGGGTCCACCAACATAATCCAACTGACCATCTTTCCGAAGTTGATGCGTTACAGTGAGGATATCTACCGGTTCTCCCCGATTGAACATTTTAAAAATGGCCTCAAAAATTCTTCCATGTATATCCTTATAAAAATACTTCGGCTGAAGAATATCGATTACGGTATTTACTGCATTCGCATCGAGCATCAATGCGCCCAATACGGCCTCTTCGAGATCCATGGCCTGAGGGGGCAGCTTACCAATACCTGACTCAATGGTTTGTAATAGTGCTCCTGACTTATTGTTGTTACTTCTTGTCCTATTGGTAATTCTCTCTGCCATTTTGAATTTTCTTGGGGGCATCAAATTTCGCTCTTCCCATACCCTAACGCGAAAAGTCTTCTCAACAATCAGAACTGAAAAAAGTGTTATCGATTGTTAGAAAATAGCATCGCAACAATGGGCAAATGGCATTATATAACAGCGTTCATTGTTGACTATTTAGGCATGCAATAATTTTCACTTCAGCAGACACTCCGATCACTGGCGCAGACTATGCAGAAGTCACTTATCGGCATCGAATGCCTCAATGATTCTTGCGACGAGCCGGTGCCTCACGACATCACCTGCATTGAGTTCGATTGTAGCGATTCCACTGATGTTTCTAACGAGTTCAATACTTTTCAATAATCCGCTGGGTTGATTTCTTGGCAAATCAATTTGGGTTGCGTCGCCGGTGATTATGAACTTAGCATCCCTTCCCATTCGTGTGAGAAACATTTTCATTTGGGAAACGGTTGCGTTCTGCGCCTCATCCAAAATAACAAATGCCTTATCGAGTGTCCGACCCCGCATGAAGGCGAGCGGAGCAATTTCGATAACGCCTTTTTCAATATAATCTGCCAGCTTTTCAGCGGGTATCATATCCATCAGAGCGTCATAAAGAGGTTGCATGTACGGATCCAATTTCTCCTTCAGATCCCCCGGCAAGAAACCCAGATTCTCGCCTGCCTCAACCGCTGGTCGGGTAAGAATGATTCTTTTGACTTGCTTGTCTTTCAGAGCTCTCACAGCCAATGCAACAGCGGTGTAGGTTTTGCCGGAACCGGCAGGACCCACCGCGAAAATCATATCGTGCGAAGCACAAGCTTCGACCATCCGTTGCTGGTTAGGTGATCTTGCAACCACCTTTAAACCACCCGGTCCGTATAGAATAGCATTATCAGAATTCTCGGCATTTTGATTATTCAATCCATCCAAAATTCTCTCCACATCCTGAATGGTCATTCGACCATGTCGTTCGATATAGCCGAATATTTCTTCGAGTTTGAGCTCAAAACGATCCATTTCACTCTCTGAACCGGAACACTTGATATTATTCCCTCTCGCCGTGATTCTAAGGGTTGGGAATTTACTCTGTAAAAATCTGAAATGATTGTTTGACGGACCGAAAAAGACCAACGGGTCGATATCCGGAAGTATTATTTCTCTCTCAGTCAATGGTTAATTGCAGTATTGATAAATTTTAAAATGATCCTTAAAGAATCACGAAAGTAAACGGATTTTTGAAACACAGAAAGGATACTTGGGAATCATAACACTCACATCAGATATGGGTCTTACCGATGCTTACGTTGCGTCGGTCAAAGCCGCGGTATTAAATCATGCACCACAGGCACAGATTGTAGATATTTCTCACGCCGTTCGCTCCTTCGATATATTTCATGCGGCACATTTGATAAGTCAGGTATGGCGAGAGTTTCCTATCGGAACGGTTCACGTCATTGGAGTAAAGCCAGAGTTTACCATGCAACAAGCACACATTGTTGTGCATCATATGGGGCATTATTTCATTGCTGCTGATAACGGGGTTATACCGTTAATCCTTGATGAATCACCGGAGGAAATATTTGAGATCCATATTTCACAGGCCGACCAATGGAAGTTTCCGATGCGGGGTGTATTTGCATTGGCAGCTGCTCATCTATCCAAGGGTGGCACTCCTGAAGTACTTGGGAAACGTACAGAAAACATACAATTTGCATTTGTTCCGGGCGCAGATTTTACGGAGAATGAGATTCGTGGCAGAGTTGTGCATATCGATCATTACGGCAATGTCATCACCAATATTCATCGACATGAATTCACACAGGCATGCAAGGGCAGAGATTTTTCAGTGAACTTCAAATCCTCTGCATTTGATCTGACCAAGATTCATGAATACTACACAGAGGTGGTGCAGGGTGAGCGACTGGCTATGTGGACAACCCATGGCGACCTTATGATTGCCATCAATAGTGGAACAACACAGCATGGTGGAGGCGCAGCACAGTTATTCGGATTACAACTCCGTGATACTATAATAATAACATTTGATGATTACGAGAATAGTGAAAATGACAATTCGTACTGAAGAAGTTGAAAGGTTTATTCAATTGTTTGAGAGTCATCGAGACGCAATATCAGCGATGTCAGGGTGTGAGGGTTTACAGCTTCTCAATGACATCACATCGAATGGCATTTGCTTCACCGTTAGTATTTGGCAATCGGAAACGGATCTCGAAAACTACAGAAAATCGGAGTTATTCCGGATGATTTGGTCACAAGTAAAGGCATTGTTTCATTGCCCTGCAGAGGCATGGACCGTTAAAGAAATCCAACCATCCATGATTCATACACACTGAAAATGATTGCATTATTAAGGAAAGAGATCAATGGTTTTTTGAGTTCATTGGTAGGGTATTCTGTCATCGCGACATTTCTTGTCCTTACGAACCTCATGCTCTGGGTTATACCTGGCAACTTCAATATTCCAGAACTCGAAATGGCAACAATGGAGCCGTTCTTCTTTCTTGCTCCGTGGGTATTGTTACTGCTCATTCCTGCCATTACAATGAAATCATTTGCAGAGGAAACTGATTTAGGGACCATTGAATTACTATTTACCCGTCCCATCAGCGACACACAAATTATCGCAGCGAAATTCCTTGGAGCCCTCTCATTGGTAGTTATTGCACTTCTTCCAACGCTGGTGACCTACTATACAGTTATAGCATACGGAAATCCACAAGGGAATATTGATCATGGAGCCACAATAGGAAGTTATCTCGGCCTATTATTGCTTGCTTCGGGTTATGTAGCCATAGGCATTTTTGCAAGTTGCCTTACATCAAGTCAGATAGTTGCCTTTGTGGTTACAATCGTGTTTTGTTTTCTCTTATTTTTTGCATTTCATTCACTTGCCTCATTTGAATTGCTCGGCACTTTGGATGAGTTCATGCTCAAACTTGGAATTAAATTCCATTACGATCATTTGAGTACAGGTCTCATAGATACTCGGGATATCATTTACTTCATCACACTCATTGGCTCTTTCCTGATCTTGACACACTTCAGACTGGGTATACGCCGCTGGTGATGATGCATTCAGATGAGATTTATTTTTTGAGCTTCTTTATCCTTCCTGCAAGTGTCATAGTAATAAAATCTCTCTCCTCTTTCGCACTTATTGCAGGAGAAAACTCTCTTGCGTAGTAAATGATTTGCAGATGTAATTTGATCCAGGTGGATTCTGGAAACAGCCGCTTGGCATCACGTTCCGTCTGCTCTACTGAACTGCCATTGCTCAAACCCCAGCGGTACATCATGCGATGAATATGCGTGTCAACCGGAAACGCCGGTACACCGAATGCCTGTATCATCACCACGCCGGCAGTCTTATGACCAACTCCTGGAAGCGACTCCAGCTTGGCCATGTCGTTAGGCACTTGTCCTTGATATTCCTCTATCAATATCTCTGAAAGGCGATGTATGTTTTTGCTTTTAGCAGGTGAAAGTCCACAAGGTCTTATGATGTCTCTTATCTCCTCTACCGACAAACGAACCATTTCCTCCGGGGAAGAAGCTCTGGCAAATAGATGCGGGGTTACAATATTCACCCTGGCATCCGTGCATTGTGCAGAAAGTAAAACGGCTATCAATAGAGTGTATGCATCTGAATGATCAAGGGGGATTGCAGGATTGGGATAAAGCCGCTCAAGCTCTCTTAACACATAAGCCACCTTCTCCTTTTTATTCATCTCACGAATAAATGCCGATTAGCTCCCTTCACCAGTATCGCAGTTTGAGTGGTGGATTGAATTGACAAGTCAATAATATTTTGTTGCTCAGGAAAAATCTCCATCAAGCAATCATTCATGATTTCCACATTACGCAGATATTCTCCTACAGCTATCTCCAAATAACAATAGGTAAGGTCTACTTCTGTTTCCATGCCAACCCAGTTACATTGAATAGGTGAGCCGTTGATGGAGATTTTTAGATGTTGGTCGAGATAAGCTGAAACCTTCTGAGCATCACTGGCATCGCCATCCTGTTTAAAACTGAATTCGGACGACGAAAAACTACTTATTGCTTTTTCCAGATCATCGGTAAAAAAACGTGTGGTCATTTCAATCGTTCCCTTAACGGATGAAAAGTTCATGATGGTTTTACTTACATAAAAATGATGCACACGCAATGACTCATGCGGCATGAATAAAAGAAGCAAACAAAGCTTTAAACTCATTTTGCGCAAGTTTATAAAAAGTAAGGCAGTTCAGTATAGGGTAAACCGTCAATTGTTCGCGGCAACCTTTTCTTTGATTCTGTACAAAAGCTCTTCTTCTAAATAATCACTGACCGCAAAGTTCAGAGCAGGCACCTTACTCTCCACATGCACGGTTAACTGAAATCCTTCATCCTGAGGAATGATACCCACCTCAACCTTTTGTGACGGTGATAACAATTTCCATCCCCGCTCACCGGCAACTATATGCGGCTGATCAGAGGCCACCTCATGAATACCCAAGGACTTAAAGGAATGCTGAACAGCATTCGACAATCTCTGCTTACTGCAGAAAAAAACTTTTGAGTTCAATGGTGTAAGGTTTTTGACGAAACTAACCTTACCATTCTAAAACAGTGTTTACCAAATATATACTTTGCAAAAAGTAATGATCAGCAACCTGTTAATTCGATTTGAAATAAGGGTTGAAATAACCAAATCGCAACTCAGGAAATTCAGATCTGATGGCACTCATTACATTGCGAATACCCAGGCCTTCCGGCAATTCAGTGATGTTGATTTTACCTAAGTACCAATCGGGATCAATATTGAAATTCCGCCATTGAATCATCGATAGATCGGCATAACGGATCCATTTCCTTAAAGCTTCAAATTCCTCCGGATGATCTGTCATTCCGGGGAAAGTGAAATAGTTAATACTGGCCCAGCCACCATATTGTCTCACTATTCGTGAGCTTTCAACGATATCTTCAAAAGAGTAATTATTTGGCAAATAGTAAGATTCATAGACATCCTTGCGTGCAGAATTGGTGCTTACGCGAATTGAATTCAGTCCGGCCTTCATCAGCTCTTCCACAGCTGCAGGCTTACTGCCGTTGCTATTCATATTGATGATCCCCCGGGATGTTCTCTTGCGAATCGCTTTGATGGAATCACGAATCAACTGCCACACCAACAAGGGCTCTCCTTCACACCCTTGACCAAAACTTACGATAGGATTTACGGCAGTTTCAAGATGCGGAACCGTAAATTCTACTATCTCATCGACTGTTGGAATGAAACCCAAACGCTCTTGAGGAGACTGAAGCTCGCGCTCAGAAGGTTGAAAAGAAATGCAACCAATACAATTGCTGTTACACGCAGGTGAGACAGGAATAGGACATTCCCATCGTCCCAGAAAAAAATTACGCGCTGCAGGGCAACAATATCGAATGCTGCAATTCTCGCCTAGGTGGCGAATCAATCGATTGTCAGGGTGCTGTTGAATCCTCTCCAGTGTGATCTTCTCTATAACAGGCTGATCAAAATGTTCAAGATCTTGTCTGATATCAGGATCAATGCGAACCGCAGTTGTATAGAACTTACCGTCGAGCCAGCCCACCGCAGTATAACAATAGAGTGGCAATGTGGGCGCGTCGGACTCATCGGTGCCAAATGCTGCCATATAGAGTTGTGTGTATGCGGGAGCATTCAACGATGCAACTGCCTGCACATCTTCACGAACTTCAAATTGATCGGTGTTTCGGTTATAACCATAGGGATGTCGACCAGGAAGGGTAAATAAGTCGCTTCCATTGGGAAGTTCAATAAAATCTTCGGGAGTTAGCGGATATACATTGTACCCCGATCTGCCGGCGACTTCATAGCGCTCATCTTCGAAAATTTTTCCGTCCGCATCAGCATAGACCATGAAAGGAACTCGATGAGGATGAGGAGACGTCATTAGCGGAGCACGCCTTTTTCGCGCATCAGCGCGGTGAGCTTTTCGACCATTACAAGGGTTGCGGGACAACGTGGCATATTGGGCACAAAGACTTCATCCACCTGATCCAAAAAATCTGTTCGGTGGAAATGTGGAAACGTTGCACAGTCGTGCGGACGAATTTCATAAATCGAACATAGACCTTTCTTGCGATCAAAGTGCTGACAAGGGGTTGAGTTATTCATGATATCCCCCGTATCGTCTTCCTTATAAAGAAATTTTTCAAAGTACTCCTGATAGGTCAAACCCACATGTGCTGCAACTCGTTTGATTTCCGATTTCTTCCAAGTGGGTGTCATTGACATACAACAATGACCACAGCTTTTACAATCTACCTCCTGCCAGGTCTCTGTGCTCACTTTCTTTACAGCGGCCACAATACCTTTCGGTTTCTTGCGAACCAATACCTTTAAATCCGCGGTGAGTGCCTTTTTCTTAGCGTTTGCGCGACGCTTGTAATACTCCGTGTTGACGGATTGGGACATATATATGGTTTGAGAAAATGCAATAAAAAAAAGGCAAGCTACTTCTATCGCACCGCTACAACCGTCTGCCTTTGCTGCCTTCCGACCCTGGAGGATTGGACAGGAGCTGGTCGTAGAAGACTTGCCCTTTGGCTGCGAAAATAATTATACTTCGCGCTGAAACACGGATTGCTCAAAAAATATCTCACTAAATTCGGGGCCTCAAGATGAATACGCCTGATCTATCCATAGTGGTTCCGCTCTACAACGAAGAAGAGTCTTTGCGTGAGCTTCATGCATGGATTTCAAAAGTTTGCGATGATCACCGGTTAACCTTTGAAATGATCATGATAGATGACGGGTCTAAGGATGGCTCATGGCAGGTGGTTTCTGCCCTCTCGGAAAAAGACACAAGAGTAAGGGGTATCAGATTCCAACGAAATTATGGTAAGAGTGCTGCTTTGCATGTTGGCTTCGAGGCGGCTAATGGAAAGGTAGTTATTACTATGGATGCTGATCTGCAGGATTCTCCCGACGAATTGCCGGAACTCTATCAAATGATTACCGAGCAAGGATATGATTTGGTGAGTGGCTGGAAAAAGAAGCGACATGACCCCATCACCAAAACCATTCCTACCAAACTATACAACTGGGCTACCCGAAAGATGAGTGGTATCCACTTGCATGATTTCAACTGCGGATTGAAAGCGTATAAATTAGAGGTAGTTAAGAGTCTTGAAATTTTTGGCGAGATGCACCGATACATTCCGGTAATGGCGCATCGCGAGGGATTCAAGAAGATTGGAGAAAAGGTGGTGGAACATCGAGCGAGAAAATTCGGTGTCACCAAGTTTGGTCTTGAACGCTTCGTAAATGGTCCACTCGACTTGATGACCATCATGTTCATTTCCAAATTCGGAAAAAGGCCGATGCATTTTTTTGGAACCATTGGTGCTTTGATGTTCATACTCGGACTGTCGCTCTTCACCTATATGGGCATCGATAAGTTTTACTATCTCTATATCATTGAGAAGCCATCGCCCTTGCTTGCCGATCAGGCCAAATTTTATCTGGCTTTAACCGCAATGATTATAGGCACGCAGTTGTTTCTTGCTGGTTTTGTTGGAGAGTTGATTGGCCGAAATTCAAGCAACCGCAACAACTATAAAATCGCTGAGAGGATATAATCAGCAATCGAAAATTCTCGGTAACGAATGCCCAAACTTTTAGGAATTGACTTTGGAACCAAGAGGATCGGGCTCGCTTTAACCGACGAGCTAAAAATCATTGGCTCGCCATGGAAAACCATTTCCCCTCCGGAGTTCTGGCAGGAGATATCCAAAATCATCACGCAGGAAAACGTTGAGGCATTGATTGTTGGTGTGGCGTATCATCGCGATGGTTCTGCATCCGAAACAACATTACTTCAGCGGGCATTCATAGAACGGATCAAGAAATCATTTCCATTGTTGCCCATTCATGAGATCGATGAGCGTTATACCAGCAAATTGGCATCACACGCTATTCATCAGATGGATTTGGGCAAGAAGAAACGCGCAGATAAATCACTTACCGATAAGATCAGTGCAGCTATAATACTGCAGTGCTATCTCGATAAGCGTTAAGATAAAATTGTACAATTGGTTTTACTATTGTTATCCCCACTCAATCGTTCTGCCATTCCATAAGAATCATCTCTGATGCCCAGGGATTTATCTGTCGCATGAGTCGATCTAATAATCGGGATTCTACAGGATGAAAAATCAGCATCCCCTCTCCCCTCTCCTGATACTTTGCACCAGGGAACAAGGACTCCTTCAGTTTGGAAATGGCTGATGACAACTCTGAATTTTTGCGCTTCTCGGCCTTCATCATCTTTCCTTCAATTCTCTGAATACTTTCACTTACCCTCTTCAATTCGGCCTCGGCTGAGGCTTTGAGGGTAATGTCGGTTTTTGACGCTTTTGATACTACCCGTACCCACAACTCCTCAATCATCTTCATTTCTTCAAAAAGGAGATTACTATTCCTCCGAATCAATTGGTTCAAAATGACATCCGATGGATGCATCAATTGCGGCAATGTCAAATTCCATTTGAGCATCCCTTTTTGAGCGCTGTTAGATATCATCGTGAGACCACTGCGCAAATGCAACAAGGGGAATTTCATTTTCACTACATCAAAACATGGCTTCAACTGCAACCAATAGCTCAATTCCGAAGGTCCGGCAAGGTATAACAAATTAGGAAGGATGCACTCCTGATAGAGGGGGCGCATGAGTACATTGGGACTAAAATTCTCAGGGGAAGTTTTCGCTTCATGGACAATCTCCATTAGCGACCATCGGTATAAACCCTCGGCTGTTTCAAATGAATCATTTTCTTTACGAACGATTCTACTCCGATAACCATCGCGTATGTAGAACAAGCAGCACTCCCTTGGATTTACAGGGATATCGAAACCATTATGCTTGAACGCCTCAAGCTGCGTTTGCATGGTACGATGCATAAATCCATCTTCGAGTTCTTGGATAATGATGTCAGAAAAACAAGATTTAAAAGAAGGGTTATTACCATCGATAACAACGATTCCCAAATGTCCGGCGACTCGGTGAATCAATCGACGCCACGCACCTGCAAGATTGTCGCAACCATATGCCTCACGAATTTCATTCAGGGTTTGCGAATTCCATAATTGGGGGAATGAGGTCTGAATATCCTCCATGATCTTTTCAATTCCGGTTGGTCTCAGCTTGCCTGTCGGACCCTGCTCAGAGGAAGACCAAACGAACTCCCTTCCCCCAAGAGAAATCTTCGATATTTCGGCGATATCATGATCTTCGGAAGCCAACCAAAAAACAGGAACCACATGAATGTCGCTTTGGTTATCATTCACTGATTGCGCGATTCTGCACAATTGCGTCAATTTCACCCAGATGAATGATGGGCCTCCCAACAAGCAAAGCTGATGGCCTGTGCAAACAGTAAACGTATTGGGGTTAAGCAGCTTATGGATTCCTTCTGGGATATTTTCCTGTAAGCCACTTTCGTGATATTGTTGTAAGAGATTCTTGACCAGCAAAGCTCTTGACTCTTGACTGAACTGCCTTTTCCTGGCGCATTCCAACAAGTGTTTTTCATTGGGCCAGGCAGCAATCCAGTTCCTTATTAAATCATTTCTGTCAATGAAATGCCTGGTGATTGGCGCACAGTCTGGAAAATCTTTCCAACTGCAGGAATGAAAAACATCCTTAACCTCTGAGGTCATTACCGACTCAGCGAATCACGTTTACGACACCCGTAAATTCCATTGGAATCTTTTTTCCGGATTCCAAGATGCGCTCAAAATTCAACTGCCATATGTATGCGCCATCCGGACAATTGAGACCGTTAGCAGTACCGTCCCATCCCTGAGCAAGTTCATTAGCAGAATAAATGAGATCTCCCCATTTGCTGAAAACTGAGACGTTCCAATGATCTACAATTCCTGAGATGGGTGCGAAGTAATCGTTGCTTCCATCTGCATTAGGTGAGAAACAATTTGGCAGAAAGAAAAATTCTGAGATACCTGGGGTTGGAACAGGCATAGGAATTTCTGGTTTCACAACGGGAAATTTTTCGTTGATCTCGACCATATCCGGCACCCTTTCGAGTTTTACTTCATCGAAAAAATAATAGGCGAACTGTGAATTTTCGCCCCATTGCGGAAGGATATTATGATTCTCATCATTACCAAAAAGACCGATGGTCAAAAAACGAAATGGACTTGTCACTTTAGCCGTAAACGTATACTCTATCCATGTTTCAGATGCACATAATTCCTGAATAACGAATTGAGGAGTTAGCGACAAAAGATCGGTAGAATTTTGAACGGGTTCATTCTCAGTGAGTGCAACGCCAAGATGATTAACTGCTAAACCTGCATCGGAAACGCTGGTTTTAGAACCATTCGTTACCTTTAAGCTAAGTTTATAGTGGGCATTAGCGATCAAGGGATTTTGAAGCCGGGTGGTTAGGTATTCTCTGGTTTGCTCTCCTTGACGACCGCATACACGCATACCCACGATAGCATTTCCCATAGCAGCATTGACCACTGCGAATGGGGTCTCAGGCAGATCAGTTTGGATATTCCCGTCGACATGATAATAATCGGGTGAAGCTGCTGAACTTCCAGCATTGGTCCAACCTGAGATTAACGACCACTGTCCAAGCGCATCGGGTATTGCCAAATTTTGCTCGAACCCACCATTAAAAACTTGCGCTATACAAGTTAGCTTGCAAAAAATAAAAACCGACGGTAAAATGATTCGCATGTGACGAATGTAGAGAGAATTTCTTGTAAAATGGGCGAGTCGATGGAAAATAACGCAACATGAACCCAAAGTCAGAGATTCACTGTAAAAGTTGCCCGAATTCCAAGTGGTTTAAATTTTGCTGTAAAACTCTCGAAAGCGAGCATCTGTCGACCTGATATAAAAGCATTCAAACCCCATTGCGAATTTTGAAAAAACCCCTTGGATATCCCTGAGAAAACTCTTTCCACTCTTAACTGCAGCATCGTATACAAACGATTGAATACAATATCTGAATTTACAGTGGTTTCATAGTAACCTGATTTCTGCGAAACCCATCCAACACGATATGTTGAATTATTATTCAATTTACCCTGTATACCAACGAATAAATCTATTCCCATTTGCCACGGACTATTCCGGGGTCTTAAGCCCGCACCGAAAGACACTACACCATTCATAAAAGATGATTTTAAGGCGTCCCTTCGCCATTTCACAAATACAGAATCTGCCTCACCAACTCCGTTATCGAAAGGAATATAATAGGCCATAAAAAGATCATCTCCATCCATCCGAAAATCAAGGATACTATCATTCTGCAACAACTCACTTTCATCTGCGTAGGCCACAGGCATCAAAAACTGATTCCATCCCACGCCGGCGCCCACTCTGTAGGATAAAATAAATTTCCGCTTCTCTGCCATAATGCTTTCGCCAAATACACTGAAGTTTATACCTGTACTTCGCGACGACATCAGAGAACTGAGAGGGTTGAGCTGCAACCAATCGTATAAGCTTACATAACCCTCAGGATGATCTGTGAACTCGGGCTGAATCAAGGAAAATTGAGGTGATACGGAAAGATAAGTTTGAAAACGACTGGATTCAATTTTGGAATCCGCAGGTAAGCTCAACGAATCTGCTTCAAGATTGTCGCCAATCTCATTCGTATCTCTTTCAATACTTATGTATTCGCCATCCAAAATCAGGGTATCGGGCATCTCAACAAGATGCGCGGACAATCCAATTCTCAAAAAAAGAAAAGACGCTACAAGTAAGAAACGAAGACTGAATCCACGGCGGGAAATTCTTGCTTGAATCAACACGTCACAACATCCTTATCTGCAACACAACACATACTTCCCGCGAGCGACCATGCCATCTTTGGCATAACCCACCAGTACATAAGTACCCTCGGGGAGATCGGTCAAATCAATATTGCCAGATAAAACATTCTTCACAGATAGAATTCTCCCCATTGCGTCGATAATTTCGACTTGCCGAATTCTAACATCCCATTGAATAAATCCATTGCCAGGATTGGGATATAAGTCTGAGAAAACTAATAGCTCCTCATCGATTCCCACACAATCACCAATTTGGATAGCATCACTTCCGGTGGCGGTGCATCCATTGTCTAAAATCACGCTATACTGCACCTCATAGACACCAGGCCCCGACGGACTGAAAATACCGTCAATAATGCCATCACCGGAGAGAATGCCACCACTAGGATTTACTATTAACTCAATACCCTGATTGTATTCACAAACTGTATCATTCATAAACTGAACCTGGATACTTGAGACCTCATTTACAGCGGGAGTTACCGTTGCGACATGATAACATCCCTCTTCGTTGAAGCCAGTAACACTGAATGACTGATTCAATTCTGCCTCTACTACTAAAACACTTCCTTCCTCACCATTACTCCATTCATAAGTATTGGCCCCCGACGCGGTAAGGGTTATCAAATCACCCTCACAAACATCCCCTGAAGAGATGACAGATACGATGGGAGATTGAGATATTCCAACGACAGCGGTATCGTGAGACAAGCAGAAATTTTCTCCGATGGCGGTAGCATAAAGCACAGTATCCTCAGTAAGTATAAATTGACGGTACGGCGAGTAAATTCCGTCTTCCCACAAAACAGGAACGTCGGTATTGGCGTCAACGGTAACCCATTCACCACTACAAGCGAACAGACCATCGGCAAATGCAATTTGGGGATAATCGAAAACGCGAATCAACTTCGAAAAAGTAGTATCGCATCCTAGTTCATTGTAAACTGTAATGCTAACGGAAGTATCCGCATTTAAATTCTCGAAAGCATAGCTGGATCCGGGTATTGAATCGTACCAATAGAAATAGGCATCAACTCCTTGGCCATACAGAATCGTGCTCTCACCGGCACACAGAGAGTCATCTCCAAAGATTGTAACATCCGGATTCAAATCGGCTATCCTTACCCACTTCTCAATCGATCCTGCGCAACCAAATTCATTGATTACCTCAACTTGAATCAGTGTGTCAGATGTAATATTATTCAGAACCAATTGTGAGTCGATCACCGAACCTTCCCAAATGAGCTCAAAATCACCTGCGCCCTGGAGAACGGTGCTTCCACCATAACAAAGCAAATCTGCTCCAATAATATCCGATGAGGGAATATCACGCATATTGATTTCGAAGGAAGTTGATCCTAAGCATCCATTCTCACCGAATCCAGCAACAACAATCACTGAATCACTTTCCACAACAACAGAGGCCTCATTACCATTCGCCTCAATATTCCAGAAATAATTTACTGCGCCCTGCGCCTGAAAGAACAATTGATCGCCCAGACATGCGTTCGACTCCCCAATGACAATAATATTCGGACTATCAGAAATTGAAACGTTGAAATCAGCCACGGTCGTGCAACCGAAATCATTGGTCGAAGTGAACGTCAAAATCGTGTCTGTCGTTGCTACGAAAGTCGTTTGATTATTTTCTAAAGCGGGAGTGTAAGTTGCATTGGAAAACACTTGCATATTTATTGTAGCGCCCAGACATGATTCCACATCCGGGCTTGTGGTTAGGAAGGGTTTATTTACAACTTTAACTACAACCGTATCCCGACCCCCGCATCCAAATTCGGTGAGTCCAATAACCTCAATAAATCCATCAGCGTTGAGAGAAGCAAAAGCAACTGCCGAATCTGTTTCAGTGGTATGACTCCATTGATAGGAAACTCCACCCTGGGCCTGAAGCAAGAAAGGATCAATCGAGCAAACGCTATCGGGTGCGAAAAGCTCAATAGTAGGATTGGAATTAGCATACACAAACAAAGTATCGTAGTTTATGCAATGGGTTTGGATGTCTTCACCCGTGAGATAATAGATAGTATCATTCAAAACAATCTCATCAAACTCAAGTGCATCAGAACCATTGGACCATTCATAAATATCAGCACCCGAGGCGGTATAAACGACATTGCTGTCTAGACATGACGAACCGGTCTGTAAGATTTCGACATTGGGCAACTGGTTTACAAATACCTCCACGATCTCTTCGTCATAACAGATGTATTGGTAACCTCTAACAAGAACATTGACAGTAGAGTCTGGTAAAAAAGCAACCGAGTCTGAGGCACCAAGTGGTGGATAAATAAGGGATCCATTGGACTCCGTTGCAAACCAATCGTATGACTCGGCTCCATTTACGGCCAGCGAGATAGATTCACCGCGACAAAGTGTATCCATGCCTGTTACAGTGATATTGGGATAGGGAAATAACCTAACACTGATGGTTGCCGTGTCAGAACATTCTTCCAACAAATCATTGCTAAAAGCTGTAATGAAGTAGCTCGTATCAGATTGTGGATACACAATTACATCGGAGGTAGACGGAAAAAGATCTGTGCCAATCCTATACACATCACCGCCCTGGGGATACAGATAAAGCGGATCTCCGTTACAAATTTCGTAGTAGCTATCAACGACCAATTCGGGTGTATAAGAAACAACGATATCGAAACTGAGAACAGTATCGCAACCGTTTTCAGAAGTAATGAATAAATCCACTGATCCGGACTCATCAAAAGCGGTATCGAGATTATTTCCGACACTTCCATTCGCCCATATCCAGGAATATTCTTGACCATTCACAAGTCCTGTCGGCAAAATCGAAAAAGTTTCATGCACACCGCTACAAGTGAAATCAGTTCCAATTATGCTCGGACCGGAAGTGTAGTTGATGACATTGATATCAAAATACTTTCTCACCATACAATTCATATTCGCGTCTACGATATAGGAATACTCATAATAGAATTCATGAGTAGACGACGGTGAATACAAACCAATAGAGTCGAAGGTTTGAGGACCGGTGATTGCACCCGACCACAACACAAGCTCATCTTTGGTTGTCTGAATCACCGCTGTATCGCCGTAACATATCGTGGTATCCGCCCCAAAAACAGAAACAACACCCGTAGACACAACTTGAGCCACAATCGTATCAGAGCCGGTGCAACTGCCACCGCTAAAGGTATAAATCAAAGGGTAAAAGCCTGGTGTGACACCCTGTGTATCGAAGTAAAAATCATCGCCGATCAAATTATAAACACCTGCCGTGGTGTAGTTACCTCCCAAGGGACTTGCCGGTGGTAAAACGATAGGTGCACCATCAGAACAAAGAACAATGGTGTCTTGCGATATCGAAACGCAGCCCGATTGAGCCGTAACAACATTACATAGTGATATCAAGAAAATAGAAAGTAGAAATCTTTTCATGTTTGTTTGTCTTTAACCCTATGGGCAAATTTCGAAATAACTAAGGCATTTAAATAAGTTAGTTTTGCACTTGATGACGGAATTCTTAACCTTCGCATTTGAGACGCTGGGATGCAAATTGAACTTTGCTGAAAGTTCAGCTCTGGCCAAGGACCTGATACAGGCCGGATATACAAGGGTGGATCTCCATCAATCACCCGATGTGCTTGTTGTAAACACTTGTTCAGTTACGGAAGATGCCGACGGAAAATGTCGCAATATCATTCGCCGGGCGCTGCGTCAAAATCCACAGACCTACGTAGCAGTCATTGGCTGCTATGCGCAATTAAAACCGGAGGCCATTGCTGCTATACCCGGGGTAAAATTGGTTTTGGGGGCGAATGAAAAATTCAATCTTGCAGCAGCAGTGATGTCGGAACGCAACCATGACATCCCAGTTGTGAAAGCAGGAGCCATTAAGGATGTCAACGAATTTCATCCCTCCTTTTCTTCAGGTGATCGTACGCGAACCTTTTTAAAAGTTCAAGACGGCTGTAATTACTTCTGCTCATTTTGTACCATACCGCTTGCGAGGGGAAGAAGTCGCAGTGCCACCATTCAAGCCACCTTAAGAGAAGCAGAAAAAGCAGTTGCAACTGGCGCGAGAGAAATCGTTCTCACGGGTGTAAACATTGGTGACTTCGGAACTCAGCACAACGAAACACTACTGGAGCTCATCGAAAGTCTATCCGCTCAATTTCCGCACATCCGCTTCAGAATATCCAGCATCGAACCGAATCTCCTTTCGAATGATATCATAGACTTTGTAGCAACATCGAAAAACTTCATGCCGCATTTTCATATTCCGTTGCAAAGTGGTGATGACGAAATATTACAAAAGATGCGCAGGCGATATCGGCGATCAGAATACGCATCCAAGGTGAATGCCATAGTCTCTAAATTACCCGACGCGGCTATTGGTATCGATGTGATTACGGGTTTTCCGGGAGAATCAGATCATCATTTCCTGAATACGCTCAACTTCCTGAATGAACTGCCGTTCACTTATTTGCATGTATTCACCTACAGTGAAAGACCGAATACTACCGCACTCAGAATTACGGACGTAATTCCGATGAAATTGCGTCAGCAGCGAACACAACAACTTCGACTTCTTTCCGACAAAAAGAAGATGGCCTTTTATCGTTCCATGATTGGAAGAACTTCAGAGGTACTTTGGGAAGAGATGGAGAGTGACGGATACATTCAAGGTTATTCACCGAATTATGTCAGGGTAAAAGCCATTGCAGACGCTCACATGCGAAATTCGATAACGAAGGTGCAACTGTCTGAATTACTAGATGACAGCACCATACTTGCAGCATCCACCGGCACCTGATTCTTGAGTTTCATAAGAAACCTCTTTAAACATCATATGGTAAATGTTGCCATTATGTTTTTATTCCAACCACGCGTTTTGATTTCCTGAATCACAATTTCATCGCGCGACATAGTAAATCCCAAGTCAAAGGTGAACTTGCCGATAAAAAATTCAAAACCAGCTGATCCATACCCCCCCAATCCAATTGCCGCTGTAGGTTGCGCCGTAACAGGCGTTTGACCTGCGACTGGCGCACTGGTGATCAAAGAAATTTTTCGTTCCGCCACGTAGATATAATTGTCTTGCCATTTCGTGCCTAATAAGCATGCCCCAAACTGAAAATAGAAATTGGAAAAATCGCCCATCATCCAGCCCTGACGATACCCCAGGTTGGCCTGAAACCTTTGCTCATCCGCAGCAATGGTAAACAATCTGATATCAGCTTGCGCATTGAGCGGCTGAGGTGTTCCAAAGAACTGCATGGTAAATTGCCCTGCCGCTTTTAGCCGAATTGCATTAAGATTGGCTACTATAGCTGCGTAACGGTTGAAATTATACCGCACCTGCAAACCCACTGAAAAGGCAGGCATATAACGCATATTGTATGGATAGGAATCCTGCAAAAAAGCGTATCCAGATGAGTTGTAAAATGTATTGATTGCCTGGATATCATTGATGAATAACGAGCTGACCCCAATACGATCTTCGATGCTATACCAATAGAGATTCGAGGCGGGATTTACAACAGCCATACCACCATCACCATTATAGATATTGGCGGTTTCCGATGAACTGAAATAAGCCCCCAGATTCAGTCCAAATGAGAAACCCTTTCGTTCATCCTCCGGTTCTTCGTCATCTTCGTCATCAAATACCACCTGTGCCTTTGGTGCATTAAAACTGTTGAACTGCTGCGCATAACCATAACTGCAAAAAATGGAAATGATCAGGATGGAGTATTGTTTCTTCATATCAACTCAGTTGTTCAATGGTTCGTTGGTACTCTTCGCGCAAAGAAGAAGCTGCTCTTGAAATAGCGTTTATTAAAACCATGTATACCTCAGGGGATAGCTTAGATCTACTTTCTTCCAGCTGCTGGCGAAACAATTCCAACGACTCCAAAGACATCTCCTTAAGCTCTTCCAGTATACCTACATAACCTCTCGTAGTTTGATCGATGGAATTCATTTTTTGAATGACTTCCTCCAGCGTTTTCTTGTATTGCTCACATTCACTCTTCAGATCATCGTTTTTCCGCACCAGCACTTGAAGCTCAGAAGTATCTAAATTCTTGTTTATCTCCATCCGTAACTTACTTCTCAATCCATGCCTGACAACAAAAAACGCCACAAGCAAAATGAGAAAAGCCACCAGCATCGCGAGGTTGAATATTTGTGACTTACTCAACGCCGCTTCGGTCAATTTTACCTTCGTATCAGTTGCTGAAAGCTGCTCCGCATTCGACGTCTCAAGAGAACTTATAACATTGCGCAACGAGTCCTGTTGTTGCCGATTGTTGGCATTTACCAATCTCAAATTGCAATTGCTCAGGAGCAAGGAAACTTTATCGTTACTCAAATCACCTGATACGGATGTCGCATATTCCAGTAATGACATTTCAAATTCATTCCATTCTGTAGCAGAATCCAACTCTGAGGCAATGTTTATCAACTCATAATTCGCGCCCAAGAGATTTCCCGATTTTCGATAATCCAACAACCTTTCAGTCTTCAAGGGGAGACTGATTCCGGCAGCTACAAATACCGAGTCGGTGAGTAAACTATCCAATGACTTTCTTGAATGAATCGCCAATGAACGAGCTGCGATATCCGAAGTTTCATAATAACTTTTTAACTGCCGAGACTGGCCTTCAAATGAATTGAGCGCCGCCTGCCGCAGCGTAATTCGCCAAATGGAGTCGGACTGTGCATGAGCGCTAATCGAAATTATTAAAAGTGAAAAAAATATGAGAATAAACCTATTCATGTTGTAAAAACCAGTTAATGATAGCATCGTCACGTTGCGAAATATCGTGATGATCAGGCCATATTTCTATATCAGGCAACAAGGCTTTTCGCACAGAATTATCCACCTCAAAATTGATGTATCTAATCAATGGAACGATGATCCTTATTCCACTTGCGCGCAAGGTTAACCGGATTGCATTTCCCCCCGAATCAGTTGTATTGGCGTTACATGGCTGCCCCAAGATTCTCCCTTTCCCATTGCGTTGCATCAAGGCTGCGAAGTGAGCTGCTGCCGATGCCGTTTGTCCATTCACTGCAACAAAACATTCGCCGTTATAGACCCTATTCTCTCGTTGATGTATGCGCTCATGTAGATAAACAGTATCACAAGTTCCATCAGGAAGAGACAATAGCCGCAGCGCAGCGCGTGCATCTTCATCCTGCTCGAGCAAGCTGAGCAAAGACCGCTGACTTGTCCATGGCAACAATCGCCTTTTGGCCCATTCACTGCTGCGCTGAATAATGGCCTGCGGAGCGGATACACCCGCAGTATCAAGAAAACTGTATAGATATTCTACAAACGCACTGTTGCCACCACCATTATCCCGAAGATCCAACAAAATACTCGTTGTGTGCTTGCGATTGACAACACGAAAAAAACGATCTAACTTTCGTAAACTACGAAGGGTATTTTTCGGGGCAAAGGTTGAAATCTTCAACACTGCCCTTTCGCCATGGATTGAATACGACATCCCGGATTTATCGGATTTGGAAACACAATTGCGCATCCTCGCTTCCAGCTCTTTTGCTTCGATGGTAGGCCATTGTGACCGAGTGACATTGCCGTTATCATTGCTTCGCAAAGACCATTCATTACTTTTTTTCAAATGATCCGACTGCGCCAATAACCAAGGCAACCAGCATGCAGCCATATAATCCCGCACCGTATCAGCACCCTCTTCCACACTTACATATTTGGCTGCCCATTGAATTAAATCTGCTACTTGAACACCATTGAGTTCCAACCATTCAGCGCCATCGATTTCAGAGCCACGAGAATATTCGGTAATTACCAACCTTAGAGCAGAATTATTTCTCGTTGCGATATATCGATAAGGAAAAAAGCCATTACCTCTGGGGAATTTCCGATTCAGATACATCCAGTCAAGTGAGAAGTGTGCATCGTTGCAGCCCGCCATCAACTCTGCCAGTTCAAACGCCAATGCATGAACGGTAATCGAGTCGGTAATGGCAGATTTTTTCTTATCACATGCAATTCGAAAACGAGTTGCCTTGATGTTGTCGCAACCTATCGCAGATTGATCTACATAGTAATGATACAATGTATCAATATCGCGACGAACCTCAGTTGGTGATAGCTTTTTCAGCGTTTGAGCATGACACAGCGAAAGAATACAACAACCCAACGAAACAATAATCCATCTCATCATCCCTGATGGCGCATTTTCACCATCGTCAGTATCGTTGCCAATGCCACAGTCTCACCTGTTTCATCGAACACATCCACCCAAAACTTCACTATACCTTTTGCAACATCATCATCACCCTTTTTTTCTTGAGCAATTTTCTCCTTCACTGTAAGCTTAACACCCAAGGTCATACCCGGATAAACGGGTTTGGTGAATCGTGCCTCATCAATGCCGTAGTTGAGCAAGACCGGACCTTTCCTGGGATCTACAAATAGACCGGCAGCTTTTGACAAAACAAAATAGCCATGTGCTACTCGTCGCTCGAAAATGGTTCCCTCTAAAGATGTAGCGTCCATATGAGCATAAAAATTATCGCCACTTACATTCGCAAAATTGGCAATATCAGCTTCAGTCACTGTGTGTTTATGGGTATAAACCGTTTCTCCAATTTCCATCTCTTCAAAATGTTTGCGGAAAAGATGCGGCTCGGATTCTGGTCGTCGAGCGCCTTGCTGATATACCCCGGTGATGGCCGTTACAGCATCGGGACTTCCCTGAATTGCTGTTCGCTGCATATAATGAAACACACCCCGCTTGCCGCCCATTTCCTCGCCGCCACCAGCACGACCGGGTCCGCCATGCACTAACAATGGCATGGGCGAACCATGACCTGTACTCTCCGGTGCGCAAGACTCATTGAGCACCAATATTCTTCCGTGGTGCGACGCCGCTGACAATGCAAATGCCTTTGCGTGTGTATCACTTGAGGTAATGATTGAACATACCAATGATCCCTTGCCCATTTTTACAAGATGAGCTGCTTCCTCAATCGTATTGTACGACATCAAAGTAGCCACGGGTCCAAAGGCCTCCACCTCATGACAGGCGATGTTACTGAGCGGCTGGGTGTTGTGCAATAGCACTGGAGCCATGAATGCACCGGCACTGTTCGCTCCAACAATTTCCAGAGACTTGTTACCATCGTATACCACCTCACTGTTTTTCATCAATTCAGACAATGCGCTGCGCACATCATCGAGCTGCGAAATAGACACCAGAGAACCCATGCGCACGGATTCATGGCGAGGGTCACCAATAACCGTTTTCGATAAGCCCTGAGTAAGAGCTTTGACAACGGCCTCTTCCCTACCCGATGGCACCATTATACGGCGCACCGCGGTACATTTTTGACCGCACTTAACCGTCATTTCCTTTCTCAACTCCTTGATGAAAATATCAAAATCAGCCGAACCCGGCTCCACATCGGGACCGAGCACGCAAGCGTTCAAAGAATCCGCCTCCATATTGAACGGCACTGACTCATCGATGATTTTGTCATGACGCTTCAGTTTTCTACCCGTTGAGGCACTACCAGTGAAAGTAACAACATCTTGGGAGATCAAGTGATCGAGAAGATCACCTGCGCTGCCGCATATCAATTGCAATGCGCCCTCTGGAAGAATACCTGAAAGGATGATATCGCGTACCACTCTCTCTGCAAGAAAGGAAGTAGATGTGGCTGGTTTCACAACGGCAGGGACCCCTGCCAGCCAATTGACAGCGACCTTCTCCAACATACCCCAAACGGGAAAGTTGAATGCGTTAATATGAACGGCTGCGCCTTCCTTGGGAACGAGAATATGATGTCCGATAAAAGATCCCTGTTTTGACAACCTTGCGTAATCGCCATCGGTAAAGTGGGGCGTATCAGGAAATTGACGGCGAAGAGAAGCGTATGCAAAAAGATTCCCAATACCGCCATCGATATCAATCCAGCTATCGATTTTGGTGGCACCTGTTCGGTAGCTCAATTCATAATACTCTGCCTTTCGATCGGTCAAATAGAGCGCCAATGCACGCAGCATTCGACCCCGCTCATGAAAAGTCATCTTGCGAAGTGCATTGCCACCCGCTGATCTAGCGTGTTGTAAGACCTCACGCATATTCAGGCCATCAGCGTTGGCATATCCAAAAGGTTGACCCGTGATGGCATCAACGAGATCAACGGGCTTCCCGCTGCCTCTTGTCCACACGCCACATACATAATTTTCAGCGAATACCATAGGTTAAATTTCTTTGCTAAATTGCGTTGAAATAGCGGCGAACTTCAAATGAATTTTCAATAATCGAAACTTCTATTATGCACAACCTGAGAACATGTGAAGTTCTGTTTTACAAAATGTTGATTTTCTTGAGCACAGGTTTTCTGATGACGATGCATCAACAGCTGCAAGCACAAAGTCGCAGAGATTCCATTGCTACAGAGCTGGCCAAGCTCAACGGCAACTGGTCGGGCATCATGGAATACACCGATGAGGGAGATGACTCTACAGTGTATGCAATGCCCTGTCAATGCAACAGCACATACAATGGCAAGAGTTGGGAATATGTGCTGGAATATGACGAAGGCAAAGGCAACACATTCAGTGGTGTAGGTGAATGCAAGATCAACGAATTGGGCACAACCATGGATTATAACGGAGTGAACTGGATGATCAGAAAATTTGACGTCAGTAATGATACTACCATAATAGAGTTGGAAACCGAGGCAAAAGAGAAACGCAAGAAAGTGATCTATCGGAAGTACATTGAGATCACCGCAGGAACGTTTACCATTAAAGAACTGGTGGGGCACACGGATAACAAAGGTCTTTTCGTGGTTCGCTCATCTCATAAACTTCGACGCATGCGCAACCGCAACTAAAACTCTCCTATCGACTTGAATTTTATCTACCGTTATTATCAACAGCACCCGCTTCGAGTAATTCTTCTGGTGGGCCTTACTGCACGTCTGCTTGCTGCATTTTTTGCTCAGGGCTACATGATGCATGACGACCACTTTCTCACCGTAGAACCTGCGGCTTCATGGGCCGATGGCAAGAACTTCAACGACTGGCTTCCGGGCATCGGAAATGACCGTGAGCATCCTGAGCCCATCAGTTTTTTCTATCTCGGGCATCTGTACATACTCTTCAAAATCTTTAATTCACTGGGCATTGACCACCCAGAACATCAGATGCTTCTGATGCGTGTAATTCATGCGTTGTACAGTTTGCTTACGGTTTATATGGTTTATCGCATAACGGAGAAAATCTCAGAACGACGCTACGCAAATACTGCCGGATGGTTGATGGCTACCATTGCCATCCTGCCGAATTTCTCTGTGCGCAATTTGGTGGAGCTCGTGTGCATGCCACCGTTGCTCGGAGGTATGTATCTCCTCATCAGAAATGCAACCATCAAAGACATCAAAAGATCAACGCTTCAGATTGCAACGGGCACGATTATTCTGGCTGCATTTGCAATGGGATTTGCCGTTGGTGTGAGATATCAAACCGGAATATTTGTTGCGGTCACCGGAGTCATGTTGGGCTATTTCTCGAGCTTTCGGAATTTTCTGATTTTTGGCTTTGCATCGGCAATAGCGTTTACACTGAGTCAGGCCGATGACATTTTTCTATGGGGCGGCCAACCCTTTCAGCACTTGTTGGGGTACTTTGAATACAACCAACAAAATGCCAAGAATTATCCGGGCTCTGCACTTGCATATGCGAGCTTCATCAGCGTCTTCATTCTCCCACCGGTAAGTTTATTTCTGCTCTACGGATTTTTGAAATCCTACAAGCATTACCTACTGATTTTTGCACCAACACTTGCGTTTCTGCTTTTTCATTTTGTTTTTCCCAATAAGCAAGAACGATTTATTCTGCCCGCCCTCCCCTTTTTCGTCATATTGGGTACTGTAGGTTGGGGCCTGTTTATCCATGAAAAATCGACGAATGAGCGATGGCAAAAAATCCACACCTACGGATGGAGAATTTTTTGGGTATTGAATATCCTTGCCATGCTGATTTTCACATTCACCTATTCCAAAAAATCGCGGGTTGAGGCCATGGTATATCTCTACGAACAGGGCAATTGCAAAAACTTCGTATTGGAGTATACACACCGCGATAAAGCTGCAATGTTACCTGAATTTTACTCGGGGATATGGGACAACAACTACTATTGGGATCAATCAAGTAACATCACTGACATGATGAAAAACTTCGCTGAAGTTGAGGCGGCTTCAAAGGGGTCAATACATGAAATGAATACACCGAATTACTATATTTTCTACGACCATGAAAAGCTTGATGAGCGTGTAGCACGCATTAAGAACATTTTCCCATCACTGACATTTCGAACTAAAATTGAGGCGGGTTGGTTCGACGTACTCCTCAACCGTTTGAACCCCTTGAATACTTTAGAGGAATTTTATATTTACGAAGTAACACAAATCAGCGATCTGGAGCCGCAACATATCACAACGAAATTCAATTCCTTGAAGAATTAAACAAACAATGCTTAGCGAATGAAACTCAGTGCGTTGATTTAATGACCACCTTCTTAACACTCGTGTCCGCTTCCCAGGCCTGACGAATGAGACCATCAATTACGCTACTTACCGGAACCATTTCAAGACCCAGCTTCAGCTGATCCAGATTATCGAACGAGTCGAAAGAAAACCCTACCCAACAGTTTTCCTGCGCCTCGTAAACAACAAATGCATACTCACCCGGTTCCCTCCCGGGTCCTTGAAAAACCAGTGTTTCAATGCGGGCCTGAATGATGCGAATCGCCTCTGCCAATTTAGTGTTGTGATCCTCATCGATAATCTCATCGGCCATAAAGATGTCAAGGCCAGCCATTCGATGTGAGATATTAAACTCCTTACAGAAACTGACCATCCAGTTCCTTGCACCTTTTACGGAAACAAAAGACTTCACTGCATCCGCTGTTCGCTTACCCTCTGAGATAGCCAATCGGTCATTTCCAGATTTATCGCGATACGCTCTTACATGCACATGGGTAGGTAAAGTACGCTGAGCCTTATTGTATGGGGGCATCCATTTTCGAATGGCGGCATCCTCAAGAATTCCCGACACCAAATCCCAACCACATAGTTGATAGGTAATATCGGCGACCTCCCGCAAAAAATTCTGCGCCCTCGACGTTTCCAAATACCTTGTAAAATGCTGCTGCACCCTCGATTTTATTTTCCGGGCCTTGCCGATATACAAAACCTTACCCTTGCTATCTCGCATAAAATATATCCCCGCGAGATCAGGCAAATTCGCAAACACCTCTTGATGCAACGCGGGAGGTAAAAATTTTTCCGGATCTGATTTTCGAATAAGTTGTTGAGTGCCATCAGCACCCAATTGATCCAAAGAACGAAGAAAAATCATGGCTGCGGTTTCAGCATCACTAAGGGCACGATGCGCTTCAGACTGAGAGATATTGAGGTGATTTGCAAGTGCGCCGAGACCATACGACCGAAGCCCCGGGAATGCTTTTCTGGCCATGCGAATGGTGCAAAGCTTCTTAGGATTCCATCGAATATTTTGCTGCTCAAAAGACTTTTGGATGAAAGCAAAATCGAAATTCACATTATGAGCAACAAAAATGCAATTCTCCAATAAACTGAATATTCTTAAGGCCTCATCAGAAAACTTAGGTGCATCACATACCATTTCTTCCGTTATTCCGGTGAGCCCACTAATGAACCTTGGAATATCTCGACCCGGATTGAAGAGAGAATGATAGCTTCCTTCAATCTTGCCACCGCGCACAAAACAAATACCCAACTCGATAATGGAGTTACCACCCGGCTGACCACCGGTGGTTTCAATATCGGTTATAGCAAACACCACATCGTTCGACATTCTTACAATTTAGATGCGCTGCCGGAACAATTACTGCAACCCGCTTTACGACGAAATAATCGGAAGCACACATAGACCAAAATCAAAGCGACAATTATTTCCTGCATGGGTATTTTATCGTTCGAAAATTACGTCTAACAAAGTAAATTGTAGACACCGTAAGCCGATATATAGGCCAGCATTCCCAGAGAAATCAATTGAATCAAAGGCCATTTCCAACCGCCTGTTTCCCTTTTTACGACAGCCATTGTGGCCATACATTGCATTGCATAGACATAAAAAATAAGCAATGACAATCCTGAAGCCAATGTGTAAACCGGCAAACCGGTATCGGCAAAAACTTCTGTCTGCATCAGATTGAGTAATTGCATCTCCTGACCATCCGCTGACCCGGCACCATAAATCGTTGCCATACTACCAACGAAAATCTCTCTCGCCGCGAAAGATGTTATCAGTGCAATACCAATCTTCCAATCGAAGCCAAGAGGACGAATTAAGGGTTCTATTGCAGTACCGAGATATCCAATATAAGATTCATGCAAAACCTCGGTTCGCGTCGGCCATACGCTATCAGATTTTGGGCCATAGGCAGAAAGACACCAAAGGATTACAGAAATGAGGATTATGATTTTCCCTGCATCACGACAGAAAACCCAAACCTTATGGTAAACATTCATAAAAACCGCCCTCCATCTCGGCATACGGTAATCGGGTAGTTCAAGAATTAAAAAACTCACCTCAGGAGTTTTGATGATATACTTGGCAACTGTGGCTATCAAAAGTGCGGATACAAAACCCAGCAAGTACAAGCCCAGCATCACCAGTGACCGACTATCAAAAATACCTACAACGCTATATTCAGGAATGACTAACGCAATGAGCAGCGTGTAAACGGGAATCCTTGCCGAGCAGCTCATCAACGGCGCGACAAATATGGTTATCAGTCTATCCTTTCTCGTATTGATCGCACGCGCCGATATAATACCCGGCACAGCGCACGCAACGCTGCTCATAAGGGGCACAACACTCCTGCCATTAAGTCCAAAAGGACGCATTAGCCGGTCGTTCATGAAAACCACGCGAGCCATGTATCCTGACTCCTCAAGAATCGAGAGAAAGAAGAACAGAATCGCGAGCTGTGGCACAAAGATTAGCACTCCGCCCATGCCGGGAATGACCCCTCCACAAATCAAATCGGATATCGGACCGGATGGTAAAACATCTGATAAAATACCCGACAGCCCGCCAAAAATACTGTCCATCCATTCCATGGGGTATGAAGCGAAAGTGAAAATTCCCTCGAAGATGAATAAGAGCAGACTGAAAAAAACCACATACCCGATCACGGGGTGTAGCAGCCAGCGATCGATACGGGACGAATAATCGGACTTCGGGATTTCACTGACACTCACTGCCGCGCTTACAATTTTTTTGATTCGTTCAATGCGCTGCAGAATATCTGCTTCCTCCAGCGCTTGATTACCCAGCATCAAATTGAAATTCTCGGAAGTGAGAGTACATTCACCCCGCGACATATCGTGGGATACAACAGCATCGCGCAGTGAGCGCAACCCATGGCCGCTCCGGGTATTCATCATCACTACCGGCACTCCAGAAAATTGCTTCGACAATTCTTGCACATCGATTTGAATGCCCTGACGCTTTGCGCTATCCTCCATCGAAAGCAGCAACAAGGTTGGAATCCCCAAATCACGCACCTGTGTGTACAACAAAAGGTTCCTCTCAAGATGGGTTGCATCGGCCAGCACTATCGCCATATCGGGATAATCGGAATGCTCACCATCCAACATAATATCACTTACTATCTTTTCGTCCTGCGTCCGCGGAAACAAACTATATACGCCGGGCAAATCGATGACGTAGGAACGAAAATCATCTGACCATTGGCAAGATCCTACCTTTCGATCCATCGTTACACCAGGATAATTTCCTACCTGCTGATTTAACCCTGTGAGGATATTAAACAAAGACGTCTTCCCTGAATTGGGGTTACCGAGTAGAGCAATTTTCAACTGTCGCGACTTACTCATGGTCCACATTCCACGGTAATAAGACGCGCTTCCTCTCTTCTTAAAGCAAGCAACTGGTTTCCGACTTTAATGGCAATGGGACCCGATAGTGGGGCCTTGTGAACTACCTTCACCACTACACCCGGAAAGACCCCCATTTCAGACAAACGGCAACGATAGGCACATTCAGCGACATGTGAGATCTGAGCAATTACCCCCAAAGGCACCAAGTTCAATGTAAAAAGCTTACTCATTGGTTGATGCAAAGATGAAACTATTTTCATTTTTCGGATTACCTCGATTGAGGTATAAGCAAGGCAAAAGAGCTAATTTCGCACCCCGAAAAATTACATGTTACAAGTACAAAATATTTCTCTCCGTTACGGAAAACGGGTCCTATTTGAGGATGTAAATCTGAAGTTCACCCATGGCAATTGTTATGGCGTGATTGGCGCGAATGGCGCAGGTAAATCCACCTTCTTAAAAATTCTTTCCGGTGATGTGGATTCCTTAACAGGCGAAATACACATGGGATCGGGCGAGCGAATGAGTGTACTGCGCCAGAATCAATTTGGATTTGATGAATACACGGTTTTGGACACCGTACTAATGGGTGACACGCCGTTATGGAAGTTGATGAAGGAGAAGGAAGCATTGTATGCAAAAGAAGATTTCTCGGATGCCGACGGTGAGAGAGCTGCTGATTTGGAAACAAAATTTGCAGAGAAAGACGGGTGGAATGCTGAAAGCAATGCCGCAGCATTGCTGAGTGGTTTGGGAATCAGTGAGGAAATACACGGATTCTTCATGAAAGATTTGGGAGGAAAAATGAAAGTGAGGGTATTACTCGCACAGGCCTTATTCGGCAACCCTGATATTCTCCTACTCGATGAGCCCACCAATGACCTCGATGTAGAAACCATAACGTGGCTCGAAAATTTTCTGTTGAATTTTGAAAACACGGTTATCGTAGTATCACACGACCGGCATTTTCTGGACACGGTTTGTACACACATTGTGGATATCGATTTTGGACAGATCCGACTCTTTACCGGCAACTACACTTTCTGGTACGAGTCAAGCCAGCTTGCTTCGCGACAGCGCGCAGAACAAAATCGAAAAGTTGAAGACAAGCGCAAAGAACTTCAAGAATTCGTAGAGCGCTTCAGTGCGAACGCATCAAAATCAAGACAGGCAACGAGCAGAAAAAAATTATTAGACAAACTGGTCATTGATGAAATCCAACCTTCCTCGAGAAAGTATCCGGGCATTATATTCAGGCCCGACCGAGAATGTGGTGATCAGATATTGAAGGTAGAAAACGTCACGGCTCATAACGCTGAAGGCGGGGTGATGTTTCGCAACATTTCCTTCACCTTATTGAGAGGCGATAAAGTGGCATTGATCAGCAAGAATCAGGCGGCATTGCACTTATTCTTCGAAATACTGGCGGGCGAAATGATTGCTGATGCGGGAGAGATTGAATGGGGCACCACAATTACATCGGCCTATTTGCCTCACGATAACAGCAAATTCTTCAATACCAATGACAACCTTGTTGATTGGCTGCGACAATTTTCGTTGAACAAAGACGAGACATTTGTTCGTGGATTTTTGGGGAAAATGCTTTTTAGCGGTGAAGAGGTAATGAAGCAGTGCAATGTCTTGAGTGGTGGCGAAAAGGTTCGTTGCATGATTTCAAGAATGATGTTGAAAGGCGCGAACATGCTCATGCTCGATGAGCCCACCAATCATCTGGATCTCGAGTCAATTACAGCGTTTAACAATGCTATGAAAGATTGGAATCAGGTAGCGATAGTGTCGTCATTCGACCACACGTTTATGCAAACTACTACCAACCGTATCATAGAAATTACACCGGGTGGTGTTATCGACAAGAGAATGTCATACGACGAATATCTCGAGAGCAGTGACATCAAGATGATGCGGGAGCAGATGTACAACAAGAATATAAGGTCGTAAACATGACATCGGGCAAGTCAATGATCAGGAGGGAATACATAGCAAACAAAATACCGGCGATAAATGCAGAATTTCATGTAAATATTACTGCGGATGAATTGCTGGCCGATGAGTATTCGTTATCTAGTGCAACGGATTTTCTGGCTGCGCGGGTGACGGAAGAATTGAACGGAGAATGGAGCACGGCTACTATTCTGCAGAAAATTTCTCTTCATGTCAACGATGGAAATCCCTTGGCGGAAGACACTCTGATCAACGAAATTTTCGAACCCAAAAACCGTCGCACATCTATAGAGGCGCTGGGAAAGAAGATGGGGTATCCTACGGAACGACTGCTCCGGCCTTCAAGAAAAATCTATGGTTTGAGTTTGGTGATGCTATTTCTGTGTATTCCTGCTGCCATTGGCATTTCATGGTTTTTCAGCAGTATAGCTGCGCTGCTATTATTGGCATTGTTATACTATCTTGATCGCAATGGCAGTGAATTTCGCTCGCGCACATTGATAGAATTTGCGGAAGAAATAGAATGGCGAAGGAATATGGAATTGCGCAAAGTCAACCAACAAGTGCAACTGGATTTTGTAAAATCAAGACTTGCCGAAATTCTGAAATCTTAAGTTACAGACTGTAAGCGAAAATTCTGGTTTGGGTGGAGATGCGCATAAAGTCGATCTGTTTACGATACCCAGACCAGCGTTAGTGAAAATGATTTTTACGCGCTCAACGGGTTCAGTGTCCGTTGCATCAAAGATTAACCTCTATGCATCATCACATTGCGCCAAACTTTTTATGATGAAACCTCAACCCGTATTCCTTTACCAATTGGCAGCGCAGTTCTAAAGTTGGAGACTGAAAGCAACCGATAATAACATGCTTAGATCGGTTGAATTACTGTTACACTGTAACCAAATGAAAGCTATCAAGACACCCATTCGAAAACCTACTATGGCCTCTCCATAGAATTCAGATAATAGGTATAGCCGATTATGAGACCGATGGAACTGAACTGGGCGTTAACCGGAACTGATTCTCCCAAAAGATAATTGTATTCATTGGCATTGGAGAAATTCACCGGCTGTGTGAAATTGCGATCCGTACCGAAGCCATAATTGATTCCCACTGACAAATCTGACTTCTCATTCTTGATTGTAGCACCCAAAGTGAGATGATACAAATCCCAGGAAGTGTATGTCAACTGGTCGCCGTCTTCTTCATCATGGCTCTCATATGCCGAGTAATTGGTTCTTGCGCCTGCAAGCAAATGCCATTTTGGAGTGATCTCCTGCTCAATACCTATAGCAATGTTGGTTACACTTTTACTGCTCTCGCGAAAAGCAAGAATGTCTTTACTAGACAAGTCATAATCGATTGAAACAGGCCTGATGAATTCCTTGTCTTTCGGAATGACCTGGTAGTACAATGGCACCGCCTGAAACCATTCAGCCGTTGCACTCAATGAGGTTTTGCCGAATTGATATTGAGCACCAATAGCAATGGACAAGGGTGATTTATACAATGTTTTCAAATCCTGCTGACGATCGTTGGCAGTAAAACTATACAACTGATCGTATCGAAACTCATCCGATGCGACCACCAATTGAGTGTAGCTCATCGTATCCGGATTAGCGTAATTCGACCACTCCGAGGCAAGCCAATTCAGGTTGGTTGCACTCTGATCGGCATTCACCATTGCACTTCCGCCAAAATCAATACTTGGCGTTGTTAGGGTGGCGCCCAGTTTAAGCCGGTCCAAGTCGATACTAAATCCTAACTTCCATAATGCACGAAGGTTACTGAATTCGGCTGAATAAAGAATATTCGTGGCCACCAGCGGAGCTACGTAGTAGTAGTACAATTGATTGATATCGGGAATGGCGCGGGCCACATAGGTCTCCTCCAGATATTGGGTTCGGTAGGCCAAATAATGGGTGACGCCCAGCGAGAATCGTCGATTGAATTTGTATGCGTAGGTGAGTCCGAACAGCTGCTCATTCAGGCCCGACTTATGATTGAACTGACCGATAAATTCTTCGGCGCCCGGACTATTACTTTCCTGAATCACATCGAGGAAACCATCGGTGCGAGCAGAAAATTTAATACCCGTTTGATGCTTGCCGATGATGGAATATCCAAGAGTATGACGAGGCGCCTTTTTGAATCTATACACACCGCTAATCATCAATGGAATGATTTGCGTCTGTGATGAGTTTAAATCCAATCCCTGCCCTGCTCCATCTGTTATATTCAGTTGATCCAACTGATACGCGTTAGCGCTCACAGAAACGGTAAGACTATCCATTTGTGCAAGTGCGCCGGGGTTGTAGTACACGGCGCTATTGTCGCGCACACCGCCCACTACGGCGCCCCCCAACAAGGCCGATCGCGAGCCAAATTGCTGGGTCCAGTAATGCGAGTCTTGCGCGAAAAGCGGTGAAGCAAAAACGAAATTGAGCAGGACAATCCAGCATCGTCCATTCAAAAGACAAGGAGGTAATGACATGTTACAAGGTTTTGGCAGAACGAACATATAAAAAAGTCGCTGGTGTACAAAAGGGATTTTGGATAACATCTCTAGTGGCACCTATCGCTATTTTATGAATCGTATGGAGGGGCAACTACACAAAGGAAAGATCCTCTGCGAATGATTGACAAAACCGTCGGCAATTATCTCGAAATGGAGTGTTCATGGGCGATATAATTTTAAACAGAACCACAACTGCCGGGAAGGCGTAAACAAATCTGAACTGGAATTTTCACAGTACACACAACATGACATGCAAAAGAAATTCCAAATAAATTGTTTCACTTTAGGGAAACATTGGTAATTTGCGTTGCGAGCGAAAATCAGAAACCCAGAAAGATTACTTTTTATAAGCACTACTTTCAAGACTTTTTTCCAAGCAAACTCATAAGGTAAAAGCAAAAATTATTTGGACTTTTGGCTTGATTGAAGACTTAGAAAAGGTCCCTGAAACGTATCTGAAACACATTGTGAACACGGATGGCCTCTATGAAATCCGAGTTCAACAAGGTAGCGACATTTTTCGAATTTTCTGTTTTTTTGATCAAGGAAAATGGGTTGTTTTAGCAAACGGGTTCCAAAAGAAAACGCAAAAGACGCCAATGAAAGAAATCGAAATGGCACTTAAAATAAAGGCAGAATATGAAAGCGAAAAACAAAAACTTGATGACTCTGGAAGAGTTTAAAGAAAAGAACTACGGCAAACGAGGGACAAAAGAACGCGACGAGCTTGAAGCAGGTTATGAAGCTTTTAAAATTGGTGTTTTGATACACGACACTCGTGTTGAAATGGGGATGACACAGGAACAACTTGCAGAAAAAGTAGGCACCACTAAATCCTATATTTCAAAAATCGAGAATAACATTAAAGAAGCGCGGATTTCGACGCTTCAAAAAATTATTGAACTTGGTTTTGGCGGACGGCTTGAACTTACCATAAGGATATAACAGACAACTATCGCGAAGAGAGAAAAACCGCAAATAGCAGCGCCTAGCCAAAGCGTGAGTGTAAATCGAGAAAAATCTTCGTGGTGAAGAACGGTGAGATAATCGGCTCTATCCGATGCAGACTTGTTTTCGGTTAACTCAGCTTGATCCGCAATTAGGAGATTGAATGATTCTATTTGCATGAATTGACAGCTTTGGCCTCACCCCTGGCCCCTCTCCAAAGGAGAGGGGAACGGCGCCGGTGAATTTCTGATTTGATGTTTTTTTCCAATTGACGCATTGCTATTTACCCATAAATCTTTTTAATAAAACTAATCTCATACCGCAACACCCAAGCGCCGCGCGCTGCCCCAACGGTCGCTCGTTACGCTCCGCTCCACTCACCGCCCGGCGCCCCTGCCTGCCTCACGGCGAACTGGGAGAGAAAACAAGCCGGAACCCGCGGTTGAGGCTCCTGCCGTCGGGATTGCTCCTGAAGCGGAACGCATAACGGCAGAAAAGAGCGTTGCCGTACCAGCTGCCGCCGCGGAGCAAACGAGATTCACCCGATGATGGCCCTTTGGGATTTGTTGCCCTTGCGGAAGAGTAATTACCATACCAATCCGCACACCACTCCCAAACATTTCCGGACATATCATAAATGCCTAATTCATTATACTGCTTGCCACCTACTTTATGTGTCTTATCTCCACTATTGCCGTCATACCAAGCCACTGAGTTGATATCATCACTGCCACTGAAGGTATAGTTTCTGCTTTTATTTCCACCGCGTGCTGCATACTCCCACTCTGCCTCGGTGGGCAATCGATACTGCTTGCCGGTTTGGGCGTTGAGCTTTTGAATATACCCCTGTATGTCATTCCATGACACCTGCTCCACCGGACAATCGTCGCAGTTCTGAAAATAACTCGGGTTATTGCCCATCACTGCCCGCCATTGCGCCTGGGTGACCTCGTACTTTCCGATATAATAAGATGAAAGAGTAACCTCGTGAACCGGCTTCTCATCATCCTCTCCGCTATTACTTCCCATCATAAAAGTACCGCCATCAACAAAAACCATCTCGGGTTCGTAGCTTTTTTTGCTACTCGCCTTCACTCTAAACCGAATACCATCACCCCAAAGTTCAGTGCGCTCTGCCAATACATTCCATGTGATACTGTGGCGACCACTGCTGATATTCTTGCCCACCGCGCCCGTGCATTGTGAGAGGCCGTCGCTCCAGGTCTTGCCTTGGTCTAATGACACATGCAAGCTGACCTCGCAGGGCGCATCTGTCTGCAGCTCATACGACACCACGACCTGTTGACCTTGCTGCTCTGCCGATACCCCGCGCACCGTTTGGGCGCTGGTGTGCGCTGCGAGAAGAAAGAGTAGGGTTAGGAGTGTGAGCGCCTCACCCCTGGCCCCTCTCCAAAGGAGAGGGGAACGGCGCCGGTGAATTTCTGAGTTGATGTTTTTTTCCAATTGACGCATTGCTATAAATTGATTCATAAATACCTACCAGTGAAACTCATTCATTGCCCCAACGAATCTCCCCCACCTTCTCTCTAACATCGGGTCCTGCCAACAGTTGCGGTGTCTGCGATTTGCCAATGCGCACCGCCTCGCGCGACACTTGGTCCTGCACTACCTTCATCATGTCTTCAATTCTGCCTTGCGCACGATTTTCTTTCAGCCACTTCAACAAGAAGTAGGTAAAATACCCGTGCTGCTTCTCTTTGAAAACTGCGCTGGCCTCATTGCCTGAACTGGACGCCATCACGACAAGATTCCCTGGAACACCCTCTACCCGTTGCTTCACCTTGATTCCTTTCATCGCTACAAGTTCACCCGCCCTTGCGCCACCGCTGAAACACGCATCCAGAATCACCGTAACTTTTCGGGCAGGACTAGCACTCAACCGGCTATACACCTCATTCAGTGCAAGACCATCGGAAGGGCGTGTACCTTCAACATCCACCGGGATAAGGAAGGGCGTGTTGGTGCCCTCTTCAGGAAGACCATGACCACTGAAATAGAATATTACCTCGGCCTCGCCCTTATCGAGTGCCATCCACTTTTCAATCTTATTGAGCTCCTGCGACATGCGTGCCTTGGTGGCGTCAGTAAGCAACAACACATTTTCTTTGGGCACACCCAAGGTCTTGTTGGCATACTCTGCAAATACCGTAGCGTCATTCACCGCAAATGGCACGTCGACCTCGGCCGACAAACCCTGGGCATGAGCGCTATAGTGCTCATTACCGATACATAGTGCATACCTTTTGGCATATTCCGCGACACCCTGAGGAATGTCCTTGTCGACATCGCTGCGCAGCGAAGCGACCGCCACACTTGTCTTCTGTTCAACCTTAGATTGCACAACCAATCTATCTGAAGCAATCTGCTGATTGATTTGAAACTTTTCGCTCCAGTTCTGCGCATACCTGCCGAGCTTCTCCTTGAGTGTAACGGCAAGCGGCAAATCGGAAGCAGCATATTTTGCGTTGATAAAAAACTCTACCTCAACACTGCGGGTTTCACCGGGTTTCATCAGACCCAGGGATTGCACCGCCTCACCATCGGAAAGCAAAACATTCTCGGGCAACTGCAAGGTAAAATTCACATTTTCAGCAGCGCCGGCACCGGTGTTTTGAACGAGCAATTGCAGACGTATCGGACGTTTCAGTTGCAAGGTCGAGGAGCCATCTGAACCGAAGATTCGATGATCCACTACGCTCACCCGCGGTGCAATAAAAGCGTGAGTTGTAATCTCCAATTCTACTGCATCCGTATTAAAGCCATTGGGTTCTTCCACCTCCAGCTTCAGGTTCAACAAACCCTCGGTGGTATTCATGTCTGACATAATCTGAACGGCATAGTCCTGACCATTACCTGCTTTCACTGTCGCGATAGCTTGCGAGGAGAGAAAGCTTATGCCCGGCACTTTAGATTTTGAGGTGAGCAATGCCTTCAGATTGAGTCCATCTCCTTTTCCGGTATTCAGCAATCGAAAATGCAGCATACAAATTTCCGAGGCATCAATAGCATCATTGCCATTGGCATCGGTGAACCGCACACTACCCGGTTCGAATGCCAGAATAGGTGGTTCGATTTTCTGCCGAATACGAAAAGAGTAATCGGGGCTATCAGCTTGATTTTGACAATAGAGTGAAAAGGACAGAAACAAACAAAGGGCGAAAGCAAATGATTTCATTGCGCAGTGATTATTTAATGCGAATGTAAGATGATAGAGTGGGAAGGTGGACAACGGGCAGGATGTACCCTCATGATTTCGGCTTTTTTCAATTCATGAAAAACAAACGGTGTTCCCTAACCTCCATTCGAGATCATGAATGGATTTCGCGGAATGAAAACGAATGCTATAGTCGCGTGGCACATAAATCTTAGGACCGAAACAAGCGCATGCATCCGCCTGGATAGATCACGCTCCATTAAGCGGGGATGATTTGCTGGGTTATTGGTTCGGTTGGTTTACATTGTCAATTAGTGAAGGATACTCAATAGATATTACCCCATGATCCCATTCAAATGTGCGCAGTTTTTCTGAACGTCGATATGCAACATCACAGAAAGAGATTTGGATTGTTGACAGTCTAAACCCACATTAAAGAGTGGTTTTGTATCGTTTTAAAACCGAACCATCCACTCATCCATTAAAAATCACACTATAGTATTATTTTCTTGTTCATTCCAGTAAAAAACGCTACTTTCGATGCATAAATCACATTAAAATGTTAGCAAAGGATCTCGGTCAGACCATTAAGAACAGACGAAAAGAGCTGGATATAACCCAACCACATCTTGCTGAATTGGCGCAAATCAGCATAAATACGCTGTATAAATTAGAGAAAGGTCAAGGAAATCCATCGATCGAGGTGATCAACAAATTGACCGAAGTACTCGGAATGGAATTCACGCTTCAAGTAAAAAAGAAACCGTAACTGAATGAGAACATTAGAGATATACCGCAATGGAATTCTGGCTGGCTTCCTCATTGAAGTACATCGTAAGCATTATACTTTCAGATATGATGACGCTTATTTTCTAAATGAAAAATACCCTGCCATCAGCTTAACACTGCCAAAATCACAACAGGAGTATAGCAGTGAGTTTTTGTTTCCTATTTTTTTCAATATGCTGAGTGAAGGAGTGAACAGAAAACTACAAAGTGTGCAGCTAAGAATTGATGAACATGATCACTTCAGCTTGCTTGGAGCAACCGCACAATACGACACTATTGGCGCAATAACCGTTAAACCACTTTTGGAAAAATGAACATTAACGAATTAAAATTCTGTCCTGGAACTTTGGCTGAAGGGTTTTCTACATACAGCCCCGGCTGTTTGCGCAATGCATTCAACGGAAAAAAAGTAAGTCACATTTTACCATACGAACAGCCACAGCAAAATGAAGAAGCTGCGAATCTCTTCATGGAAAATCGTAAGCGCATATCGATTTCTGGTGTGCAGGAAAAGGTAAGTTTTGTTCTTGAGAAAAACATTTTGCGTTTAACCCACCAGGGAGAGCAAGGCACCTACATTCTCAAACCGATACCGCGAGATTTAAAAAAAGTGGATCAGGTGCCGGCCAACGAACATGTAACTATGCAAATTGCAAAACAAGTGTATGGAATAAATACAGCAGAAAACGCTATGATCTTTTTTAAGAACGGCGTTCCTGCATACATCACAAAACGATTTGATGTAAAAGATGATGGCGCCAAGTGGGGAAAAGAAGACTTTGCAACATTGGCCGGAAAAACAACTGATAATGGTGGGCCCAACTTTAAATACGAATACAGTTACGAGGAAGCAGGATTATTGATTCAGAAATATGTTTCGGCATGGCGTATTGAAATTGAAAAGTATTTTTCACTGGTCCTTTTCAACTTTGTGTTTTCAAATGGTGATGCACATTTGAAAAACTTCTCTCTGCTTGAATCGTCCAAAGGCGATTACCTCTTAAGTCCGGCTTATGATTTAATCAACACTAAACTACATGTCGATGATTCAGACTTCGCCCTTGACAAAGGACTTTTTGCCGATGACTATAAAAGCGAGAAATACAAGAACGGCTTACATCCAACCAAAAGTGATTTTGAAGAATTCGGAAAACGTATTGGTGTTGCCCAAAGCCGCATCGAGAAACTAATGACTCCCTACTTACATAAGCAACCATTGATGGAAACATTATTAAGTCGTTCATTCCTCACTGATGCCAACAAACGAGGATACTTGATGATGTATCAGACCAAAAGAAATTATTTACTTCGATAAACGGTAAATGAGAAATTCTCAATGGTGTGTGTTTATCGAAGCGCAACACATATCGCCGCTCTGAACCCGATTAACGGGGCAGCCCTTCTTACAATATTCAAACGCTTTTCAAGATTTAATCGCGAAGGCAACGGACGCTAAGACCCGAATGCTTGTATTGGCTTAAGTGATCGATTGTTGAATTCAAAGAATAGACGCTGCGACTCCATGAAAAGTTAGTGGCACTTTCAGAAATTGACCACCAATAGGCATATTCACCATATGAATCATAAAAACCTTCATAAAATCTCCTACCTGAAGCAATACCTGAAAATCCGCTTTGATTGCTACCACTAACAGATCCACTAGACCAGTAAATCTCACCGCTCGATTTCAACATATTGCCTGCCGTTTCTTCACCTCCCAAATAAGAAACTAGGATATCCCATTCATCGTCAGTTGGAACATGCCAGCCTGTGGGACATAATCGACGAGAATCAACACATACAAACCAAGAGTATAGTCTTCCATGTGGACATGCATAAGTTGAATCATTATCATAAAACGCCGAAACACCCAATGGAATGTTTATAGAATTGGCCCAATCTGAAACAGTAAGTCCTATTGGTATTGTATCACCGTTCCTGTATACACTCGTATTTAAATTCTCCGCCATCCACTCTTGTGTACCAATTACAATAGTCTTGTATGTGTTCCCTTCCTGGTCGGTCATGGTGCCATAGGTCAAGTCGGGGTTGTGAACGTTGGGAGCACCGCACGAGTGGAGTGTTGTGCCAGTTGTGCCATTACCCCCAAAATCATTCGCTGCGCTTATACCGGGCACAATTACAAAACTTCCATCTCCCACGAATAAGGTATCACCTACACTACTTACATTAAGTTTAACGCTTCGGCTTTGCAACGCATACGGCACGCTCAGCATCTGCTGCGTACCCAGGTCTATAAAACCATTACCCAAATCAATTTCTACTTGCATGAACTTGGCACCTGCGGCCCAGTTTACGTTGCCAAGTGAAACGTTGCTACCCAATTGCGCCGTGAACAACCCCAGCGCGCTGGTGCTTACAGTTTGTATTTCTTGCCACACTGTTGGGCCGGTGGCTGTGTTGTCGTGTATGGTAAAACGAGCATTGAGCGTGGCATTGGCTAACGGTTGTCCGGAAGCATCGCGCGCAATGGCTTGGTAGGGGATTAGAGCGGGAGCTTGGGCTGGTGTATTCATCGCAGCTATCAAAAAGAAATGCGTAAAGCATAACTTACGCGCGATTGAAAGGAACCTTATTTTCATGCGGCTAAGGTATAAGAATATCAAAATTGAGCACGCAGCTCTAATGCCATCGCGGTGGCGATTTTGACCTCATTTTTTCTTTTCTCTTTTTGTGCTTCTCTTTCGAAGCTAAGAAGGTAGTTTAGACAAAATACGACAATCCCTTGCCTGCTTATCGCAATGGGAACAATGAACTAAGGCTGAAAAACCACACGGAAGCCAAAAGTGATTGGATAGTCGCTAACGCCCGGATAATAGGAGTCGCGATTCGCTGATCGACAACTTCCCGCAGCATCATTCCAACTTCCACCACGAATCACACGCGCCGAGCCCGAAGATGGACCGGTAGGATTCGTTTGCGCATCAGTGCCATAAGGGCCATACCAATCACTGCACCACTCTGCAACATTGCCATGCATATCATACAAGCCAAATCCGTTGGCCAAATAACCGTAAACAGCTTGCGTTTGGTCCAAGTAATTAGTATTGGTATTGCTGCACGCGGAATACGGGATATCCCAACGATAATTCGCCTGCAAATTGCTCAGGCAACTGCCCGTATTAAATGGTGAGGTTGTTCCACCTCGACAAGCGTACTCCCACTCTGCTTCGGTAGGCAATCGCCCACCCGCATATGCAGCAAATTCTGCCGCCCCGTACCATGTTACACCAAGCACAGGAAAATTTTCCTTCCCCTCCAAAGGCTGCCATTGCGCATTGTCATAGAATAAACCATTGTATTCACCCCAACTATAAATCAATATCTGACCAGGATAAGCTCCTGCGGTGAATTGACCATTAGCCTCAATATCATTTTCATTGAGAAAAGCAGCAAATTGAGCATTTGTTATTTCATGCACGCTCATTCTAAAAGCACTTAATGTAACCTGGTGCTGCAATTCGTCTGTCCCTCTGCTCACCTCTGTAGCCGGGCTTCCCATGGTAAAAGTACCGCCAGGTATCAGAGCCGTGGTTATACTCGATGCACTGGCAACTTCACGTGAAATTGGGCACACGAAAGAACCATTAATCAGCAGATTAAAATAGGCAGTGCCGCTGGAAGATGGTGTACCTGTTATAAGATAGTTTAATTGACTGACGGGTACGGGTGAGTTAAGATAGATGGGCATCGCAGTAAGACCAACTACACCTGAGGAACTTACAGGTGGAGTTAAACCAGGATTAATGCAGCCGTTAATGGACAGCACGCTACTTACACCACTTGCCGCTATGCCCGCGACTAAGGTTCCATTATCGACTACAGGTGAGCAAATAACAGAAATCGGAAATATGTTTCGCGAAAGTGTGCAACTCTGGCCGCCAATATTCAAGGCAAAACTGGCTACTCCAATTGTCGTAGCTATGCCTGAGATAGTCAATACCATACTGCCTGAACCATTCGCAAACGTCCCGGAACTCCATGTGGCCGTTAGGCCGGGGACTCCGGTGGAGCTAACCGTTTGACCATTATATGCGCCACCATTTCCACCAGTATATGAGATAATATTTTGAACATTCATTAATGGCTGAGATGCGCTTAAACACCCAACGTCGCTACCACTGCAATTCAAGGAGCTAATTGTGCCAACCAACAGATCAACCGTACGAGTAAGAATGCAGCTCTGACCTCCAATATTCAGAGCAAAACTTGCCGTACCGCTCGTCTCAGGTGTGCCCGAAATAGTGTATGACAGATTGCCTGAACCATCAGCAAATGTGCCCGCCTCCAACGTAGCTGTTAGACCATTTACGCCCGTTGAACTCACTGTTTGGTCATTGTAGATGCCACCATTTCCTCCTGTGTAAGGCACGCTGCTAATCACACCGATTGCCACTGTGCCGGCTACGAGCGTGCCGCTGTTCGAGGCGTTAGAACAATTCAATGCGGTAATGATACCGGGGCATTGCCCATCGTTAGTCCAGGTAGGAACTCCGTTGCAATTGGTGAGCAATTGCCCATGGCCACCACCCGAGGGGACACCGTTGGAACTATACAACGCATACGGAACGCTCAGCATCTGCTGAGTACCCAGGTCTATAAACCCATTACCCAAATCAATTTCTACTTGCATGAACTTGGCACCTGCAGTCCAGTTCACGTTGCCAAGCGAAACACTGCTGCCCAGCTGCGCCGTGAACAACCCCAGCGCGCTGGTGCTTACCGTTTGTATTTCTTGCCACACCGTTGGGCCAGTGGCTGTGTTGTCGTGTATGGTAAACCGGGCATAGAGGGTGGCATTGGCCAATGGCTGCCCGGACGCATCGCGCGCGATGGCTTGGTATGGAATCAGTGGCGGTGACTGGGAGAATAGTGAAACAGAGAGTAAAGAGAATAGGAGTAAAGCGGTTAAGTTTTTCATAGGCTGCGTTTGTGTTTTGCGAAAGTATGGAAAAAGCCTCTCCTACATGCCTGACGGCTACATAACTATATACCTTACTTGCTAGGTATACAGGAAGGTGGTCGCATAAGCGGTAGTTGAGACAGTGGGATGCGCCAGTCTCCCAAAAAGCAATTATATGAATCTAAATCGAATTTAATGAACCTCGCTCCTGCAACCCACATAAACTTGCCAAGCACCACACATTCGCGCAATTGCACTTACGTAATCATCACTCGTTATCACTTCTCAGATATCATATAGCTCACATCTTGCATACTCGCCAGAATTTCGAGCGACGCAGGGTTGAGCTCAAGCTTTTGAAATGTTTCCGACGAGAGCTGAAACTCACCTGTGGGAGTAACCACCCGCATTCGCAACTGCGCCTTGCCTTTGCCGTTGTTCATTGCGCGCTCAAGTGTTTCGATCATCTGTGCGGTGATCTTATCGACCGATACGCGCAAGTCGAGAAATCTGCCCAGCTTTTCCATCACATCAAACAATGGCTCAATGCGGGAAATACGATACTCCAGCTCCTCCCCCATTCTGCCCATTCGCGGTGCGACTTTACCCACGATAAAAACTTTCGATGATACCGACAACAAATGGCGGTATTTCAAATACTCTTCCCCGAACATGGTAAAATCTCGCGATGTTTCATAGTCCTCAAGCTTGAAAATACCATAGGGTTTATTGTTCTTGGATACGCGCTCCTGAAAGGTTGTAACGATGCCCGCAAGACGCAATTCACGACCATTGATCTTCGTCAAATTCTCCAACAAATTCAACCCTCCGCGAGTACAGAATGACTTGATCTCTTCTTTGAAATCATCCAGCGGATGACCGCTGATAAACATACCTACAACTTCTTTCTCTTTGCTCAACTGCGTCATCGTGTCCCATGGCGCAGATGGAGGAATATTGGGCTTCTGAATCGCCGCTCCATCAAGATCTCCAAACATCGAAAACTGAGAGGAGTTCTTGGATTCACGCATCGCATTGGCATATCGAATCAGCGCATCAACGAAAGTCTCACCCTTCGGATTCACCGCGAAGTAAGCCGATCGCTCGAGACCAAACGCATCGAGCGCGCCCGCATACGCAAGGCCCTCAAGGGTGCGCTTGGTGGTAGCACGCGCATCAATGCGCGACATGAAATCAAATATGCCATTGAACTTACCCCGCTTCTGCTCTTCAACAATACTGGCCACCGCCGACTCACCAATGCCCTTGATTGCCGCGAGACCAAAACGAATGGCGCCCGCATCATTCACGGTAAAGCCCGCGCCCGATTCATTTACATCCGGACCCTGCACCGGTATTTGCATCGTGCGGCAGTCTTGCATCTTTTCACTGAGTTTCTCAAGGTCTGATTGATTGTTCATCAAGACCGCTGCCATGTATTCTGAGGGATAATTCGCTTTGATATAGGCCGTTTGATAAGCCACCCACGCGTAGCAAGTACTGTGCGATTTATTGAATGCATAACTTGCAAACGCTTCCCAGTCGGTCCAAATTTTCTCAAGCTTATCTTGAGGATGTCCCAACGATATTGCACCATCCAAAAACTTGCCCTTCATCTTGTCGAGCACGTCCTTTTGTTTCTTACCCATGGCCTTGCGCAAAACATCGGCCTCGCCTTTTGTAAAACCGGCTAGCTTCTGGGAAAGAAGCATCACCTGCTCCTGATACACGGTGATGCCGTAGGTATCTTTGAGGTACTCCTCCATCGCGGGCAAGTCGTATTCAATTTTCTGTAATCCGTTTTTGCGTTTGATGAAATCGGGGATGTATTCCAGTGGTCCGGGACGATACAATGCGTTCATCGCAATCAAATCATCGAACGTGGTAGGTTTGAGCTCTTTGAGATACTTCTGCATACCATCGCTCTCGTATTGAAAAATCCCAACGGTTTGTCCGCGCTGAAACAATTGATAGGTTTTCTCATCATCGAGCGGTATCGCATCGATATCCAAATCAATACGGTGTCGCTCTTTGATGAATTTCACCGCGTGCTTGATGAGCGATAGAGTCTTGAGTCCGAGGAAGTCCATCTTCAGCAATCCCGCACTTTCCACAACATCGTTGTCGAATTGTGTGCAAACGATATCGCTGTCTTTGGCCGTAGCCACAGGGACGAATTTGGTGATATGATCCGGGGTGATGATGACACCACAAGCATGAATGCCGGTGTTTCGCACCGAACCCTCAAGCACGGATGCAAGTTTGAGCACCTCGGCCTCAGGCCCATCTTGCGCCGCAATTTCACGAATCCTTTTGGCCTGTGCGAGATCATCGCGGCTGACCTTCTGTTGCAATGTTTTATCGTCCCACTGAAGCAGTTCACGCAGGTTCTGATTATCGGGCATGATCTTCGCCAACCGGTCGGTCTCCTGCAACGGATATTCTGTCACGCGGCCCGCATCACGTATCGCCGACTTGCCGCGCATAGTGCCGTAGGTGATGATTTGCGCTACAGTGTCACGTCCGTATTTATCACGCACATATTCAATGACTTTATCCCGACCTTCATCATCAAAGTCCACATCGATATCGGGCAAACTCACGCGCTCCGGATTGAGAAAACGCTCGAAAAGCAGATTGTAACGAATGGGGTCAACATTGGTAATTCCGGTACAATACGCAACTGCGCTGCCGGCAGCACTACCCCTGCCCGGTCCAACACTTACACCCATCTCGCGTGCCTTGTTGCAGAAATCCTGAACAATCAAGAAATAGCCCGGATAGCCCGTATTCGCGATAGTGGCCAATTCAAAATCCAGACGCTCACGCAGCTCATCATGAATTTCTTTATATCGCTTCGCTGCGCCTTCGTAGGTAAGGTGACGCAAGTATTGATTCTCTCCACGTTTGCCGCCATCCTGTTCATCTTGCGCATCCAGAAACTCCGCCGGAATTTCAAACTTCGGCAATAGCACATCGCGTTTAAGTGAATAGCTCTCACATCGGTCGGCGAGTCGACGGGTTTCTAAAATTGCCTCCGGAAGATCCTGAAACAAATTGTACATCTCAGCTCCGGATTTCAGATAGTATTCATCATTGGGCAGGCCGAAACGATAGTCGCGGCCTCGCTTACCGATATACTTACGGGGACGTGATAAAAACTCACCTTCACGCACACACACCAGCGCATCTTGTGCTTTGCTATCGCTCATTTGTGTGTAGTAAGAAGAATTGCTGGCGATAAAACGAATGTTGTGTTTCGCGCAGAGATCGAGCAACACACGATTCACATGCTGCTCTTCATCCAAACCGTGACGCATCAACTCCACATAAAACCGATCACCGAAATGCTCGTGCCACCAGAGCAATGCCTCTTCGGCCTTCTCCTCGCCTTCATTCAAGATTTTGAATGCCACCTCACCGAAGAGACCACCGCTGAGTGCGATGATATCGTCTTTGAACTCTAACAAGGTATTTCGATCAATGCGCGGAACATAATACTGGCCTTGGGTATGAGCGAGCGAGCTGAGCATCGCAAGGTTGTGATAACCTTTTTTGTTCATTGCGAGCAAAGGGATTTGAAACCCGTTGTCCTGATGAGTCTTGTCGTGCATATCACGACAGAGATTTACTTCACATCCCACAATGGCCTTCACCTTTTGCTTTTGACATTCGGCCACAAATTGAAACGCTGCCATCATATTGCCGTGATCAGTGAGCGCAATTGCAGGAGGAAACTCATCAGTGCCTGAAGCTGCTGCATGCGCTACGATTGAAGCCACTTCTGCTGTGCTTTGCATGATTGCAACACTATACTGACTATGTACATGCAAATGCACGAAAGACTTCGCGGCAGGATTTAGCGCTGCGGATGCATCAACATGATCGGCGCCTTTTGGCTGACTTTCTTCAACGCTCTTACCATGCGTAAAATTGGAGGAAGCTAAATCCGGACGCTCATAATTTATTGACGTGAGATTTTGTTGCGTATCGGGAAGTGGAACCAGGTTTTGGGCACACAATGCAAAAAAACACTTGGCAGTAGCGTCTATATCATAGGCAGCGTCATGCGCTTCATCGAACTTGGTTCCGAATAATTTGAGATGCAATTCTGAGAGCGACGGCCATTTGAATTTTCCGCCCTTACCCCCGGGCAATGCACAGAAATCAGTCGATAATTCCTTCGTGTCGAGATGTTTGAAAGCGGGGAAAGGATTGCTGCCTGTTGCTCGCAAAAATTCGCACCCCAGCACACTAAGGTCGTAGTCGATGTTATGACCAACGGCATATTGACATTTTGCTAAAGCGCCTGCGAATTGTGAGAGTGCATCAGCAAGCGGAACACCTTCTTGCAAGGCGCGTTGAGTTGAAATTCCGTGAATTTTTTCTGCATTGTAGGGAATGGTAAAACCTTCGGGCCGAACGATAACATTTCCGTGGTGAATGAGATTCCCTTGCAGGCCGTGAAGCTGCCATGCGATTTGTACCACGCGTGGCCAGTTATCGAAATCCGTGAGCGGTGCATTCCAGTTTTTGGGCAGGCCGGTGGTTTCAGTATCGAAGAGAAGGAACATGAAAAGAGATTTGGGGAATCAAATTTATCCTCCCTAAAAGCAGCAACAGTGATTGTGGATAAAAACCATTTAATGTTATGGAATTGTATGGAAAGAGAAAATGGCCATAATAGTTGACATTTATTCCGTATCACACCAGTCGTGATTTATACTCAGACTATAGAACACATAACCGGAAACTAAGCCATTCAATCGCTATTCATCGCACTGCAAATTGAATGGCACTCCATCGAAAAGTGCGATTACTTTATTTGAGTTTGTCGTACAATACTTTAGCAATACTCGGAATAAAAATTAATGCGTTGATACAAAGACCGAGTACCAAAAGGATGCTTGCACCCGGCCAATGCTGAATCTTGAAAAGTACTCCTATTATTACCAGCGAAAATGATAGCGCACCTGATACGAAAGCAATTTTTTTCATACTTCAAATTTGAAAATTCATTTCGCAAGATACTCTCTCAGCATCAAATTTTCAGTTGCTTATTTTGAACCATGCGACTGATTCAAAACGCTAGTAAAATAGGATGCCGTCAACTTTCTCGGCTTACGGATTCAAGGGCCTCTTTCAATGCCTCAAGATATCCCCGTCCGAATTTCAAATCGGGTTCCATATAGTTACCCTCTGCCCATTCATTCCAGGATCTGATGAAAATAATTTGCTCATCCGCGGGCTTTTCTTTTACGCAATCCAACACTTGTGTAACATGTTTTTTGAACGCTGCGGGATGAGAGTTGTGCAGAATATGTCCGTGCCTTCCCGAACGCGGCGAATGATCCCAGTTGGGAAAAATGCTAGGGTAACAATGATTGAGTTGATCTTCTTCACCGTGAAAGTACTGCGCGCATTGTTCATAGTCTAGGAGTCTTCCCCGCTTAAACACGATACGCATGAATTTGGCATAAGCTCTTGCCAACAGAGAAAAACGCATCTTGAAAACGTGAAAAAGTCGAACCGGTGCCACAGCATCAAAACCAGAATTCCTGAATACTTCTATGTCGCGGAGATCATGCGTATTGCCAACAAAATGAATCCCTTCCAATCCATGCATACGTGCATGTTCCTGCCAGGTACTCAGAAAAACGGGAAGATCGGGGATATCCTTGGGCTGATAAATCATGAACAAGGGTTTACCGTTGACACGAATGTAGCGCCGATCTTTAAAGGCAGGTAAGAGCAAATTGAAATGCTCAATGTAATCTTTCACACCACCATACTTCTGTTCAATCAAAATTTTGTCACCGCCCTGCTTATTGAACTGTTTATCCTTCCAGCTATGGTTGGCCCATGCAAGACAAAACGGAAAATCAGGTCGCCCGGACTTCAGCACTTCCTCAAAAGGGCGCTCCAACAAGCGGCGGCCATCACCGAAGTAATAGTGCCAATAACAGAAACCCTCCACGCCATATTCAGCGGCCAACTGTGCCTGCGCTTCGCGTGCTTCGGGCAAACGTAAATCGTAATACCCCAAATCTGCAGGCACGCGCGGTTGATAATGTCCGCGAAACAAGGGCTTGGCCTTACCAACGTTGGTCCACTCTGTAAATCCTTTCCCCCACCACTTGTCATTTTCAGGTATGGGATGAAACTGAGGCAGATATATACCAAGTATTCTAGGCATCGCGTCTCAATTTATTCTGAATCATTTTTTTCCATTCCACCGCGGCTTCCAACGTATGAATTTCTTGGTAGAAGAGAGGCATACATGCAACAATTTCTTCATCAGACATATCCGATAAACGTATATCGGAAATCACCTGAATGATTTCATCAGAGAGTTTGTAGCGTATCAATTTTGCCGGGTTGCCCCCAACGATGGCGAAGGGAGGCACATCCTTGGTCACAATTGCACCGGCAGCGATGATTGCACCTCTGCCAATCGTTACGCCTGAGAAAATCATAGCATTGGTACCAATCCAAACTTCATCTTCGACTTTAATTTTACCCCGAACCAGAGCGTCTTTCGGATCTCGCTCAACATAGCGGCTATAAAGGGGAAAGGTGGTAAACGTTTTCATCTGGTGATTCACTCCCAACATAAAAAGCACATCGGGCGCGATCGATACAAAATTTCCAATCTCAAGAAATTCATTTTGTTGCTCAAACAAGCTTTGCACATGAATCATACCGTAGGTCATCCTACCCACTTTTACATTATGTATAGGGAATGAACGCGGGCCCACAACCGTTTGATTATGTGCATTCAATGCTCTCCATTTTTTTCGAAATCGGTTCATGGATATTTGTCGCACAAACGATCGGATCAGGGGCAAACGATAGAGCCAGTTCATCATGCGTTCTTTTCTCCTCTGATAACTGCCTTACTGAGTCTTCTGCCCCAGAATAAAAATCCCTCAGAAAACGAAGTTGTGAAATGATTTCGGCCCAGGAATTCATTGAACTTTTCAGGATCACCCAAGCGGTGATAGGTGCATACCGCCAGCTGAATATTGGCTTGCATGCCCAATGTCTTTTGCGCTCCCTGCAACGCCTCCCATTCGGCACCTTCAATATCCATCTTGATGAATAATTTTTCGAAAGTTTTGTCTTTCATAAACTCATCGATGGTGGTATACCCCTCCTTATCTGTGCTGCCGATATACTTCTTGATGATCGTTACCTTGTGCTTCCATGGCGCAAAGGTTGCTTCCAATGCTTTGATCCAGTAGGGCTCTGCCTCAAACAGATACACGTGCTTCACATCCTCAATATGATCTAATGAAAAAATACCTTCAGCAGAGCCAACATCAAGCAAGGTAACATCCTTCATACACTCTGCATGGGTAATATAGCGATGGGCGCTATTGACATCTTGCTCAGTGACAAGACTTCTGTACAAACGAATGATTCGATCGCGATCAAAGGCATCAGTAAAATAAAGTTTCCTGCCATTGTGCCAACAATACTCGAGATGTAACTCTTCATCCCGGATCAGATCCACTGACATGTTTTTGTATTTGAGCATGTACGACGCCGGATAAGAAGTCAATCCATGTCGCCCCATAAATGCCAGTGCCTTGTTCAACTCATTCTTTGGTAGAAAGGGATAGAAAAGAAAAGTGAATTTGCTGCGCACATGCAACCTGAAATTCCGGAAGAAAAAAACCACCTCACCAACAAATGCTTTGTAGAGCCAATCTCTGAAACTTGCCGGAAGAAGGGTGCGATAGGCAGCAGTAATCATGGCCGCAAATGTAGAAGAACATAAGGATAAGTGCGTTGACTTGCTCCTGCTACATAGCGTTGGTGAGCAGCACATCGCAGAACGCCTGAAATTTATTCATACGCACTTCGGCCGAATATTCTTTCATCGTGCGCTCTTGACCGCGTTTCGCAATGGCCTCCGCCTCAGCAGGGTGCTGCAAAAAATACCGCGCCTTGTCAATGGCCTCTTGAGCACTTGCATAGGTAACAATTTCCTCATCCGGAGTGAAAATTTCCGACAAATTGCTCTTCCAGTCGGTGAGCAGCAAAGTGCCCATGCCCGTGGCCTCGAATAGCCGCATATTACCCGCCTGAACAATTTTATCACCGTGACTATTGAGCTGAATGCGACTTGAGCCAAGCGTCTTGAACATACCCCTTCCGTATACCCCGCCGAGATTGTATTGTTGAAGTGTGATGTAGTCAAAATAATCCTTGAAACGAAAATCTTTCAACGCCCTCAGCTGCGCCCTGCTCACAAGATGCAAGCCCTGGCCAATATTGCTGATATACATTTCGAATGGAATGTCACTTCGGATCATTTTCATCAGCAACTCTTTGCGGTCTTGGTGCACATTATCGGAGATCGTACCAGAGAAACATACATTCTCCTTCACCGATATTTCATGACGCAGCGACTCAAAAACCCTCGTATCGAAAGCGAAGGGCAATATGTCACAACGATACCCCAGAGCGGTGTATGCATTCTTGATATCATCCACACAAGTGAGCACCAGGTCAACCCCTTTCGACTGTCGATCAAATCTGTTACCCGTGTAACCATCCCAGGCCATGATTACTTTCACTCCGAATTTCCTTTTATACTCTTCGGCTGAATTGCGCATGAAGAAATTGTTGGTATCCATGATGATTGCCGGCTTGAACACACGCAATTGTTCATCGAAGATTTCTTTCTCACTGGCAGATTCCTTCATACCGATTTCACTCGCCCATTTGCGCTGTAAGACAGTATCATTCACAATGATTTCTTCTACCCGATATCTGCCGCCCGCATTGCAATAGTGCGAGAAGTAATCAAACTCAAAAATGAAATAGCTGAATATCTTATCGCGTAAGGTCTTGTATGAATACATCGTTGTATCTCCAATTTCATGGGCATACAAATCCTCCAGAAAACGAGGTGGAATGAACGATGTGCGCACAATGGTTTCCATACTTTACGATTTCAGATCTGAATTAATCTCCGTTAGCATGAATACACTGTGATGAATTATTCATAGCGCACAGATTTTATTTTTCCAGAGGATGCAAGGTCGAACAAATTTCAAGACCATATCCCTCGAGTCCCCTTCTTCTCGACAACGGGGCAGATGTGATGAGTTGCATACGGTGAATACCGAGTTCACGAAGCACCTGTGCCCCAAGACCAAAATCGAGCGGATCGTTGACATGAGACCGGGCTTCAGGCACAATATAAACGAGCACACCAAAACCGCGACCACGTATGATTTCGAGAGAACGAGACAACACATTTTGCTTATCAAAACTGAACACGTCTTCCACGTGATTTGCACTATGCATCCTGACTGGCACTATATCGTCAGCGCTCCAACCTCTCATACAAAAGGCATGGTAGGTATTGCCACCATACTTAGCGGTGAACGTGATGCGTTCAAAAGTGCCATGTATCGAATCTACGAGCGTCTCCTCGACCTTTTGAAGTAGTACGTCCGTTTGCAAACGGAACGAGATGAGATCACGGATACTCACAATTTTGAGTGCATGCTTTTGCGCGATACTTATCAATTGGGGCAGACGTGCCATGGTGCCATCATCGTTCATGATTTCTACAATGGTGCCTGCCGGCTTGAGACCCGCAAGACGCGCCAGGTCAACAGCGGCCTCGGTATGACCGGTGCGACGAAGCACACCCCCTGGTTTGGCAATCAGAGGAAAAATGTGACCCGGGCGGGAGAAGTGATGTGGCTCACGGTTGTCATCCGTTAATGCCTGAATGGTCTTTGATCTGTCGTGTGCACTGATACCTGTAGTACAACCTTCACCGAGCAAATCCACTGAAACGGTAAAAGCGGTTTTGAGCGGATCGGTAGCATTGGGAACCATAAGGTCGAGGTTCAGTTTTTTGCAAATGGACTCATCCAGAGCCACGCAGATCAAACCACGTCCTTGCGTGCACATAAAGTTCACCACCTCAGGAGTAGTGCACTCTGCGGCGCAAATAAAATCGCCTTCATTCTCACGATCCTCATCGTCGACAACGATGACAATCTTTCCCATGCGGATATCCTCGATGGCTTCAGAGATTGTATTAAGATGAAAATCCGACATTGAACCTTGCATTTCAGGGCTGAAAGTTAGCGCAACCGCTCATGCTTTGGCGCATCGCTAAACAAACCACTGATCCCTGATAAAGTTGACGGAAATAAAACAAACTTTTGAAATTCCCATTTCCAAAAATGTTCTAATAGATTTGCCCTAAAGATTTTTATGATGAGTAACGGATTATTGAAAGGAAAGAAAGGCATTATTAGCGGAGCATTAAACGAAAAGTCGATTGCCTGGAAAGTTGCCGAAAGAGCATACGCAGAAGGCGCACAAATTGTACTTACCAATGCGCCCATCGCAATGAGAATGGGGGAAATCAATAATTTATCTGCTGCGATAGGCAACGCGCCAATCATACCCGCAGACGCAACCAATGTGGAAGAAGTGGATCAGCTCATGGACAAATCCATGGAACACTTCGGAGGCAAGTTCGACTTCATCTTACATAGCATTGGCATGAGTCCAAACGTTCGCAAGGGCAAACACTATACAGAAATAAATTACGAATGGTACAAGCAAACTTTGGATGTAAGCGCAACGAGCTTGCACAAAATGCTGGCATCCGCCTGGAAAAAAGACGCGATCAATGATTGGGGCTCAGTAGTAGCATTGACGTACATCGCGGCACAGAGAATTTTCCCTGATTACAACGACATGGCCGATGCCAAAAGTTTACTGGAGAGCATAGCAAGAAGCTTTGGTTACCATTACGGTGCTGCTAAAAAAGTTCGTATCAACACCATATCGCAATCGCCAACAGTTACCACAGCTGGCAGTGGTGTAAAAGGTTTTGACGGTTTCATCAACTATTCTGAATCCATGTCGCCCCTTGGCAATGCCGATGCACTTGCTTGTGCCGACTATTGCATTGCCCTGTTCAGTGATCTCACGAGATATGTAACCATGCAAAACCTATTTCATGACGGGGGCTTCAGCAATACGGGCGTAACCCAACATGTCGTAGAGAAATTTGGCAATTCATAAAGACTCCAATCATGGGCAAGGATAAACTCCGCAGATGGGCGGAAAATAAAACCATGCCCCACGTTCACGAACCCCCTTTGCTTCCCATTATCAGAGAGGGCAAAACCTATCTGAAAGGGGAATGGCATAAGCAGGTTTTCGAGAATGAAAATCCAATTACAATAGAATTGGGTTGTGGGAAGGGAGAATATACCATTGGCCTGGCCCGAATGTACCCCAATAGAAATTTCATCGGCATTGATGTCAAGGGACATCGTTTTCATAAGGGCGCGCGCGAGGCACAAATGGGAGGTTTGACCAACGTAGCATTCCTCAGAACACGAATAGAATTTATCGAGTCCTTTTTTGACCAAAATGAGATAGCAGAAATATGGCTGACCTTCAGTGACCCGCAGCCACAGGACAAAACCGGAGTTCGTCGGATGACTTCACTCCACTTCGCTCAGAAATACAGAACCTTTCTTCGCGCAGGCGGATTCATTCACATCAAGCATGACAATCCTGAGGTCTATCGCAAAGCCCTGCTAGAATTTAGCACAGATGAGCGTTACGCTATTGCATTGCACCATCCTGATATATACAATGGATTTACGTCAACACTCAACGATGAGTGGAAAAACATACTTGAAATACGAACCTACTATGAAACCATGTGGCTCAGCCAAGGGCGAGAGACGAAATACATTCGTATTCAACAATTGAAATGAGTTCTCATCATTTTTTCGAAGACGTATGGGCAGTTGCGCGTTTGATACCGCAGGGTAAGGTTACCACATATGGTGCAATTGCCAAATACTTAGGTATGACAAAAAGCGCACGAATGGTGGGCTGGGCAATGAATGCATCGCATCAATACGATAACATCCCTGCACATCGTGTGGTTAATCGCAACGGTCTTTTGAGCGGCAAACATCATTTCAAAACACCCGGATTAATGGCCGAACTTTTGGAGCAAGAAGGTGTAGAAATACACAATGATCAAGTATTGGATTTCGACAATAAATTTTGGGATCCGGAGACCTTGCTTCTCACGACGAAATAACCGATATCGACCATTATGAATTCAATGTTATCACAAATTAGTGCATCGGAAGAAGTTCAAATCAGCTCTATGATTATTTCAAGGTTCTTTGAATCAAGGGATGCATCACATTATACCAAAGTGGCGGTATCAAACTAAGCAACATCATTGCGGGATAACCGGCCGGCAACTGCGACGCAGTCTCCATCGACGATAAAACTTGATAGGGTTTAGACGGTTCGTAATGATGATCGCTATGGCGTGTGAGATCGAAAAGCACCATGCGCCCCAAACGATAATCGGCATTCCATGAGTGCATAGGCTCAACGTCCTCATAGCGATATTCGCTTATCTTCTTTCTTGTTAGACCATAGTGTTCAATATAATTAACGGTCTCCAGCAACAGAATCCCCATCAAAGCCGCCGCCATGAAATAGAGACCGGCCTGAGCTCCAAAAACAACGACCACCATAATAGGACATCCTGCTATCAACAAGGCGTATTTGACCATTGGATTTCCAATACTCCAAACACGCAATCCCTTCCTTCTTCGCTCCTTCGACATGATCTGCCAACCCGATTTCCAACTTCCATAGATAGACCTCAACCAAAATGCATATACGCTCTCACCCATTCGCGCGGTTGCCGGATCTTCGGGTGTGGCCACATTCTTATGATGTCCCTTGTTATGCTCAATAAAGAAATGCGGATACAAAGAAGTTGTAAGCATCACTTGCGCCAAAAACTGCTCCGTTCGCGAACTACGATGCCCCAATTCATGCGCCACATTAATACCGAAAACACCGCACATCATTCCCATCGCAGTTATAATTCCCATGGCCTCAAAAAATGGGCGATCATGAGAGGAAATAATTAGAAACCAGATCAACATTCCAATTTGCGTAGGCACCGTAAGCCATAGTATCACATCAAAAATTCGATGCTGTCTAAATGACTCATCAGGATTTGAGCGATCTTCACCCAAAACAAAATCACCCAACGGAACCACTACAAAAGCGAAAAGCAGAGCAGCATATGTAGCCCATCCATGACTCTCAAAACTGAAAGCTGCGCTGATCGGCAATAACCAAACAAATAGATATTTAGCGACCTTCATATTAAGCGGGCTTTTGACCGGATTTCTCTTCTAAAAACCGAATCAACTCCTCATCACTTTTTCCGACCAGATGCAAAGCATCCTTGGCCTGCTGAGCCCAGGTTGAAGCCGGATATAACTGAATGACTTTATTGTAGTAATCCGTTGCCTTGTTCGCATTCTTCAGGTGTGCATCATAAATAAAAGCCACCAAGAAGGCCGCCTCTGCGCGCTTATCCGGACTCGATGTTGCATCATGAAACACCCCGAGCAATTCAATGGCCTTGTCAAATTTCCCAAGTCCATCAGCAATGCGAGCCGCTTCGAAAAGACCGGCAATAGCAACACTATCAGCTGGTATGAGATTGTACCGATCTTGGTAAATATTGAGTAATCTTAATGCCTCCGGACGACTAAGCGCGGAATCACTTTTAGATCTAATCTCCAGCTTATCGATTTCAGATTGCAACGCCGAGAGCGCAGGAGAAACTGAAGGAGCCGAGGTAGGTTGCTGCGCAGATTCACATGAAAATAGAAATAGCAACAGCCAAATAGAGTATCTGATCATTTCGGAAATTTCATTTTGTAACCGACGGAAATATTTCCCTGCGAAATATCACCCAGTTTTCCTTTCAACAAAGTTCTGCGAAAAGCCGAGATGCGATCGGTAAACAATTTACCTTCGATGTGATCATACTCATGTTGGAAAACCCTCGCGGCAAAGCCCTCCAGCTCTTCTTCATACAAGTCCCAATTCTCATCGTAATATTCTACCAGCACCCTCGACTTGCGCGTAACCTTCTCACGCAATTTCGGGATAGACAAACAACCCTCTTCACATTCCCAGTCTTCACCCGTCTCCTCAATAACAACAGGATTTATAAATACACGCTTAAAATCAACGCAGGTAGGATCACCATCTTCACCCTCCCCAACCGGACTTGCATCGATAATAAACAATCGAATATCCCTGCCAATCTGCGGCGCAGCAAGACCAATACCATCAGCCTTATACATCGTTTCGAACATATCGCTGATAAGCTTATCAAGTCCTGGATAATTTTCATCAATGTCGTTACATACTTTTCGCAATACCGGATCGCCGTATGCATATATGGGAAGAATCATGCCCAAAATTATGTTGAAACTACTTTTGCAAAATCAATAAACCCATTACACTGATGAAATGTTCTGAACGTGCAATTAATTTATCTTATATCATGCGTATCCAAAACACCGCCATACTGCTTGTTGCACACCTATTATCGCTTGCGCAATTCACCGACATAACCAACTCAACCGGCATCATCTTAACAGGCAACACACTTCAAAGCGGATCGGGAGTAAGCTTCTACGACTTTGACCACGACGGAGATGACGATCTCACATTGGGCGGACCCTTCGAACCAATTGTGGCCTGGAGAAATGATAATGGAACCCTTGTACCTGCACATTTTTTTGATAATACCGGTGATCCAAAATCCATTATGTGGATTGATTTCGACAATGATGGCGACTCCGATCTATTCTTTTCGGTATATAACCAAAGCGCCAAACTCTTTAGAAACGAAGGGTCAGATGTTTTCGTGAATGTAACCGACAGTTTACATCTGCCAGCCATCAACGCGAAAACCTTTGGTTGTGCCTGGGGAGACTATGACAAGGACGGGTATTTAGACGTTTATCTGAGCAATTACAACTTGCTACCCACCGGACCAACCAATTGGCTATTACGCAATAACGGTAACGGTGGATTCATCAACGTAACAGCCGCCATGGGAGTTTCAAACAGCACTAAGCGCACGTATCAATCGAGCTGGATCGATTTTAATCTCGACGGATGGCTCGATTTATTCGTTGCCAACGACTTCAACGACGGCAACGAGTTATACATCAATACGGGCAACGGCTTCATCGCATCGGGTGCTCAATACGGTTTGAATACCGCCATGGAAGGAATGAGCAGCAGCTGGAGTGATTTTGATTCGGATGGCGACTTTGACGGATATATCTCCAACAACATGCCGGGTAACAAACTCTTCCGCAATGATGGTGACACCGCGGTGGATATTGCCCCGCTATCCGGCACCGAGGTGAATGCTTTATGCTGGGGCACCTTATGGTTAGATTTCGACCACGATGGCCATGATGATCTGCACGTTTGTACAACCATACCCGGCCTGAATAACAACCAAAACTACCTCTTGAGAAACAATGGTGATTACACCTTCAGTGACACCTCAATGACCAACGACGTTCAGTCGGTGTATGGCTCTGCGAAGGGCGACATTAACAACGACGGCTGGTGGGATATTATTGAAATGAAAATGCAACCCGCCGCAATCGGTCTTTGGCAAAACAATGGTGGCGCTCATCGCTGGCTCAAATTTCATTTACAAGGTGTAACAAGTAATCGCGACGCTGTGGGCTCGATCGTACGATATTACTATCCCGGAAAATCCGGCATGCTTCAGACCTATTGCGGAGAAGGGTATATGGGCCAGGATTCTCAACATGAAATCATCAGTATGGCCGATCATGAAACACTCGATTCCATTATTATTCAATGGCCATCTGGTTGGGAAGACCGCTACTATAATCTGAATTCCAACACATCCTATACTTTCATCGAGGGAGAAACCTACAACCCAGTGATTGAAGCCCAAAAATCGTTTGTGTGTGAAAATGATTCCATATGGCTCACAGTAAACGATGCTCAACAAGTCACATGGTTCAACAGTGTAAATAACGACAGTATATATGTGTATGCCCCAGGCACATATTCTGCCACCGTCGAAAATGAATGGGGAATTATTAAAGAAATACAGACAACAATAGAAGAGGGTAATGCAGCCGTCGCCAATATTAACGTTCAACCACCCAGTTGCTCCGGGCAGTCCGACGCCTGCGTAGGATTTGAAACCGATGATTATCAAGATTGGAACCTCAACGGCGTGAACTCGCAAATACAATATTGCGGACTTACTCCAGTATTGTATACCTTGACATACATCGGTGCACAATTTTGCTACACTGAACAACTTGTGCAAATAGAGGATGCTGATTCCATCCTCGTAACTGCAACTGCCCCCCTCTCATGCGGAGCAGAACCGGTTGAGCTTGCACTTTCCATCAGTGGCATCAACGGTGAATATGATATCGTTATGAATGACGGATCCGATCCTGCAGCGCTGATACCAGGTTTTTATGAAGGCCAAATCCTCACCCAGTCAGGATGTGCCGGTCCATTCAATGTTGAGGTTGTTCAGGTGCCTGCCGTTCATTTCATCGTTTATTCCGATACATTATGCACTGACGCTCCCCTTTCGCTCACCTATGAAATCACAGGTGGCCAACCAGGATTTATAACCGACTGGCAAGGGAATAACCCCATGCTTACCACAGCGGGAGAGTATTTCGCAATTGTTATCGACCAGAACGATTGCCGCGATACTGCACATTACACGGTTTACCCGTTCAATCCCGTGCAAGCTATGAATAGCGTTTCTTCAGTATGTCCCGGCGGCAGCATCGCTCCCGAGATCGATATCATGGGCGGCTATCCGCCTATTCAAACGGATTGGGGCAATGTCAATACCGACTCACTTACAGCAGGTGTTTATCCCATTGAAATTCAAGACGCGGCGGGTTGCATTGTAACAACAGATTTTACGGTCAATGAATACCCCGCTATGCAACTCAACGTATGGGTGACCTATCCTACCGACAGCCTGCCCGGAACAGCAGAATTGCTGGTCACCGGAGGTGTAAGTCCATATTCCTACAGTTGGAACAATCTTCCTGGTGAAGCCATTATAAACTGGTTGGATAGTTCAGAATACATTATACTCATTACGGATAGCGCGGGATGTACAATTCACGATACACTTGAACTCACCACAACCAAAATATCAGAGAACACGATAAGACGGAATATCCCCTATCCAAATCCAATGAATGACATTCTGAACATTGAAGTTGAAGCAATTTCTGAAATTCAATTATTGAATTCAGTAGGACAAGTACTTTTCAGTAAGAGAGAGGCAGAAGGGAAAGAAGCCATTCACACTGCGCACCTCACGGATGGAGTCTATTTCCTTCATATTTATAATGAACGGAGCAAGACCACATATAAGATTGTGAAGAGGAAATAATCAAACGAATTCAGGACTGACAACCTGGTGAAACAAGGGAGAAATACTGCAGCTTTTCAAATACACGGCGATCAGAAGTTGGATATGTGGGTAGGAACAAGGCCGGTCATTGTAATCTCACCGAAGTCATTCTGCATTTTTCTTTGCGAAACTTTGCGCGTTCTTGGCGTGCTTTGCGTGAAATC
>CAZKRL010000003.1:1689-121922 GCA_964555295.1 uncultured Comamonadaceae bacterium | reverse complement strand
AGCAATGGTTTTGCGCATGGCAACAAATGCTTGCATTATTTGTATGCATACCTGCGCCGCTATTTCACTTCTGAGCACGGCCGACAACATAGCAATACCCTGTTCGGTAAAGGCAAAAGTTGGAACTCTTCTGCCGCCATGTCCGGAACTTGATATCACAATTTGTGATGTCAAGTTTAGTGTCTCTATCGGAGTGAGCTGAAAACGGAATGGCTCGGGAAATCGATTTGCATTTCGTTTTGTCCCCGCGCCATCATCTACGCACGCCAACGTTTGTGCGGCTGAGCAACTAGGGAGGTTTACAAAAAATGATTGGATACGCTTTAACTTTATACCGAAATAAAAACTTCCAAACATCATGAAAAACCACTTCCTCATTCTTGCAGTTTTATTTGCTTTAGGTAGCACTTCACTTCATGCTCAACTTCCTTCTTATCTGCCCACCGATGGCCTCGTGGGTTACTGGCCCTTCAATGGCAACGCCAATGATGAGAGCGGGAATGGGAATCATGGCGTGGTGAATGGGGCGGTGTTGGCGGAGGATCGTTTTGGAGCGATGAACAGCGCTTATGATTTTAATGGAACCTCAAGCAGAATTGAAGTAGCTGATCATGCAACTTTAGATTTGACATCGTTCTCAATTTGTGCTTGGGTTTATTTACCTCTATACAACCCTTTAGCTGATGAAATACTAACCAAGGGGTCCGATCTCAATGAGAATTTTGAGATTCTAATTTATGGCGGTCAAAATGATCCTGGAAATATTGAAACCGCTATACGCTGGACAAATGGTTCTCGATCTGGTATTAATTCAGGGTGGGGAAACTCACAGGTTCAAACGAATTCTTGGACTCATATTGTCTCTCAATATGATTTGAATAACGGTGTTTTAAAGATGTTCATCAATGGAGTGGAAGTAACACAGGTCATCAGCAGTCTAACTCCCTCAAACAATAGTTCGAACTTGTCAATTGGATTTGACCCTGCTGTTGGGCGCTATCATTTGGGCAGCATCGACGACATCGCCATCTACAACCGCGCCCTCACCGAACAAGAAATCCAGAACCTTTACACTGGCACAACACCCACCGCTTGCCTCGATCTTCCCGCCAACTTACAAGATGGTCTCGTGGGTTATTGGCCGTTTTGCGGCAATGCAAATGATGAGAGCGGGAATGGAAATGATGGTGTGGTAAATGGCGCAGAACTCGCTGAAGACCGCTTCGGCAATGCGGGGAGCGCTTATGGATTTCAAACAGGTGCGCGGATTGTTGTAGGTGATAATTTGGATCTGAGGTTAGCAAACACCGATTTTTCAATGAGTGCTTGGATATTACTTAATGATACGCTGCCAACAGATGTGAATTATGGCGGGTACATTATTTTGAGTAAACGAGATTTTGTGAATGAAACCTATGATTATCTGTTCGGAGTTTCTGCTCCTAGTTATACGATGGATTGGGGAGCAGGAAAGCCATTTATATCGACCTCTAATATACCAGGCAATTATGCGATTTCCCCAGAGGCTGTTAATTTGCAAGAGTGGGTAAATATTGTTGCAACCTTTTCATTGACTGGAGGTGTATTAAAGATATTCGTTGATGGTAATCTTGTGAGTGCTACAAACGGAGCGCAAGCTCCAGAGTCTGACATAACAAGTGATTTGTGGATTGGTAATGACGTCGCAGAATCACCATATCATTTCCACGGCCTCCTCGACGACATCACCATCTACAACCGCGCCCTCAGCCCCGAAGAAATCACCCAACTCTATGCCGTGCAAAGCACCGGTGATCCGACAGCGGGTGGTGGCCTAGTAACCACCGGTCCACTGGCCAACGTTCCCCGCGGCATCAGCTACCAGGCCGTGGCGCGCGATGCGCAAGGACAAGCCATCGTGAGCTCGCCCGTTAACGTGCGCTTTACGCTGCATGAGGGCACGCCAACCGGGACCACCGAATACAGCGAAACGCACGCACTCACCACCAATGAAATCGGTTTGTTTCGCACCTTCTTCGGCGCGGGTACTGCCATCACTTCGGCGTTCGACAGCATCGTGTGGAGCAACACCACCAAGTTCTTGCAAGTAGAAATCGACCTCGGTAACGGCTATGTGGATATGGGCACCCAACAACTCATGTCAGTGCCCTATGCCTACCGCGCCAACGAGGCCGCCGCTGCCGGCACCATTCGCAACAACACACTTCCCGTTTACTCTGACAACGCCGCTGCCCTCGCGGGCGGACTAGTGGCCGGGGAGATGTATCGGACGGCAACCGGTGATTTAAAAATAGTTTATTGATCGACAAAGAAATGACAGCGGTTCACGAGTCTAAATATCATGGTCTGATAGAGAGCATTGGTCATTTGCTGGAATCTGGCAGAAATCAAGTTGCTCAATCGGTCAATATTATTTTAGTACAAACCTATTGGACGGTTGGTCAGTATATTGTCGAGTTTGAGCAGCAGGGGAATGAAAAGGCTGAATATGGTACGTTTCTTTTTGAGCAGTTGTCCCGTGATTTAACTTCTAGAGATGGTAAGGGTTTTAGCCGTTCGAACTTGCTCTATATGCGGTAATTTTTATTTAGAATTTCAAAAACGTGAGACACTGTCTAACGTATTGAGCTGGAGCCATTATTTTGAGATATTGAAATCCGATGATCCTCTTGAAATTCAATTTTATACCAAGCAATCCGAGAAAGAAAAGTGGAGTGTGAGAGAATTGAAACGACAAATGAAAAGCATGCTATTTCATCGAATTGCTATGGGGAAAGACAAATCTCAAATACTTCAATTGTCCCAGGAAGGACAGGAAATACAGGAGCCTAAGGATATATTAAAGGATCCATTTGTATTGGAGTTCTTACAAATTCCCGAGCACTTGCCTTATTTGGAAAGCGAATTGGAGGAACGAATCATCTCCAATTTACAGCATTTCCTTTTGGAGTTAGGAAAAGGATTTACATTTGAAAAGAGGCAATATCGAATACCCGTTGGGGGAAAGCATTTTTACGTTGATTTGGTTTTTTATCACCGAATCTTGAAATGCTTCGTTTTGATAGACTTGAAGCGCGGCGAGGTCAATCATCAGGACATTGGACAGATGAATCTGTATCTCAATTATTTCAAGAAAGAGGTCAACATGCCGGAAGATAATGAACCTATTGGTATTGTATTAGGCGCTCACAAAAATCAAGTTTTGGTGGAGTACGCAACAGAGAGCATCGATAATCAACTTTTTGTAAGCAAGTATCAATTGTATTTCCCTGAAAAAACCACATTAATCAAAGAGTTGAATAAGCTATTAAATGAATAATTATGAAAAGCAAATCTTCCCCCATTCTCATACTGTCTCTGTTTCTCGCTCTGTCTCTTACTTCATCCCTTCTTTCCCAAATCCCCTCTTACGTCCCCTTCAACGGCCTCGTGGGCTAATGTCCCTTCAATGGCAACGCCAATGATGAGAGCGGGGATGGGAATGATGGTGTGGTGAATGTGGCGGTGTTGGCTGAGGATAGGAATGGTTCCATGAATGCCTGTTATTCATTTGATGGTGCGAGTCTGTTAGATAAAGTGTGTCAAATTTGGTGAATGACGCACTTTATATAGCAGACTCGAAATATTGGTGCGGACTGGCATTTTACGAATCTTACTTCCATAGATTTCTTAAAGGGTCAACTCGACTGCACCGCCATTTGCAATCGGCCCCATTCCAGCAAATATCTCAAAGTAGAATTGAATGCTGGTAATGGTTATTTGGAATATGGGTACACAACAGTTGTTGAGTGCCTTTCGCAATAAAAGCCTGTTAGGCCTCTAAAGTCAAGAATGCAGGACAATCTATTTTATGACAACAACGTCGCCCAATTAATTGTGCGCAGAGTCATAGAATCTAAGCTCGTAGTATGGAGAAACAACTCTGCAAGATTGCCATTGATCAAACACATTAATGCAATTTAATTTATTGGTAGACTGCGCGGGTTAAAGGCCATGAAGGCATGGGTGCAAAGTGTTTGTTGCTGGTTACACCCTCTCTCAACATATATGCTGCAGTGCATGCAATCATCGCAGCATTGTCTGTGCAGTATGATGTTGGCGGAATGTGATATTTCAAATTCAACCGCTCTGAGAGTTTCGTGAATTTATCTCTCAACATAGTATTGGCCGATACACCACCCGCAAGTGCTATACCGTGAATATCTGAATGCACCTGAATTACCTGCTCTAAACGATCAATGAGGTAGTCAGTAATGGCATGTTGATAGGAGGCGCAGATATGTTGTAATTCTCTCTCTATAAATTTTGAATCTGCCAGCTTTTCCTGTTTCAAAAAATATAACAGCGCTGTTTTGAGTCCACTGAAACTGAAATTATGACCCCCTACTTTAGGTCTGGTGAATCGGTATTTAAGGGGGTCACCCAATTGGGCCAATCGATCAATTTCAGGCCCTCCGGGATACGGAAGCCCCATGATTTTGGCAGCTTTGTCCAGTGCCTCACCGGCAGCGTCATCAATGGTTTGACCAAGTATTTCGAAATCAAGAACATTACGCATTAATACCAATTGGGTATGACCCCCGCTTACAGTGAGGCATATAAATGGAAATTCAGGCAATACATGCGAGCTGTTGGTGCTGATGAAATGAGCCATAATGTGCGCATGCATATGGTGAATGCCGAGCAAAGGTTTGCCAATGGCCCATGCCATTCCTGCAGCAAATGACACACCAACATGCAGAGACCCCGGTAAACCTGGTCCGCGCGTAACACCAATGGCGCTGATATCTTGTAGTTGAATGTTTGCCTTTTCAATGGCCTCATCTACAATGCGATGAATCATCTGCTGGTGCGCTCTGCTAGCCAATTCGGGAACTACGCCGCCATAAAGTGAGTGTTCGATTTGCGAAGAGATGATGTTGGATATGATTCGGCCATTAGACCATACGGCAGCAGCGGTTTCGTCACAGCTGGTTTCAATTCCAAGCACAATTTCTGAATGTTCAGACATTATCGGGTCTTGCTATTGGAAATGATGAGTTTATCGAAACCACTTGTGCTCGCGTTTTGAAGACTATCTCCTTGCTGAAAGAATATGAAAGAATTCACTTTGGTTTCTGGATTTCTATTGTAGTACTCAGCTACGGAGCTCAAATCCTGGAGTAAGAATGCCTGGCTGAAAATTCGTGCCTCCGACAATAATGGCGATACCACCGCAGAATAAACTATTGGACCTTCAGATATGTACCCTGTATTGGGGTCGACGAGAATTTTTTTATTCTCTATGTCGCGTTTAGCAAAAGCAATATTTCCAATATCTACAAGTGGGTTATCGGGATGATTGCCTAAGCCCAAGGTCGTCATCCCGATTTCATTTCCTTTGAGGCCATGACAACGCATGTCGCCATCATGGCAAATTTTGAATGTGTTTATATTGTGTATGAGAAAGGCATCGGCAAGATAATCTACCGCCAGTGCAGATGCGATATCAGAAAAATCTAATTCGATAAGCGCATTTCGCTTGAGTATTGTGGTCTTCTCAAATACACCTCGCTCGTCAAAGTGTTCTTGCATCCTTATGCTGAATTCATCGAATGTACAGAGTTCTAAAAGACTATCTGAAACTTGAGGAGAATTCACAGACATCAATAGATTTCTTCGCAAAGGAGCCGATGCAGGGTTCCAACTTCCGTTGGTATGCCGATGTAAATCTGAAGCAACGTCAAATACAATTCCAAAAAGTCGAGTCGTGTCTGTTATTACGAATACAGTATCTGTGCGATTGAAATTATTGAATCGACTTATCCACGACTGACTCTCTGATGAATTGAAGATCATCTCAAACGCTTCAAACACGGAGTCTATAATCGCAGTTCGATCTATCGTGTCTCCAGGAATATCTACAGTATATGATTTACCTAATAGTGTACCTGAATAAGTTCTCCCGGGAACACCTTTGGTCGCTGATTCGCATCCCGATAAAATAAGTACGAGGCTGAAAATGGGAATATAGAAATAATGATTCATTGACATTGACTTCACTCTTGCGAAATTAGCACTCTAAGCAGGAAATGAAGAAATACATCTGCCATCTGTTATTAGCTCTTTGTTGCTCTAATGTAATGTGTCAGGATTCGTATGAATCAACTTGCTATGATTCAAGCGTCTCATATTTACAATGCTTCCCCCAATCGAGCCCACTTCAGCCACCAATGATTCCTCTTCGCGGCGGTGTTTTGGAGTTTCATTTTGATGTGATGTCTGATGAGCAGGAGTCATTCCAATATATTGTAAGACATTGCGATAAAAACTGGCGGGCAAGCAATCTGATGACCAGTGAATATGTCAGTGGTTTTGCTGGTGACCAGATTAGAGACTTTGACGTTTCATTCAATACAGCGGATGATTATATTCATTATTCATTTGCTTTTCCATCAGCCAACTCTTCGTTGAGAATCTCTGGCAACTACATTGCAATTATCTATCGAAATGACGACCCCAATATTCTTGATAATCGAATTGCTATCCTTCGGTTTATAGTTTATGAGGAGCTCGTAACGGTTGCCCCCAAGGTTACTACCTCTTCCATCGTAAGCGACAGATTCAAAAAACAAGAGGCTGATTGTGAGGTGGTGTTTGGAAATTTCAAGGTGTATGATCCGGCGAGAGACCTTAACTTAAGGATTCTACAAAATGGGGTGGTCAATTCTACCTCTTCTTTCTTGAGCCCACTTTTCATTCGGCCAGACCGGGTTTCGTTTGATTATAACGACGGACAAAATACATTCAATGCTGGAAACGAATGGCGTCATTTCGATTTGAAAAGTGTTCAATATGTTAGCGATGAACTAAGTGATATTGAGCGCAAGGACGATGGATGGCACGCTTATTTGCGGACAGATATTCCTGAGGGCAAGAGAACATATACTTCTAAGCGAGATATCAATGGTTTTTTTCTGATACAAAATGATTTAGCCGATGATTCGCAACTTGAGGCGGAATATATATTCATACATTTTCTGTTAGCTATGAGTGAAATTCCAGAGTCAGACATTATAATTCATTTGCCATGGAATTTTTGTGAGCAAGAAGTATTGATGAATTATAGGCCTTATTTGCAGGCTTATACTGCAACGGTTAAAATGAAGCAAGGGTATTATAACTATCGATATTCAATCCGCGACAAATATGTCGGGGAATACGATATATCTTATACCGAAGGAAATCATAGTGCTGCAGAAAACAAGTACTATTATATTTTGTATGATAGCAACCCTTCTTATGGCTATGATCGTGTTATAGGGTTTGCTGAATCTACAATTAATCGTAATCCATGAAGGTGAGAATATTATATTACATTTTTTTATTCTTTGTTCCGCTAATAACGACGGGTCAGAATCTAACGCAATATGTGAACCCGTTCATTGGTACTGGCGGTCATGGGCACACTTATCCCGGAGCCACCGCTCCATTTGGTCTTGTTCAGGTTTCTCCCGACACTCGTCTCGAAGGATGGGACGGGTGTGGAGGATATCATTACGATGATACGATTATATACGGATTGAGTCACACTCATCTTCAAGGTACAGGGGTTTCCGACTATGGCGATATTCTCATGATACCAACCAACTATAATATTAGAAAAGCCGACGTTTGGCGTGATGCATACAAAAGTCATTTTAAACACAATAGCGAAAAGGCTGAACCCGGTTATTACAAGGTGACTCTTGACGATTATAATATTCAGGTCGAGCTAACAGCAACCGAAAGAACTGCGTTTCATCGATATACTCTTTCTCCCGGTGATTCATGCCGACTTTTCATTGACATGATGCACCGTGACAATTTATTATATTACGATATACAAACTCACGGTGATACTGCAATTAGTGGCTATCGTGTTTCTAAAGCATGGGCTACCGAACAGCATTGTTATTTCTATGCCGTATTTAATCACCCGTTTAAAGATCTTGCCCAGCTTGATGTTAGCTATCAAGAAAAGGGTAAGGAGGGAAATGTAAGAACGGTTATAGAACAGGTTCAAGTTTTTTCTCTAGCCTTCGGACCATATAGTAGCATTGAAATGAAAATCGGAATTAGCGGTACGGATGTGGAAGGAGCTAGGAAGAATCTATACGCTGAGGTGGGAAATAAAACTTTCGATGAAATCCGTACCTCTTCACGAAGTGCCTGGAATAAAAAATTGGCTAAACTGCCTTGTCCGCTCAAAGAGAAAAGGGAGATCGAGAATTATTATACTGCCCTATATCACTGCTACACGGTGCCAAATATTTGGAGTGATGTTGATGGGCGTTATCGTGGAATGGATCATAAGATTCACAAAGCTGAAGGATATACGAGATATACCGTATTCTCTTTGTGGGACACCTTCCGTGCCTACCATCCATTAATGGCAAGGCTTGAGCCCGAAGTAACCCGAGATTGGGTGGTTACATTCCTGGAGATGTATAAAGAGCGAGGTGAATTACCCGTATGGGAACTCGCTGCGAATGAGACCTATTGTATGATTGGCTATCATAGTGTACCGGTAATAACGGAGGCGTACGCTTCAGGAATCAGGAACTTTGATACAACCCTTGCGCTTGAAGCTATGGTGGCTGCAGCACGAGGGCCACAATCAGAGAAACATGCCTATGAGACTTTGGGCTATGTTCCGGGCGACAAATTCAGTGAGAGTGTTTCAAAGACGTTGGAGTTTGCCTACGATGATTGGTGTGTCGCGGAGTTCGCTGGAATGACGGAAAACTTTGAAGTTGAAGAAGTTTTCAGGCAACGATGTCAGAATTGGAAGAACCTATTTGATCCCGAAACTCATTTTATGAGACCTCGTCGAAACGGCGGATTTCCTGAACCATTTGATCCGCACCAAGTCGATTTTAATTATACGGAGGCCAATGCCTGGCAATATTCTTTGTTTGTGCCTCACGACATGCAAACTCTCATTGAGTATCACGGTGGCAATAGGAAGATGAAGGCCTTTCTTAATGACATGTTCAGCGCCGACACGAAAACCACGGGTAGAGAACAGAGTGATATCACCGGATTAATAGGTCAATACGCTCATGGTAACGAGCCCAGCCATCATGCCGCATTCATTTATGCATGGATGGGAAATAAGAAACTAACCCAAAAATGGGTGAGGAAAATCATGAGTGAGTTATATAATAACACGTCGGATGGATTGTGTGGCAATGAAGACTGCGGGCAAATGTCGGCTTGGTATGTGCTAGCCGCGCATGGAGTGTATTCCTTTCTTCCGGGAAGCGGCAAATTCCTGCAATTTGGCAAGGGACATACTTTGTTTCCGACAGTTAAGGATTTTCCAAAATTCAATTACAAAAGGAGCACTCCGCGGCCAATAGTATCAGGGCCACAGTTGCCTTATCATGAGTGGACCGAGCTCACATTCAAATGCATCAAAGGTGAGGGACCCTATGATGTGCAGATGGTACAGTTGAAACCTGAAAAGAAAATATTGGAGAAATTCGCACTAAGCGATGGTCAGGTCTTGAAGAGAAAAATTCATGATGATGTTGTGGTTGAGTTTACCTGTGCTGGCCAAGAAATGGGACAGGCAGTATTTCGTAAAATGAAAGGTGATATTAAATTGGTTTCTGTTACCGAATATAATAATCCATATAATGGTGGAGGAAGAGACGCTTTAGTGGATGGTGTAAGGGGTGGAGATGATTTCCGAACCGGTTCATGGCAGGGATGGCAGGGAAAAACAGTAGAAACAGTTCTGGATTTAGGTGCAGTGAAATCCATCACCAGCATTTCGGTATCAGTGCTCCAAGAGGCAAAGTCATGGATTTGGTTTCCCGCCAAAATGGAGGTGCTCGTTTCTGATGACGGAAACAAATTCACGCCCGCGGGTTATGTATTGAACGAAAAGCCCCTCGACACAAAGGAATCTCAAACCAATGAAATGACAAAGACTATGCGAGGTCAAGGGCGCTATGTTAAAATCATTTTGTATCAAGCGTTTGAGAAAATACCTGATTGGCATCTCGGAGCAGGCGGGAAGCCATGGATTTTTGCAGATGAAATTATAATTCGCTAATGGAGATTAACGAAGCTTTTTATCAGTCGGGATTAGCACAAACTACCTGGTGTCCTTCAGGGATTGAGATCGTGTCTGCAAAGGGTATATATCTCTATGACAGAAGCGGCAAGCGTTATACCGATCTGATTTCAGGAGTTGGTGTAAGTAGTTTGGGACATGGTAATGATTATATAATAAAGGCCTTGCATGCACAAATTGACAAGCATTTGCATGTTCAGGTGTATGGTGAGTTTATACATGATGCGCAACGTCGCGCAGCGAGTAATTTGACTTCGTTTTTACCCGCCTCTTTGAATTGTTGTTATTTCGTGAATAGCGGTGCTGAGGCCATTGAAGCATCCATGAAATTGGTCAAAAGAATTACAGGCCGCGCGAATATTATTTCGTTCGAAGGAGCTTATCATGGTAACACCCAGGGTGCTATGAGTATCAGCGCAAATGAATGGCGTAAACAAGCATTCCGGCCGTTACTGCCGGGTGTGTCATTTATCAGGTTAAATGAAATGGATGATCTTGAGAAAATTGATGCTACAACAGCCGCTGTTTTTCTCGAGTCAGTACAAGGCGATGCCGGGGTAAGAATTCCTTCAATCGATTTTATGAAGGCTCTTCGTTTCCAATGCGACAAAATGGGAACAATGCTGGTGTTGGATGAAATCCAATGCGGTATAGGAAGGACTGGGAAATTTTGCGCTTTTGAGAATTTTGGAATTGTACCCGATATTCTAGTTCTTGGAAAGGCATTAGGTGGGGGCTTGCCAGTGGGATGCCTCGTTACCTCGCGCGAGCGAATGTCATGTTTTGCAGCTCAGCCGATGCTTGGTCACATAAGCACATTTGCCGGTCACCCGTTAGTATGCGCTGCAGTAGATGCCAGTTTAAATTATATGAATGACCATCACATCATCAACAACGTTGAAATTAAAGGCAGGATGATAGCTAAAAGATTGGGCGCAATGAAAGGTGTGGTTTCTGTTCGCCAACTCGGTTTATTCATTGCAGTTGATATGGATGGCGCAGAAACCGTTTCGCGAATTATTGATAAATGTTTGTCTGAAGGCATTGTTATTTTTCGGTTCTTATCATGCCCTTCATCTTTCAGAATAGCACCTCCACTAATTATTAGTGAAGAGGAAATTATTGAGTCTATGGATAAACTGGAGTTCTGCTTAAACTCTATTTTATGAAGTCTTCTTCAACCATTACACGCCTCAAACGATCAGAGGTTTCCGAGGAGACAGGTGTGAGTGGCAAACGAAGATAGTGTTCACATATATCAAGATGTGCCAATGCTTCTTTTACCCCCGATGGATTGCCTTCTCTAAATAATAGTTGAGTGAACTCAAGCATGCGGTAATGTATTGATCTTGCCTGTTCAAACTCACCTGCTAACGCATGATTTACCATAGTGGAAAATTCGTTTGGTAGCGCATTGCCAACAACTGAAATTACTCCATTTGCTCCAGCCGCTATGAGTGGCAGAGTGATGGCGTCATCGCCGGAGATGACCTGAAAATTCTTCGGTTTATCACGAATGAGTGTCATGATTTGTTCCATATTTCCGCTCGCCTCTTTGATGCCAATAACATTGCGACAATCGAAGGCGATTCTCAGAATTGTATCAGGAAGTAAATTGCAACCCGTCCTGCCTGGAACATTATATAATATAATGGGCAAATTGGAACTTTCGCTCAGTGCTTGGTAATGCTCGAAGAGACCATTCTGAGAAGGCTTGTTGTAATAAGGGGTAACGGACAGAATTGCACTTATCCCCTGGCTATCTATTCGATTTAGTTGAGCGCTTACTTCGCGGGTGTTATTGCCGCCAATTCCTAAAACAATTGGCTTCCTGCCTGCATTTGTTTCCAGAATGGTGTCCAATACCAACTTTTTGTCTTCTTTGTCCAGAGCAGGTGTCTCTGCTGTGGTTCCCATCACAACTAAATAATCAGCACCTCCTGTAACTATATGATTAGTAAGTTTTTTTAGAGCTGTTACATCAACTTCAAGATCTTTTCGAAAAGGCGTTACCATAGCCACGCCGAGGCCTTTGAATGTGGTCATTTTATTTTTGAGTTACTGAGAAAGTGTTCAATCTGTTTACTGTATTCATTAAGGTTGAACGAGGAGCCGAGATCAATCATAAAGTCGAAACAACTTTCAGAGAGGCCACCGCGCAGGCCAATTTTCATTGCCGCCCTATTTGCACGTATTAAATAGTTGATAGGTATGCATTTCCCATCGGTAAAGTCAATGATCATTTGAAATTGTTGCAGATTGAAATTTCGAACTGCTGCGCCTGGCTTCATATGCCAATTCAAATCTGTTCTTGAAAAAAAATCAGCTTCTAGCTTATGTTGCTGCCAGGTAGGGGACTGTCGTAAGGGCAAGTCAACATACCCCATCATGAAAGCGGTCTTAATTCCGAATCGCGATTTTAATGATGCGCAAAAGTCTCGTACATATTTGTAATGACTCTCACCGTCCTCTTGGTATAAAATCGCAATACGCTCTGCACTATGAAAATTATAACCGGCACGATGACGAATGGCGTCACGCTCTCTTCGTAACATTCTCAGTCCTGCAGAGTGACGAATATCTCTGACGATTTTCATGGCATAAAATTACAATGATGATTGCTTTGACTGTGATCCTCTGCGGAATAGATAATATGCAATCAGCCCCACGGGAATAACAGCAAGTCCGGCATAATATTCTGGCTTATCTGCTATGACGTTTTGAAATATGAACCATCCTACAATGCCGATAAAAAGTATGGGAAGAATGGGATAGATCGGGACTTTAAATGGGGCATGTAAATGACTTTCTTTTTTTCGAATCATGAATATGCCAACACAAGTAATTAACAGAAAAAGCCATTCAATGAAGGTTACATATTCAATGATACTGCTGAAGCGACCCCATACATACACTAATAGCATCGCCCAGAAAGATTGTAACATAATTGCATTTACCGGAACGCCAAACTTCGGATGGTTCTTTGCGAAAATGGAAAAGAACAAACCCTCGCGTGCCATTTGGTTGAAGATCCTTGGCGTAGATAGAATATAAAGACCAGCGCATGCAAACACGGAGAGTCCTATCAATGCTGGCATGAGCCAAGACATACCCGGCAATATAACATTCATGACTTCCACTGCCGCTAGTTTATTCTGGTCTGGGTTTGCCATTGCCGCCAATTCTGGATGCGGAAAAACGTGCAAGTATGCTAGGTTGCAAAATACATACGTTAGTGTTACCAATGTAGTGCCGAATATCATTGCCAACGGAATGTTACGCGCAGGGTTTTGAGCTTCACCAGAGACAAAACTGGCATAGTGCCATCCCGTGTATGACCATAATACTCCCACCAGTGCACCAGCGTAGTTTGGCTCTTTAATAGTCTCGGCAATTACGATGGGTGTTGAATGTGTCTGATCGCCAAGTACAAACGCAGCGAGTATCAAACCATATATGCCTAGTATTTTTAATACAGTGCCAATGTTGGCAAACCACTCGCTTAATCGAATTCCAAACATGTTGAATAGGGTCAAAGCAACAATGGATAACATGGCAACATATTTTTCCATCTCATCGGGTATCGGAAGAAAGTAAGCAAGATTTTCGGCAAATACAGTGCACAGTGCCGCAATGGTTCCTGATGATATTACTGTTAATAAGCACCATCCATAAAGAAATCCCGGAATGGGACCCCACGCCTTGGATAGATAAGTGTATACACCTCCCGCATGTGGATAGCGTGACCCCATTTCGGCAAATACCAATGCGCCTATAAGCGAAACAACACCTCCGAGAATCCATAGGCCAATCATATTAGTAGTATCCGGCACCTTACTTGCAATGCCTGCCGGGGTTTTGAAAATGCCCGAACCAATTGTCGCCCCGGTGGCTATCATCGTTAGCGCGAAGAGCGAAATACCTTTAGACTGTTTCATTAAATTAATTTTCTCAAACCTACGAACATTCGAAATAATGCATTCCAGTTGCTCTCATTACATATGTGATAGCTCAATCCCACGATTTTAGGGCTTTAGCGGATATAAAACCTCGCCTTTATTAACAAACACTGAGAATTTTCAACAAAAAGGGAAAAAAAGTCGCGTGAAACCTTGCTTTCAAAGAATCTGCTCTTATACATTTGTTGACAGGCAAGGAAAATCCTGCCATCAAACAACAAACAATTTATACATTATGAACAAAGCAGAATTGATTGACGCAATGGCCGCCAATGCGAAAATCAGCAAGGCCGACGCTAAGAAGGCCCTCGATGCATTCATCGAGACAACCACCAAAGCTCTTAAGAAGGATGATCGCGTAGCCCTCGTTGGCTTCGGTTCTTTCAGCACGAGCAAGCGCGCTGCCCGCAAAGGCCGCAATCCTCAGACTGGAAAAGAAATCCAGATCAAAGCCAAAAAAGTTGTACGCTTTAAGGCCGGTGCTGAACTTTCAACCAAAGTGAAGTAATCCGAAGGATTCAACAAAACAGAAGGCCGGGAAACCGGCCTTCTTCATTTATGTCACAACAACTCTATCAACTACTTTCTGCTCACCTTTCGGAACATAAGTTGCGAATGTTTCGGGATATCGCCCAACAACGTACGCGATATTTCACCCTTGTTCTAGAAGATATTTATCAGGCACAAAATGCGAGCGCTATTCTGCGAAGTGCCGAATCATGGGGTATACAAGACATTCATATCATTGAAAATACCCACTCATTCCATCAGCACCAGCGCATTTCCAAGGGAGCTGCCGAATGGCTTACACTGCATCGTTATCACGCAGAGAAGAATAATTCTCAGGCGTGCTTCGAACGACTAAAAAAGTTGGGCTATCGAATTGCTGTAACGGCATTGGGCCATAACAGTGCAACGCATTCCCAGATAGATCTTAGTTCTCCCATAGCCGTGGTAATGGGCACTGAATTAACCGGGGTTTCGGATATAGCAAAACAATATGCCGATATGATCTTGGAAATTCCCGTTTGGGGCTTTACGCAAAGTCTTAATGTTTCGGCCGCAACGGCAGTCATTTGTCAGCGCATTACCGAGCGGCTTCGGGCTGAAAATCTTCCTTGGGCATTGTCTGATGAAGAACAACTGCAATTGAAAACGGAATGGGCGCAACGAGCCATACGATGGAGTAAATATTTAGTGGATATGTACGAAGCCAATGAAATCCAATAAACGCAATACATGATTCGTCAGATAATAGACAAGTTCTCATTTTTTGGAATGGACTTCGATGACGACGAGATTCATCTTTCCAAAAAGAAAATAGTTGTACTTAAAGCGTTGCTTTTGAGCGGCGGTGCGATGCTTTGGGGAATCATCAGTCTTGCGATAGGTGAGTCGGGTCCTGCCATGATTCCATTCTCGTATATCGTTTTAACCGCCATCAATCTGTTGTTATTATTCAGATACAGATGGCTCACGTTTTTCAAAACATTTCAGACGGCTACAAGTCTTTTACTGCCATTTATGTTTCAGTGGTATCTGGGGGGTTTTTTTGCCTCGGGCGGCGTCATGCTGTGGTCGTTGGTATCTGCTTCGGCATCTCTCAGTTATTCATCCAGAAAAGAGAGTGTTTTTTGGATTATTGTCTATGTGGTATTGGTAACAATATCCGGTGTATACGATGATCATTTCAAAATGTGGTTTCCTTCTACACTATCGTTCAACGAATCTATATCACTTATAACCGCCAATGTGGCTCTGGTGTCGGTGATGATTTTTGTTCTATTCATGTTTTATGTCAAAGAAAATACTCAATCCTACAACATGATTAAGGCCAGTCAGAAGGCGTTGATTCAATCAGAAAAAATGGCGGCACTCGGACAGCTTTCTGCTGGTATTGCACATGAGATCAATACTCCTCTTGGCTCTATCAAAGCCCTTTCCAATGAATCGTCTCAATTAGGAATACATATTGCCAATGCGTTGTTTAAACTTCATCAAACTCTTAGTCAAGAGCAATGGCCAGGGTTAATCGAGTTCATAAACCAACATGAAGTAAAGGAAAAGTATCTTACTACAAGAGAGCAACGGCCTATTCGCCAGCAATTGGAACAAGAGTTGATACGTCAAGGATTTCAACCTGCCGACGCAATCGCTCAGCAACTTTGTCAAATCAATATTTATACGCTGCCGACTCAATTATTGAAACTAAGTCCGGAGCAATTTCAACAAGCTTCAGAACTACTGTATCTGGTTTTCATGGCAGAGAGAAACAATGCGACCATATTGAACGCAACTGAAAAGGCCTCTCGTATTGTGCGATCGCTGAAGATGTATCTGCATTCAGGGGATGAGCAAATGCCGGTGTTATTTAAGCTGCGCGAATCCATTGATGCCGTTCTGAACATTTATCAAAATCAACTAAAAAAGGGAGTTTCGGTTGAGCTCCAAGTGGAAGATGAATTAGATGTATTTGGTTTTCCGGAACAGATTTCGCAAGTATGGACCAATCTCATTGTAAATGCTTGTCAGGCGATGAATTATCGTGGTACAATTCATATAAACGCTCAAAAGGCAAATCAGTCAGTCATCATTTCCTTTGCAGATAACGGTAGCGGAATACCTGCAGAAATCCAACCTAAAATTTTTGATCCGTTTTTCACAACAAAAAAAATGGGCGAAGGCTCAGGACTGGGTCTTGACATTGTAAAAAGCATCATCACAAGGAACAGAGGAAAAATTTATTTTCACAGTGAAGTTGGCAAGGGCACTATTTTCTTCGTAGAATTACCATCGATGGAAACACAATACCCTAACCACTGATATGAAACAGGCTATCGTTTGCGTAGATGATGAATCGGCAATTTTATCGGCGTTACAACAACAGATGATACGTGCATTTGGCAGCCAATATCTTTTTGAATTTGCAGAAGGAGGTGAGGAAGCAATTGAACTCGTGAATGAATTGATGGCTGAAGGTTATGAAATCGTTGCCGTAATCACCGATGAAATGATGCCCGACATGCGCGGCCATCAACTCATCAGCGAGGTGATGAACATTTCTCCAACTTCAACATTCGTGCTTCTTACGGGGTATATCGACACAGAAGTAGAGGACAATGTAAAAGCGAATCCCCAAATCATATGTCTCACCAAACCTTGGGAGTTTGATGAACTCATCGGCGCGATCGCCGGTGTGCAGCAGGCCTAATCATCGTACCTTCGTCGGCCCTTAATTGGTATGGATCACATACATTCTTTAGTAGAGTCGCGGATACCCACCGAATATGGTGAATTCATAATGCACGCGTTTCATAACGCAAGTCATCCTGATCAACCTCATCTGGCCCTCGTTTCTGCTGAACACAAAACAGGGACTACACCTCTGGTAAGAATCCATTCAGAATGTTGCACGGGTGACATTTTTGCATCTCTGCGATGCGATTGCGGTGAGCAGCTGAAATATGCTCTTCAGAAGATTGGAAAAGAGGGCGGAGTAATCATTTATCTGCGACAAGAAGGACGGGGCATTGGATTGCTTGAAAAACTACGTGCATACAAATTGCAAGATGGAGGCCTCGATACCGTAGAGGCGAATCTCCAATTAGGATACGCAGCTGACATCCGTGACTACACGATGGCCGCCAATATCCTCTCGCATTTTGGTATTCATGAAATTCGTTTGCTCACCAACAACCCTGACAAAATTCAATCTCTCAATAATCTTGGAATAAAAGTAATCTCTCGCATTCCGATCATCATTCCCACCCGGAAGGAGAATGAGGGATACATGGAAACAAAGAAGAGCAAACTCGGCCACATCTTGGATTGATGAACGGCAGCTCATCCCATTTCGACATTACGACCAAAGGAATCTTGTCGGTGTCACTGCCTGTGAGCGCAGGAATTTTCGTTCAGTTCATTGTGGCGTTCATCGACAACTATTTTACTTCACAAGTCAACGGAAACGCGATGAGTGCGGTGTCATTCGCCGGATTACTATATATCACTCTCATCATGGCCTCTACAGGATTGAGCAATGCGGCGCAAATCAGAGTGGCCTCACATCTTGGTGCGGGCAACAGGTCCATGATACACCGCACCATTGGTAATGCGCTATGGATGAGTCTCATCTTGGGTGTAATTCAGTGGTTGATCTATTTCTTTGTATTGCCGCATTGGGTATGTTCTCGTATAGAATCGCAGGAGGTGCGAGAACACATGGTCACATTCATGAAGTATCGGTCTTTCGGCTTTTTGTTCTACACGCCGCTGCTTGCATTGCAGTCGTTCTGGTCAGGCATTGCAAAAACCCGAATACTCGCAGGTGTCTCATTGTTGCTCGCAGGAAGCACTGCTCTTCTTGACTATATTTTCATTTTTGGCTGGCTGCAAATTCCAGCGATGGGAGTAAAAGGCGCAGCTATTGCAACGGTAGTGGCGGAGGTTATCGCACTTATTTGTCTCACCATTTACACGCTGCGAAATTCAAGACATCACACCACTATAAACGCAAACTTCGATGTTAGAGAAAATCGCGAAACCGCTTCGATACTTAAGCTAGCCACGCCCATTGCGCTTCAGCAAATGCTCGCTCTTGGGATTTGGGTAATCTTTTATGGATTCATAGAAAGCATGGGAGAAAGGGAGTTGCAATCTTCTTTCATCGTCAGGAACATGTATATGCTCTGCTACGTGAGTGTCGGCGGATTTTCCACTGCTGCCAAAACATTTGTAGCCGGCTTGATTGCGGAAAACAGAACCCAAAGCATTTATCGAATCATATTTAAGATGGGCTTGCTCAACTTCCTATGCATTGCGCTCCTATCACATCCCTTGTGGTTATATCCCGAAACTATTGCTGGTTTATTCAGCTCAGATGCTATGGTTATAGAAATGACGGTTCTAACTATGTATATCGTGTTGCCGCCAATGTGGCTATTTGCCTTCACCAGCATTACACTTTCAGCGGTTGAAGGTAGTGGCAAGGCAACTATAGGTTTCATCATTGAATTGGTAACCTCGGTCTTTTATCTCTTTTCTGCTTGGTTAATGGTATATCAATGGTCGTGGCCTATTCATAAAGTATGGATAGCGGATTATATATACTTTTCTCTCCTGGGTGTATTGTCGATTCTTTATCTCTCATCAGGTCGGTGGCGCAGTGCGAACTTGAACCATTGATGCCCTTGATGCGCATACTATAACTAAATAGGTTAGTCTAGAATCTGTGCAATAAGCTCTTTTAAAATGTCACCGTCTTCCATTGAAACGGAGCCAATTCCCTTGGCTCTGCCATCCGCTTCCCGAAGGAAATGAATGATTTCCTCGGTTTTCTGAATATTGTAGTTTGGTAGTGCACCTAAATATTCATCCACAAAAAAACTATTGATTCCCAAATCGGCGGCTGCCTTCCTTTTGTCGTTAGCGGTACCTAACACAGCTAGCTTTATAAAAAAACTATACAACGAAGGAATAACCATTTGAATAGGATTCGCCTTCGGGTTGGATTCGAAATAGTGAATGATGCGATAACATTTCAGTGAGTCTTTTTTCCCAAGGGCGCGCTGCAATTCCCAAACGTTATAGTCTTTGTTGATTCCGATATTCTCTTCAATGCTGGCAGATGTGATTTTAGCATTATTGCCTAACACTATAGAGAGTTTATCTACGGCATTTACAACCTTTCCGATGTCATTGCCCAGATATTCAGCGAGCAATACCGAGGCTTGCTTTTCAATCGCAAGGTTACGCTCTTTAACATACTTCTCAATCCATGCAGCCAGTTGGTTATCTTTGATTTTCTCTGATTGAAAAACCACAGCCTTTTTATCGATGGTTTTAAAGAGTTTTTTACGCTTGTCGAGAGTCTTGTTTTTCAGGCAAACCACCAATGTTGTGTGCGCTGATGGATTCTCTACATACGTGAGCAAATGCTTCAAATCACTTTCATCATCATCTTTCCTGCTGTTGAACTCTTTCATATTCTGCGCCTCGCGAAGAATCACCACTTGTCTTTCACCCAACATGGGAAAGCTCTTTGCAGAGCCAACAACTTGTTCTATAGTAGTGTCTCGGCCGTATACGATCGACAAACCAAACTCGCGAAACATGGGGTCTAGCGTTCCTTCAATTCGCTCCGATATGACGTCAATGAAGTATGGCTCCTCACCCATCAGCACATAGACGGGCTTGATTTGACCTTTATCGATATCCCGAATTATCTGCGAAAAATCTTGCATAGCTTACTCCCAACGAAGATGTCTCACCGATTGTCCTTCATCACGAATTTCTTTGAGTGCGGAAATACCAATCTTAATGTGTTGATCAACAAACTGACCGGTTATTTTCTGGTCACTCTCGGAGGTCTTCACGCCCTGCGGTATCATCGGTTGATCACTCACCAGCAACAGGGCCCCTATAGGAATTTTATTGGCAAAACCCACAGTGAAAAGTGTTGCGGTTTCCATATCAATTGCCATGGCTCTTATCTTCCTTAAATAATCCTTGAACATCTCATCATGCTCCCAAACTCTTCGGTTGGTAGTATAAACAGTGCCTGTCCAATAGTCCATACCCGCATCACGAATGGTAGAAGACACAGCACGTTGCAATGTGAAAGCGGGCAATGCAGGAACCTCTGCAGGGAAATAATCATTACTGGTTCCCTCGCCTCGAATCGCTGCCAATGGCAACACAAAATCACCCAGCTCATTCTTCTTTTTAAGTCCACCGCACTTACCTAAAAACAACACTGCCTTCGGAGACACCGCACTCAGCAGATCCATAATGGTAGCGGCATTTGCACTTCCCATACTGAAGTTGATCATCGTTATGCCATCGGCGGTGCACATCGGCATTGCTTTTCCTCTACCGATAATTTCGACATTATGCCACTCTGAAAATTTCTGAAGGTAGGAGTCGAAATTCGTAAGCAGTATGAGCGGGGCAAATTGTTCGAGAGCAGCGCCTGTGTATCTGGGCAACCAGTTTTTTACAATTTCTTCTTTCGTCTCCATCAAGGTATTTTTGTCGGTGTGGCCGTAAAGTTACCCAATAAAGAACTTCCTCGACTCAATCTTCCCGCTGCTGAAATAAAGCTGCAAGAAGCAAATGGTCAACTGATGATATTTGATATGTTGCGAAAGCGTTGGCTCATCTGCCTGCCGGAAGAATGGGTCAGACAACATTGGGTTCATTATCTCGTCAACACACTGCAATATCCTCCAGGACTCATCGCGCAAGAGCATGAAATTCCCCATCATGGAACGAGGCGAAGAGCCGATATCGTTGCATTTACAAGAGATATGAGGCCCTTCCTTCTTATTGAGTGTAAGGCTCCTGATATTACGTTGGGGTCTTCTGTCATGGAACAGGCCGGTGTGTACAACGCCTTTCTGAAAGCGCCTTTCATCGCGGTATCAAACGGACTCCTTCACCTTTGCGCCGAGATGAATTCCGACATGAATGGATTTACCTTTTGTGATTCCATTCCCTCTTTCCCAAAAATTAGTTGAGCATAAAAACAAATTTTTCAAACATTGGCTGCCAATCCACCGACTCATATCATATTTGCCGCCATCGAAAAAAATGAAAACTGAACTGGATAAAATTCTAACCATCTCAGGAAAGAGTGGTCTTTTCAAAGTGTTGTCACGCGGGAAATCTGCAGTGATCGTTGAGTCGCTTACAGATGGTAAACGGCACCCTCTGAGTACGCACGACAAAGTGAGCGCATTGAGTGATATCACGATGTTTACCCAAGATGAGGATATGCCCTTGCGGGAAATTTTCCTCAAGGCCAAAGAACAATATACCGGTGGCCCTGGAGCCGACCCTAAGCTGGATGGCAGTGAACTGCGTAAGGCAATGGCCAAGGTATTGCCAGAGTACGATGCAGATCGTGTTTATGCTTCCGACATCAAGAAGTTCTTTACGTGGTACAATATTCTTCAAGCAAAGGACATGTTGGATTTTAAAGAGCTCGAGCAAGAAGACGAGGAGATTAACGAGGACTGAAAATTGGAATTCACAATCAGGAAATGAAAAAAAGTTTTTCGAAGTGAACTGAGTTGAGAGCTACTTATACATTTTTGTAGCAAAAGATAAATTGTAAATAGCAAAACATTAGAATGGGTAAATACAGCAGCATAAGAGAGTTTATGGAGCGCAACTACCTCCACTTTAACGCTGCTGCCATGGTAGACGCGGCTAAGGGATACGAGCTGCATCGCGCAGAAGGGGGGAAGATGATGATTACGCTTGCAGGTGCTATGTCTACCGCAGAGCTGGGTATTTCACTGGCTGAAATGATTCGCGCAGGGAAGGTTGATATCATATCATGCACGGGCGCGAATTTGGAAGAAGACCTGATGAACCTTGTGGCCCATGACCATTATGAACGTGTGCCCAATTATCGCGACCTCACACCGCAAGACGAATGGAATCTGCTCGAGCGCGGATTGAATCGTGTAACCGATACATGTATCCCTGAGGAAGAAGCATTTCGCAGATTGCAGAAACATATTCATGCATTATGGAAACAAGCGGATGACGCAGGCGAGCGATATTTTCCACATGAGTATATGTATCGCATGTTGCTGAGTGGTGTGCTCGAGCAGTACTATCAAATCGATCCTAAAAATTCATGGATGCTAGCTGCCGCCGAGAAAAATCTGCCCATCATCGTACCGGGTTGGGAGGATAGCACGCTCGGAAATATTTTCGCCAGCTATTGTATCAAAAAGGATATCAAGCCCTCCACTATGAAGAGCGGCATTGAATACATGACCTGGCTTGCCGATTGGTATGTGAAGAACTCCCCGGGTAAAGGCGTTGGTTTCTTTCAGATTGGTGGCGGTATCGCGGGCGATTTCCCTATTTGCGTTGTGCCTATGCTCTATCAGGATATGGAAATGCACGATGTTCCTTTCTGGAGTTATTTCTGTCAAATAAGCGATAGCACCACGAGCTATGGTAGTTACAGCGGCGCAGTGCCGAATGAAAAAATCACCTGGGGAAAGTTGGATATCAACACTCCAAAATTTATCATCGAGAGCGATGCAACCATCGTTGCTCCTCTCATATTTGCATGGCTATTGAATCATTAACAACTGAATAATCGAGTTATGGCTGCTCCTATCAAACGAGTCATCAAGGATTACAACTCCCTCTCTCAAGAACACATTGATCTGATCAATGAACATTTTCCTAACGGTTTCGAAAACGAAAATCTCATTTCGTTCGTAACGCCCAAAGGTCAATTCATCAAAGCGTTGGAGATTCGTACAGGTGACACGATTTATCTGTTCAAGATTGACAAGAACATGCAAGTAGATGAAGATGAACCAGAAGGTAATGATGGTCAAGAACCTGAGTTTGAAAACTTCAAGGGCGATGACAGTGATGATGGTCTTGAAGACATGGATGATGACGATGCAGATGAGCCGGCAGATGAGCCCGGCGATGATGACGAAGACTGATTAGCTCTCACGCAACCCTGTGCGATGTAATTTGTCTTTGGTGTAAAACCACTCTAAAACATTTCGATATGAGGCCACTAATTACAGGGATTTTTCTCTTTGGTGTTCTGCTGAACCTGGGCGCACAATCATCAACGTGTGTGAATTGTGAGTTGATTGATTCCAGCGCCGTCTGTCCCGCTAATTATGCTCCAGTCTGTGGTTGCAATGGCGTGACCTACAGCAATGATTGTGTTGCTATAAACTACGGCGGAGTATTGTCTTACACAGATGGACCATGTTCAGGAGGGTGCCTGGATATGAGTCAATTCGATTTTGGATTATGTGATTTGTTTTTGGGGTACGCATGGACGCCCAGCGGTTGCCAGGCATTTAGCGGATGTGGCTGGACCTATTGTAATATCGATTATCAAAGTGAGTTTTTCGACAGCCCTGATGCATGCATGGCCCAATGCCCTTCTATGGATACTACTTGTATCGACTCAGCACAGATTGAACAAGGATTTTTGGTGGATTGTAGTCCGTTCGACACGAATGAAGTTTGTGGTTGTAATAACGTTACTTACGACAACTCTTGTCAAGCTTATTATGTAGGCGGTGTTACAACCTATGCTTCCGGCGCGTGTGGTAGCAATGGATGTCGCGGCGTTCCATATGAGGTTGACTTTGGCGCGTGTGCCATGCCATTGGGTTTTGTGCGTCGCCCATCCGGTTGCACGTCTATCAGTGGCTGTTCATATATTGGCTCGAATGGCTATGACTACAGCGACTTCTTTTTTCTCAATGAGGCTGATTGCACTGCGGGTTGTGCAGCATTTGAATGTGTAGACTCATCTCAGATCGACCCCTCGGTGATGTGTCCTGCTATTTTCGAGCCAGTATGTGGCTGCAATGGAATCACCTATAGCAATGAATGTGAAGCCATTTATTACGGTGGAGTAACCAGTTATGTGGCGGGCGAATGTGGAAGCGCTTGCTTCGATCCTACATTGATAAATCTAGATACGATTTGTCCGTTCGTTATCGCCCCAGTGTGCGGTTGCGATGGCAATACCTACGAGAACTCGTGTTATGCGGAGATCAGTGGCATCACCAGCTGGACAGATGGTGCGTGCGGCTCCAGCTGCGTAGATTCTTCCCTTATCGACCCAAATGCGATTTGCCTATTGGTGTATGCTCCGGTCTGTGGTTGCGATGGAATCACCTACGATAATTACTGTTATGCTCAATCCTATGGCGGTGTTATCAGCTATACAGACGGAGTCTGTGGCGGTGTGGAATGTGTGGATCCATCACTCATCAACCTTGATGTCATGTGTCCTACAGTTATAAATCCTGTGTGCGGATGTAATGGTATCACCTACAATAATGATTGTGAAGCTTTGAATTATGGTGGCCTGACATCTTGGGTGCCTGGTTCGTGCGCTGCTTCATGTGATGCATTTTGTGTAACCCAAATGTACTTCGATACTTCCGGTACATTGATGGCGGATATCCATTTCGATGGTCAACCAACCGAGTTCATCAATTACCCTTATGTTGCTTCCGTTCTCGATGGTAGTGGACAAATTGTAGCCACCGGCGATATGTGGTTCTTCGGACAGATTGGCGGAACTTTACAAAGCTATCCGCTAACATCTACCGTGCTCAGCAATCCACTCCCTGAGAATTTCAATGCAACCATAATGTTCACTTATGATGGAACCACCTGTGCGCTCAACTACCCCTGTTCAGAGCCTGCGATATGCATCGATAGTTCTCTTATCAATCTCAACATACAGTGCCCTTCAGTTTATGAGCCTGTTTGCGGTTGTGATGGTGTTACCTATGATAACTATTGTATCGCATACAATCACCACGGGGTGTATAACTGGACATGGGGCGCTTGTCAGAGTTGTATTGACACAACCCAAATTGACACTACAATGGATTGTATGAATGTGGATGACCCTGTTTGTGGATGCGACAGCGTTACGTATCCAAATGCTTGTGTAGCCGAATACTTCCATGGTATTACAACTTATACTGCTGGCGCATGCTTGAGCACAGGTTTGAACAGGATCGCTGATCGCGCTGATTTCATGTTGTATCCAAACCCTGCCTCTCAAAGCATTCATGTCATGAGGGCCGAGGAAGGTTGGGCGCAAGTGATGATTATAGATATGTCGGGAAGAGAAGTCACAACCACTCAAATCACTTCAAAAATCGCTGGTATCGATATTTCTGCTTTGCCCAACGGTGTATATATGATGCGCTTGATGGAATCGGATGGCAAGACCGCCTCCGGTATTTTCCTCGTTCATTAAGATTTACAGACCAATTGCACCACTTCGCTGACGGATGGATAGGTGTCGGCAAGAATTTTTTTGAATTCGCTCTCTGCAATGAAACGGGCGTCGGTAATTCCCTCGGCTGTTTGGGGTTTAATCTTTTGATGGCCCTTCGCGGTCATAAGGAACCAAGAAGTTTTCTTCAATAGGTATTCGTCATTTTCGCGATAGGTGTGCCAGCTATCGGCAATGAAATGAATGTCAGGAGATACAATTACACCGCACTCTTCCTCTACTTCACGGATGGCGGCTGCCTCAATTTCTTCGTCCTCCTCAACTTTTCCTTTCGGTAAATCCCATCGGTCGAGTCGATAAATAAATAACATGTCACCCGACTCATTTCTCACCAGGCCTCCCGCAGCGTCAACCTGTCGGAATTGTTCGGTGAACAAGTTCCATGAGTGGTCAGCATCCGGACAAACCAGATAGACGGCCTTGGCACCACCCGCAAGTGCACTCTCAACCAATACGATATCGAGCTTTCCGCAAGAGCGAATCACTGCCATATTGTTGTCGTCGGGACAGTCTGCGATGTCTGTAACGAAACATACCGGTCTTCCTGTAAAATAGACTTTATACCTTTGGGCCATGGATGCAATGAATACATCGGTAAAAGTAGCTGAATATCTGCTGAATGCGAAAGCCGTACAACTGAACGCACAAAATCCTTTTACATGGGCTTCAGGACTTCGTTCGCCCATCTATTGTGATAACCGTAAATTGTTGTCGCAACCGATAGAGAGAACGTCGGTGCGTGATTGCTTTGTTGATGGCATCAGATCACGATATCCGAATGTGCAGATTATTGCTGGTGTTGCTACTGGCGCTATCGGAATGGCGGCACTCATCGCGCAAACGATGGAGTTGCCAATGATATACGTTAGAAGCGAAGCAAAGAAACACGGACTCGGAAATCGTATTGAAGGTAGTTGGAATCACGGTGACAAAGTGGTTGTAATCGAAGACCTCGTTTCCACCGGCAAGAGTAGTTTGGAAGCCGTTTCAGCGTTAAGAGAAGGCGGTTGTAACGTGCTGGGGATGATGTCCATTTTTACCTATGGCTTCGACTCTGCCGCACAGTCTTTTCAAGAAGCGGGGTGTGAGTTGAACTCTCTTTCAGACTTTCAAAGTTTGCTGAGATATGTAAAAGAAAACGGAAAACTCAGCTCTGACGAAATCCTATGGCTGAGTGATTGGAATCGCAGCGCAGCCAAGTGGAGCGAGGATTTTCTGGCTTCAATTAACCCATCAAGAATATGACCATAATCGAAAGTGATAACGTATCTCTCGCGGCAGAGCGATTGAAGGTAAAGGCGTTTATTATGAACCCTCATAATCTTCAGGTTCTGTTGCCGGAAGGAAAATTTAGCGACTGGAAATCCGATGCAACCACATGTTCGTTCAGAATACAGAATGCATATACCATTGGCCTGGAGCTCGCCTCCACTCCGGATGATGAGCATGTAGTATACCGCAGCACTGCCGGAAGCCCTTTTGCGTTTACGTTAACCGCTCAACTTACAGATGCAAATGGTTCCACCGAGGCGAAAATGATTTGTCATGCTGAAATGAATTCCTTCCTTGAAATGATAGTGAAGAGTCCGCTGCGTAACCTATTCAACCACATGGCTGCGAAAATGAAAACTGTTCCGCTGTGAATTGTTAGTACGTAATCCCAACAGAATAAACGCTTATTCATTCAAGTGGCTGTAGGAGTATTACGGGCTTTAACGCTGAATTATACACGAATGTTTACGGCAGATGAATTGCTCCTGAGCAATGATCGCGAATGGCGCCAGTCACTTGTTTCAGACAGTTGTTTTCACCGCGCCTCCTAAGCACTCCAAGAAATGCAAACACCAATGCTTCCTTAAAGCAAATCAATTTTTGATCGCCGGCCATTATTTCTGCCGACGATAACTCTTGTAATCTTGAAAAAAGAAACTTATTGAGAACACCCCCGCCACTTGCAAGAATTCTCGACTTTTTTGGTAAGCGCCGGGAAACCTGAAAGGCAACATGTTCAAGCGCAGTGCGCATTAGGTCGCTCTGTTGTGAACGCCACTGATGTGTTTCGGGCCAAACATGTTCTTCGAAAAATTCCTTTCCAATAGATGCAGGTCCAGTAGTATGGTAATAGTCATTGTTGTTCAACCGGTCGAGGAGTTCAGGAATAATTCTGCCGGTGGAAGCTATCTTACCATCGTTATCAATGGCAAGACCCGTGAGCGATGCGCATGCATTGAGAAGCATATTGCATGTGCAAATATCACGGGCCAAAATATTGTCTTTATCACGTATCGATAAATTGGCGATACCACCGAGGTTGAGGAAGCCGTCAAAGTCATTAAATAGAATGAATTCTCCTCCCGGAACCAATGGCGCGCCTTGTCCACCAAGCGCGACATCTTTTGTTCGAAAGTCGGAAATAACCGTTATCCCGGTATTGGCGGCAATGATAGCGCCGCTGGAAATCTGACAGGTATACTTGTTTGATGGATTATGCAGGATAGTGTGACCGTGTGATGAAATAAAATCAACGTTAATTTGATGTTTGTCAAGAAATGAGATGACACACTTAGAATGAAATTCGGCCAATTCAGCGTCGGTTTGCAATAATTCGACGGCGCTGAAGAGATGGGCTGTCGCTAATTTTTCCTGCCAATATGTATTGTAAGCAATTGTTTCGCACTGCAATAGTTGCCAGTTCCAACTTTCCCCTTTTGAAAATGTGCAATGAGCTATATCTAAACCGTCGAGAGACGTGCCACTCATTAATCCGAGCACACTGTAATGGTCAGCCATTGCTAACAGATTTCAAAACGGATTTCAATAATACAGCAGTGAAAATTATATAATTGAGCATCACGGCAATGGTAAAATTCATCTTCGCAGGCAATTTCAAAGCGAAGTAAACACCACAGATTGATGCGGAGGTAATGAGTTTCAGTAGTACGGAAAGATTAACACCCATGATAAAGCGATGAGGGCTTTTGTGAGCACCGCTGGTCAATATTCTGAAGGTTATGATGCTGAGGGTAAGGTAGATTAATGGGAGAAGCCACAAAGCCCAGTGCAGCTCGAATTCTCCAAAGAATTGAATTGTGAGTCCAATGGAATAGATAACAATGGCTGCAATGATTAAAGCGGCAACTGCTTTCGAACGGTTAGCTATTACGTTTTGCATCCTTGATTACGATGTAAAGTGAGGCACCAATTCCGAGTAATGATAAAATGATGGTTGAAAATGGAATGTGGTTCTGGAAATAAGAATCTGTTTTTCTGCCGGCCCAAACAAAAACAGCGATAGTTGCCCCCATTTGAAAGGCGAGTCCGCTGAATTTTAAAACTTCATTATCGCGAAGCGACAATAGGTTGTGGTGTGTTAGTCTCTTTGATCAAATCCTTAAGCTTGCCTCCCATGGCACAGTTTCCAGAAAAACTCGACCCTGGTTCTACAGACAATTTATCCGTGATAATATCTCCTTCAACGCGAGCGCTTCCTTTGAGCGAAAGCAATTGCTGAACTTGAATTTTACCTTTGAGAATGCCTTCGATTTCTGCATTTTGACATGAAATGGTTCCGTCTATAACACCTGCAGGACCTATGACAAGTCTTCCTTTTGTATTGAGGTTACCTTTGAATGAACCATCAATCCGAATGTTGCTTTCGCATTTGATTTCACCCTCAATTGAAGTTCCCTCGACAATTCGATTGATTGCCATATCGGCTGGAGATTCATTTGGTTTTGCCATAGTAAGCTTGGTTTAATAATAGTGTTGGTAAAAGCTCAGGTACAAATCAAGATTTTTCCCTTTGAACAAAGCTATATAATTTGCTTTGGATATCAATAAGGTGACGGGTGATTTTTCGTTTAGTTCAGCAAGGCGATTATCATCCGCTATGAAAACATCACTGTATTGTTTTGCATCCTGAATAGTTTCGAAAGTCTTTACAAGCACCATGTGGTGGTCTTTATCAAGTAGATTGTTAGTGACTTTCAGTTGAAGAGAAAGGAACGCGGTATTCGAAAAGTCGGTTATATCGGCTTTTATTTTTTGTACATCGTTGCCTTGCACCGGTATTACCGCCGCGAAGTAATGCTCTGCGCCAGCATCAAAAACGAAAGGTCCAAAATCAAGATTTTCTGTGCCAGCGATTTCAGAAACGTTCTGATCTGTCTGATTCTCCTCTTGGGCAGGAGCTTCGGGTTGCTGCTCTCGATTAACAGCTGAAATAAGTTGCTCGGCACGTTTAGCTTCATCAGAGCCTGAACATGTCTTGACAACATCATTGAGCTCGTTGATGTAGTTCTCTGTAATACTGAATGGGGCGTCAGAATAGCCCACGCAAATCGCTTTGAGTAGTTTGTATTTGCATAGCAAATGGTTGTCGGGTTGCGTATTCAAGACTGTGTCACAAGAGGCTCGGGCATCCTGATATCTCCGGGAGGTATACATTTCATAAGTGCGCTGATAAGCTTCACTCTCTTTGGTCTTTTTTAAATCCTGAATATCCAGAAACGCTGGGTTATCCACGAGTTTGGCCCAATCACTTCCTGGGTATAATCGTTTAATTTCATTCCCCCAATATTCACTATTGCATGTATTGCAAAATGGGTCTTTCACATATCCTTTTTTATTCTCCTTGGCGAGCCAGGCGCGAAACAGTTGATAATATGTGGTAGCATGAAAGCCACTGTTGGTTACGTTGGCAAGCAATTCCTCCCAGGTACTGATAGCGTTGTCGTCGTCCTCTAATTTTTCTTTGTAGATAACACCCGCATTGTAATATCCTTCAACGGCATCATCTTCAATTTTTTTCAATTGATTATTGTCCTCGCATGGCAAAGAAGCCATCAGTTCTTCAGTGGTGGGTGATTTATAAGGGTCGATTTCACTCGTCTCATTTTCTGCAGTGCTACCATCAGTTCCATTTATGGGTTGAACCACTTCATCGCCTGGCTCAAATGATTGGGCGAGCTTAGAGGATAATCGCCAATAGTCTTTCAGCGGTCGATCTCCCCAGTATTCAAGAAAGCCCTCTTTACCCTTTTGTTTTAGCGCAGGATTATAGCACCAGAATGTTCCTGTAAGGTTGCCCTCGGCCGCTGCCGCCGCCGCTTCCTCGGCAAGTCTTATGTCTTCAAGTCTTTGTGCTTCTTTTTCATCGGCCAATGTTTTTGCAATCTCAGAGAGTCTCTTGTTCAGTTGTGCCTCATCGAGTGAGCATAGCACAGTAAGACTATCATATAATTCTATTGCGCCCAGTGCAATGGCCAAATCTTTCAAACTTTCAGCCCTAACTTTGATCTCCTCGTATCTTGGATGCTCTTCTTTGATTTTCTTTAATGCACTGTCATAATATTCTTGTGCTTCCAGATACATTCGCTCATCAAACTGTAAATCTGCAAGTCTCAGAAATGTCTTGATTCGGTTGTTGGGATTGGTGGTGGGACTTGCCAAGCTTTTTTTGTATAATTCGATGGCATCTGGCCTACGTTGTTCCTCCCATGCGATGTCACCCAAAGCATAGTATATCTGATCCCGATAATCCTTGTATTTCTCGTTTTTGAGCATCTTATTGAGGGTCTTCTGGATTTCAGCTGAGCTTCCTCCGGTGCGACTGAATGATAAAGCTTTATTGATTTTTGCATAGAACTCTAGCTCGAAGTTGGGACGTGAGTTTAAGGTGGCGTCAAACTCTTTCAATGCGTCGTTACTTCTTTGTTGCTGCTGATAAATCTGAGCGAGAAGGAAATGATATCTGGCTCGTTTTGACTTTTCCTTGATTTGGGGAATCGCAAGGGATAATTCTTCTGCGGCCTTGGTGAATTTGGATTGGAGGATGTATGCCTCGGCTGCAGCCAGATGATAATCGGCCTTGAGTCTTCGGTGTACATCCTTGTCTTGCACTTCGCCCTCTGCACGGAGTAACATTTGTAGAGCTTTCGCAGGTTCTTTCTCGGCATTATAACTTCGCGCAAGCCAAGTGTTCGCTTCAACGGTAGGCTCTGGGTCTTTGTATTTTCTTGATACATATTGGAAGACGTCCGTTGCACGCCCGAATCCATCTTTGTAAAAATGGGCCCTGCCTATGATGATGTAATTGTTGTCAATCCATTTATTGAATTGGGGCTTCTTGTTAGGCTTGCGCTGATCTTCCTGAATTGTGTTGAAGCGAATTACGCGCTCACATTTTTTAATCGCCTTTTCGTAATCTTCAAAGTTTGCTGTTCGCTGCTCTTTTGTGCCATAGATATAAACAGGTAACAGATTGTGATAATCTTCTTTATGTGCCGCAGTGATTTTATCTTCTGCTTTCCTTAAGATCTCTCCTGCGTTAAAATACCCGTTGTATCGGGCTGTCATGTTGTGGTAAAGTCGATTGTATATACCATCACGCTTACGCGAACACGCTGTAATTAAGCTTAATAACAGTATTGAAATTGCTATGAATGATAGATGTTGCCTCAAGGAATCAGTTAATACGAATTCAATAACTTTAGGCCGGTAAATTTATTCGATTTATTTCAGTGGATGTCGAAAATAAGCAGTTGAAATGGCCAAAGAGTTGAGACCCGGTAAGTTGTTGATGAAACGCTTGAAAAGTAAATTCAGGCTTAACATTATCAATGAGAGCACCTTTGAGGAGAAATTCACTTATTCTCTAACCCCGATGAACGTTTTAATTATGTTCGGTAGTTTGCTGTTCATTTTTGGTTTTTTGATCTATTTGCTCGTGGCCTTTACCCCTCTTCGAAATTATGTAATACCTGATTATGCTAGCGCTGAGTTAAGCGCCGACGCCTCACATGCACGATATCTCGCAGATTCACTTTTAGAGGAGAGTAGAAAGTCGCAAAAATATCTTGACAATCTGCAGATGATTTTAAACGGACAATCACCGGGTGTTTCAGGCGTCGATTCGATGAACAGCAAGGAGCCTATCACCAACGTTTCGGATAGTCTCAACAATGAAATTTCAACGCTCGATTCTGCCTTGAGAGATAAGGTGGTGAATTTAGATCGATATGGTATTTCATTGGGCGTTGATAATGACGTTGTAGCACAAGGCGCATTGATGTTCCCTCCGGTGAATGGGCCGGTATCATCAGTTTTTAATCCTAAGGACGGTCACTATGGTATTGATATCGTAGCACCTGAAGATGATCCCGTAAAGGCTGTGTTAGACGGAACCGTTATTGTAGCCGCCTTTACTTCTGAAGACGGAAATATCATTCAAATTCAACATGCAAATAATATTGTTTCGGTATATAAGCACAACTCGGCTTTGCTCAGGCGTCAGGGCGATCAGGTTAGGGCTGGCGAGTCAATAGCTTTCATCGGTGATTCCGGAGATCATAGTGAGGGGCCTCATCTGCATTTCGAGATATGGGAATCGGGCGTTCCGGTGAACCCTGCAGATTATATTTCTTTCGGGCAATGAGTGGAATCAAATATTTCGAAGACAAACGAATTTGGATCACCGGCGCGAGTTCAGGTATTGGCAAAGAAATTACACTCCAATTGGCCAGGGTTTCTAAACAGCTGATTATTTCCGGGAGAAATTTGGATGTGTTGAATGAGGTTCGTCTTGAATCTGGTTTCCCTGAGAAAATATGGGTTTTGGGTATGGATCAGAGCTCACGCGATTCTGTAGCACTGGCTTGTGATCTTATTCTCGCCGAAACACATCCACCGGATATCATTTTTTGCAATGGCGGCGTAAGTCAGCGCGCTTTCGCACTTGATACCGACGAAGCAGTCGAACGTTATATTTTCGAGACCAACTATTTCAGTCAGGTTTATATCGCCAAGCGAGTGATTCTTGGTAGGACCCATTCTAGTCAACTTCATCTAGTTGTAACGTCAAGTCTCCTTGGTAAATGGGGCTTTCCTTTCAGGAGCTCATACGCAGCAACCAAACATGCTCTTCATGGATATTTCGATAGTTTGAGAATGGAGACACAAAACAGTGGAATAAAGATAACGTTGGTTTTGCCAGGGTTTATCAATACTCCAATTTCCGTCAACGCCGTAAATGAAGGCGGTAAAATGACCGGTTCGATGGACTCGAATCAAGCAGGTGGTATAAGCACCTTGGAGTGCGTTAAAAAAATCATCAGCGGTGTGGCAGCAGGAAGGAAGGAATTTTCAGTGGGCGGTTCAGAAACTTTAGGTCTATGGTTACGGCGATTTTTCCCGAATCTGTTTGATCAAATCCTTGTCAAAAAAAATCCGCGCTAATAAGTGCTATTTCATTATTCGACTTTTTGAATTTGTAGAAGCAGAGGGAATGTTTTTGTTTCAATTGCCTCTCGCCATCGGCTCCATCTGCCTGTGATCAATGCGTTGATTTTTTCTTTTGCTTTATCCACACTTTCGAGAGCATGCTGATAGGTAATGGCGTTGCCTTCAGAAATATTTTCAATTGAATTATTGTACATAGCCGTATAGAGAAGTGAACTGATGGTATGACTGTCATCTACTATTCCACGGGTATCTTCAGGCAAGAAAAATAAGTTGAACAATTGATCAATATCCTTTTTCAAACTATCACCGATGAGCTGTATTTTCCTGAAGGTAGTATCCTCCAGTAAGCTCATTCGTTGTTCCATGATGTGGATATTTTCCTTCATTGTAACTATTGCATCCGAATAGGATGTTGCACGTGTAATCAAAGTGTCGATTTTACTTCGCATCAACTCGTATTGATCATATTTCTCAGCGGGAGTATCAATTCTTGGATCGGCCTTCACCTCGAAAAATGTGCTGTCTTTTTGGGTTGCATATCGGGCAACGGCCAGGTACCGGCCGGGTTGGGATTCAAGGCCATTTCCGGCGTGACCTTTCTTTTTCCACGATAATTCCCGTGATGGAAAGTATACACCATCAGATTCGAATTGCCATTGCAGAAAATTGAAACCAGTATCAGCCACTGTTTCTAGATGACGAATCGTGTCGCGCTTTTCGTTGAGTATGTATACTTCAATTTTTTTATTATCCTCTTTACCCTTGCTTGACTTATTAGAGTTGTCGATATTCAGGTGAATACCAATTCGTGCACCAGTGGCGCGATTCTGTCCGCTGTACTCCCCATCGGCACCAAATCTCGCTCCCACGGGTCGTCTATACTGCCATTGGTAGGCAACCGCTACATCATTTATGGTGAGTTTCTTTTGGAAAATATTTGGGTCTTGAGCCCATTTACGCAAGGGTCTTATATCATCAATGATGAAAATCCCATTGCCGAAAGTGGAGAATACAAGATCGTTTTCTCTCTGTTGAATTTTTATATCACTAATGGGAACAGCGGGCACTCCATGTTTCCAGCGCATCCAATTTTTTCCATAATCGTTGGAGATGAACAGGCCTCTCTCGCAACCTAAAAACAGGAGCTGCGGAACTTCCTTGTCTTGCATGCAGCTCATCACATATCCGGTTTCATGATAATCTACGTTTACGAGTTGCTTCCATGTATTACCGCCATCAGTGGTATGGAACAGGTAGGGTTTATAGTCACCTTGTCGATAATTGTTAACGGTCACGAAGGTTTCGTTGGGGTTAATGGATGAGTGCACAATTTGTTGAATGTATCCATCGTCCGGCATGTCTTTCAAACGTTTGGAAAGTGATGACCAATTTTTCCCGGCGTCCCTTGTTACATAAAGGTTGCCGTCATCACTACCCGTCCATATTTCCGCAGAATTATGTGAACGTGGGGCAATGCAAATAAGCGTGCAATAATTTTCGGCACTGGTTTGGTCGCGAGTTAGTCCGCCACTCTCGTGTTGCTTAAGTTTAGTGGAATCATTGTCGGTGAGGTCTGGCGAAATCGTTTTCCATGTCTCTCCGCGATTGGCACTGTAATGCAAATACTGGCTCCCGAAATAAAGACCATTTGGATTTGCAGGGTCAAGACTGAGCGCCCCGTTCCAGTTGAAACGGAGGGTACCACTTGTTTCAGCTTGTGGCCGGATGTATTTGGTCTGGCCTGTTTCTGTATCTACAATATTTAGTTCCCCTTGTTGCCACATCGCGTATACATAGCGATTGTCAAGTGGGTGTGGCTGAACATCAAATCCATCACCAAATAAAAGTTCCTGCCAGTCTGCAGCGTTGATTCCTCCGTGGTGCAAAGCATACGCAGGCCCTCTCCATGATCCATTGTCCTGAAGGCCACCGTATACATTGTAGGGCAGATCGTTATCTATTTCCACATGATAGAATTGACCAAGCGGAAGAGAGTTTACAAATTGCCAGTTCTGACCTCCGTCGTAGGAGATATTCAATCCGCCATCATTACCATCAATAATATGCAGCGGATTGGAAGGGTTCCACCAGAGCGCATGATGATCAGGATGAACTCCATAATAGGGTAATAAGGTGGTCCAGGTTTTGCCGCCGTCAATGCTCTCAGTCACGGTGCTATGCAGGTAAATTAAATGATTCGGATTTTTTGGGTTTACATATATCTCGTGGTAGTAAAAGGGTCTGTCACTTACGTTTTTGTCGTTGACGAGACTCCAGTGATAACCCCCGTCTGTAGACTTATACAATCCGCTCTTTTCTGCTTCTATCAAAGCATAAATGACTTGCGGATCGGAAGGCGCGATGGCTAGACCAATTCTGCCGGTAACTCCTTTGGGCAAACCATTCTCTTCTTTCATTCGTGTCCATGTATCACCACCATCATTGGTGATATACAAACCGCTCGATTTTCCCCCTGAATAAAAGTGATAGGGTTTACGTTCGTAATGATACATGCCCGCAAAGAGTTTGTCGGGATTGGTCGGGTCCATGACCAGATCAGAACATCCTGTGGTGTCATCTACAAATAATACTTTCTTCCAGCTTTTGCCATCGTCCGTGCTTCTGAATACGCCCCTTTCGCTTTGCGGTTTCCATGAATTCCCCATAGACGCAACGAATACTCTACCTGCACGAATCGGATCACAGAGGATGCGATGGATGGAGAAAGTTTCGTCAAGACCGGTTTTTTGCCATGTTTTTCCACCGTCCGGACTACGAAAAATTCCGATTCCAAGATTCTGTGAGTTGCGAGGATTACCCTCGCCTGTGCCAGCCCAAATGACTCCCGAGCGTAGTGGATCAAGTGCAAGCGCACCGATGGAAGAAATGGGCTGGTCATGAAAAACTGACTCCCATGTTACCCCCGCATCTATGCTCTTCCAAACTCCTCCACTCGCTGCGCCAATCCATATTTTTTCCGGATGCCTGTAGTCAGCTGCAATGGAGGTAACCCTGCCACTCATTACCGCTGGTCCAATTGACCTCGCAGGCATGTTTTCGAACATCTTTAGCTTATCCTCCTGACCAATTACAGAATATGATAGGAGGTTGAAAAGTGCAAGGATGAATATAGTTTTCATATTGCCTCAAATATCGGATAGGTATTTTTTATCAGTTTCATTTCTTTGCATCATGAAGGTTGATCTTGCCGCTTTCAATAATTCTTGGTTTAAACCAGGGTCAAAATGGAAAATCGCATTGTGGTATTTTGTCAATATCATATTTATTCAATCGCGTCATCCTTTTTCTGGTCTTCGTGTTTTTTGGTTGAGAATTTTTGGCGCCACTATTACAGGTCGGGTTATTATTCGTCCCGGGGTTAGGGTAAAATACCCTTGGATGCTGCGGATCAATGGTCCCGTTTGGATGGGTGAAGATGTATGGATAGATAATCTTGATCATGTCGAAATTGCGTCGAATTGTTGCATTTCTCAAGGGGCTATGCTGCTTTGCGGTAATCATGATTATACATCTCATCAATTTGACTTGCTTACCGGACCTATTATTCTTGAAGATGGAGTTTGGATTGGCGCTAAGTCGGTTGTTTGTCCAGGTAGTGTCTGTCGCTCTCATTCAATATTGTCTGTGGGCTCTGTAGCTTCGGGCGAAATGGACGCTTACACCATATACAAGGGCAATCCCGCATTGCCTGTCAGAAAAAGAAAAATTCAAAACGGATGAAGGTTAGCGTCATCACCGTTTCTTATAACAGTGTTCACACCCTCGAGGATACCATGATGTCAGTCCTTAATCAAACCTATTCCCATTTGGAATATGTTTTGGTCGATGGAGGTTCTACCGATGGGACCGTTGATTTGATTCGCAGCAATGAGCAACGACTTGGGCCTTGGGTAAGTGAAAAGGATGGCGGAATTTATTTCGCGATGAACAAGGGAATTGATTTGGCCAATGGGGAAATCGTTGGTATTCTCAACAGTGATGATGTCTATGCGGATAGCAAAGTTTTGGAGGATGTGGTTGCTGTTTTTAAATCTACCCAAGCGGATATCGTATATGCAAATCTCGATTATGTAGAGCGGGATAATCTCAGTTCAATTGTTCGCCGCTGGAAAGCGGGACAATACAAGCCCGGTATGTTCTTAATGGGCTGGATGCCTCCCCACCCAACGTTTTTCATTCGGTTGGAACATTATAAGAATTTTGGTGGTTATAGAACCGAACTTCGCTCCTCAGCAGATTATGAACTGATGTTGCGGATGATTCATAAGCATCAATTGAAGGTTGCATATCTTGATCGCTGCATCATCAAAATGCGTCAAGGAGGTCAGAGCAACCTTTCATTTAAGAATAGAATTAAGGCGAACAAAGAAGATCGGCTAGCTTGGAAATTAAATGATTTGCAGCCCTATGTGTTCACCACCTGGCTTAAACCTATTAGAAAAATATCTCAATTTTTACAGCGGTCGTGATCTTAGAACTTACCTCTGCTTCGCTTAACGCTACTGCGATTTTTTACCCAACCGTATTTGCTTCTCCAAAACTTACTTTTGGTCTTAATAACCATGCTGGCGGTTATCTGCATGGTAAGATAATTATCCGTTTTTACAAGAGGGTTATTGGGATCATGCAGACCTCTTGGTGATTGAACCCCACCTTCCAACTCTTCATTACCTGGCTGATATCTGAAGTCATTGATAGACATGAGCGCACCACTGTTATATATGTCCAAATAAATGGGATTTGAGGCTTCAGATAACAATAATTCGTTTTGCTCTTCAAATAACTCCTCATACGTCTGGGATTGAAGAGCCAAAGCAATCGGGTATGTTTTTGTATCCTCAGGGTCAGGCTTGTTGTATAGGGTGCTTACATCATCCAAATAGTCAGTGAACGTTTTTCGCCAGCATATCTCATAACCAAGACGGAAGGTTTTGTTAAACGTTAGATAGAAACCAACTCCGGCCGGTATAGCTATTCCTACGGCTGAGTAAGTAGCTCCCTCAGTTCTATATTGTCTTAGGTTATACCATGTGTCGTCCACAAAGTCACCAGGGGTGAGTCCAGCAGCCTCTTGCTCAGTAAGTAAACTATCTGCTGGGTCATATACCAGTTGAGCTTGTGGGTTACTATAGAATACCGATAATCCGGTGAAAATGTAGAGCTTGAAGTCGGGATTGTAGAAGCCTCTATTACTTACGTCATTGTCGTACCAAATGGTATACTCAGCTCTGGTTGAAGACTCAATGAGACGGTTTCTGAAGTTGAGGTTTCTGGTTCTTCTTGGAATGTAAGTTGAGTATTTATCGGCATCCTGGATTTTCATGTATCCAAACTCTTGCGAAAACATGAATTTTTTATTGTACTTCAACCTCGTGAAAATACTTCCAGCCAACCTTGACTGATTGATATGCATGTCAAGGAATAAACCTTGGCGCGGAAGATCTTTTCCTCCGATATCACCCAAATAATTTGCGACACCTGTTTTTATTCCGACCTCGTAGCTGAATTGCGCGCTGTAGTTGGAGACTACGCCCATCAAAACCAATGATATCAGGAGGACTTTTTTGCACATATCTTGCGCGAATATATTGCGTTTTGTTGAAAAACTTCACGTAGATAGAATTTTCCAAAATGAAGAATAGGTTATCGTCTCTGCTGGGTATTGATTACCCCATCATTCAAGGAGGTATGATTTGGTGCTCGGGCTGGCGTCTGGCAAGCGCTGTATCGAATGCCGGTGGCTTGGGTCTGATTGGTGCAGGCTCAATGTATCCCGATGTTTTAAGGGAGCATATCTGGAAATGCAAAGCCGCCACTGATAAGCCTTTTGGAGTGAATATTCCGCTGCTGTATCCTCAGATGGACGCGATTATGCAGATATTGTTGGAAGAGAAAATAAAGGTTGTTTTTTCCTCAGCCGGCAATCCTGCAAAGTATACTCCAAGCTTGAAGGCGAATGGAGTAACGGTAGTTCATGTGGTGTCTAGTTCAAAATTTGCCAGAAAAGCTATGGATGCCGGGTGCGATGCCATTGTGGCCGAGGGATTCGAAGCAGGGGGGCACAATGGTCGCGAAGAGACTACTACACTTTGTCTCGTCCCGGAAGTAGTTGATGCAGTGAGCGTGCCTGTAATCGCGGCAGGCGGTATAGCTGACGGAAGAAGCATGGCGGCGGTATTAGCACTTGGAGCCCTAGGCGTTCAAATGGGCAGCCGCTTTGCCGCTACGCAAGAATCATCGGCACATGAGAATTTTAAACAGCGTATCATTACAACAGGCGAGGGGGATACACATCTAACTCTCAAGGAAATTGTACCGGTGCGCTTGATCAAAAATGAATTTTATTCGAAGGTTCAGCATATATATGAAAATGGCGGGGATGTAAATCAATTGAAAGAAATTCTCGGCCGTGGCAGAGCGAAGTTGGGTATGTTTAGCGGAGATCTGATCGAGGGTGAATTGGAGATCGGTCAGGTAGCTTCGCGTATCAAAAATCTTCCATCAGCCGGTGATGTTGTGATTTCGGTAATGCAGGAATGCAATGAAGCCATTTCAAAACTCGTAAATCTGAGATAAAGCTTTTGATTACGTGCTTTGATAAACTTGTTGATTCTATCCCATCTGGGTCAGTTTATGGCAATATATTTTGTCGAATTTTGTTGCCATAATTCTTATAATGAATTGGTTCGTAAAAGGTATTTGTGCTTTTGGATTGCTGTTTTTTTCGGCTCGAATCAACGCACAAGTGATTGCGCCCGGCATTACTTGTATCGAAACTTTATCGAGTGGTGAAATATCAGTTCAATTCAATCCGGCAATAGTTCCTTCAGGTTTTGTAGGTATTAATAATTTGCTCTTTACATCTCTGTCACCGGGCATTCCTTTTACACAGGTAACAAGCATAACCGATTTCTCTGCCACTTCATTTGTTGTTCCGGGCAGTGGTGGCAATGTCAATGATCAATATTTCTATTTTCAAACGACCTACTCAGAAAATGGCGCGGAGTTCGTTACATCTACTTCAGACACGATTCGAAACATCTTCCTTGACGCAGCCCCTGCGGGAAATAATTGTTTGAATTGCGACAGTTCTGTATATCTAACCTGGAACAGTCCATTCATGAATAATACCCCAGTTGATAGTTCTGTTTTTTACGAGGTTTGGTCGGATTATCCCGATGGGATTTGGCACTTGGTTACCACAGTTCCATTCGGTCAGAATGAGTTTGTATATATCGTAGAAAACTGCTTGCCGGAATTCATGAATTTTCAAATCATTTATGATATCGGGCCATGCAGTTTTATCAGTAATATCTCGGGTGATTTTTTTAGTGACAACAGTCATCCAAACACAGCATTTATTGGTTCAGTCTCGGTAAGTCCTGAGGGTGATGGCGTAATCGTTTGGCCCGCCAGCAGCTCTCCCGACGTTGAGGGATATTGGGTGTATCGATGTGTGGGCAGCGCCACCAACCTTATGGACTATGTTTTGGGCACTGATACAAATACTTATGTTGACTTCCTTGCCAATCCAAATTCAGGCCCGCTCAGCTATGCAATTGCCGCCATGGATTTTTGCGGTAATACCGATACAACTATTTGCGTTTCGTCGGTATTCAGTCAAATTACACCTTTCGTGCAATGTGATACGCTGGTGGCATTGCAGTGGTCAGCTTTTGGGTGGTGGGATAGTCTGCCGTTGCATTATATCGTTCAACGAGCTGAGTCAGACACGCAGATTTTTACAACTGCCGTTTTTCAAACAATCGACACACTGACCGGTAGCGACCTTCAATACAACGATTTCGGCTTTCCTTATGGAAGCTACCTGGGCTATAGAATCATTGCGGTGTCGCCCGATAATCAATTCTTTTCTGTTTCAAATGTGGTTTCAGTTTTCATTCCTGCCAATATCAAACCTGCCTATATGGAGATTACCTACATGGAGTCTTTCTCTGATGATAGTTTGAAGATTGTGCTGAAGAAGGAACCAACGCAGGAAGTTTACCGATATCATCTGGAACGCTGGAATGCATTCAATCTTGAATGGGATCGTCAAATCATGTACGAATCTTCATCAGACGACAGTCTGCTCATATGGGATAACAATGTGGCATCAGATGCTTTGACCTATGAATATCGATTCCTTGCCGAAAATGTGTGTAGCACTTTTGTCGATACCTCCGAGGTATGTCAATCGCTCTTGCTCGAAGGTGAGTTAAGCGTTGATCTCTTCTCTAATTTCTTGCGATGGAGTGAGCCCTCAAGTATTGACTCCTTGGAGTTTGACTTTTCCATTATTCGCACCTATGGGCCGCTCGCAGAGGCAGAGGAAATTGCCAGACAAACCAATGGTATCGACCTATTCTATGAAGATAAAGTTTTGGAATTCATTGCGGGTGATGGACGGTTTTGTTATAGAATCAATTCCACGCCCTATCAGAATGACTCAACACTCGGTTTGCCGTTGGTGGTTTCCAATGAGGTTTGTTTGGCATACGAGCCGCTCATTTGGATACCCAATGCAATGGTGTATGATGGATATAACAATCAGTTTAAGCCGGTCATCTCGTTTGCCGGACTCAAAGAGTATGATTTCGAGATTTACTCTCGTTGGGGTGATTTGGTGTTTTCAACCGATAACCCTGTTGAATCATGGAACGGCCGATTCGGAGATCGTGCGGCGCAAGAAGGCCCTTACTTTTATACGATAACAATACGAGACGGTAAGGATAGAAGCTTTCAATATGAAGGGACCGTGTTGTTACTGGTCTTGGATGACGACAGATAGATTTCACCAAACTGTCCAGCCACCTTCTACAAGCATATTGCTTCCTGTGACATAGCTGCTTGCGTCGCTGAGCAAATAAATCAAGGCCGGTGCCACCTCATGATTGCAGCTCAGTCTTTTCATAGGTGAAAAACGAGCAAAATTATTTTCGAAACTTTCCTCATGTTGATTCCAAACACCATGAGGGGTAATCATGTTAACGCGCACCCCTTTTTCTGCCCAGTAGCTGGCAAGATATCTTGAGAGAGCGTCGATACCGCCCTTGCTGGCACTGTATGCGGCCGGACATCCGAGTGAGGTGCCGGTATATAAATTCTGATTTGGGGCAACCACACTATATGTGCTTGGTAAATTGATGACACTGCCGAAACCTGTTTCTGCCATTTGAGAGCCAATGATCTGACACAGCAAGAATGTGCCTTTGAGATTGACCTCCACAACGGTGTCCCAATTCTCTTCGCTTACACTTTCGAAGGGCTCAAATTTTAAATGACTCTTGTTTTGATGTCCGCATACAAGGCCATCAATCTTCCCAAATTTCTCGAGTGTGATTCGCTTGAGGTTTTCAATCTCATCTTTCTTAGTTACGTTCAGTGATACACCCAGCATATCTCTGCCATGTTTTTCCTGAAGATCATGCGCGAGCTGTTCAGGCTTCGAGGCCGGAATATCTGCACAAACAATATGAGCTTCGAATTGCGCAGCAGCTTCACAAAACGCACGTCCGATAAGTCCGCAAGCGCCACTGATAATAACCACTTTACCCCTTAGCGAAAACTTTTCTCTAAAGTCAATTTCATTGGGATTGGTTGTCTTCTTCACGATCAAATGATTTTACGAAATACAGGTTTTATGGGCTTGCCTACAAGGTGCTTTTCAAATCCCTCATGCAGTCCTTTTTTGAAAATATGACATGACTCATCTATGGCCTCAAGGATGGAGTTAACATCACTTTCGGTATGAGAAAAGTGGGGACAAAAAATTCCTTGGAAGAGAATTCCTCGCGCAATCATTTCTTGATGAAACAAGGTACGCAAGCCGAAAGAATTATTGCCTTCCAAATCAAAATAACCCAGTGATGCATGCCAATTGAATTGCATATTGCGAATGTTGTTTGACAGTCCGTGAGATGAAAAGATTTCTCGACTTCCATCCATGAAAAGTTGGCCCATCCGGTGGTTGTGTCCAATTACATCCTTGCTCTCAAACTCATCCATCGTTGCAAGCGCTGCGGCAATACTGCAGGTTTCGCCACCATGAGTGGTGCTAACGAGGAAGAGTTTTTCTGCGCCTTCATTTCGTATGCCGCCCAGTTCCATGATTTCTTTTTTTCCGGTCATGCAACAAAATGAGAAGCCATTGGCAATGCCCTTACCCCATGTGGCAATGTCGGGCACTACATCATACTTTTTCATTGAACCGGGGTAGGCAGTTCGATACCCGGTAATCATTTCGTCCATAATCCATATGGCTCCGTGTTGATGTGCAAGTGCTATGGCGTCTTTCAGATAATTCTCAGGAAGTACATTGAACTTCTCAGGCTCTGAAATAACACACGCAATCTCTGATGGATACTTGTCGAAAAGGTCTACCAAAGATTGAATGTCATCAGATCGATACAATACAGTAAGGGATGAAATATCATCGGGAATTCCACTTTTAACGTCGGTACTTCCAATGAACCAATCGTCATAAGAATAAAACGGATGATCTGCGGGGCGAGCAACGAGTTTTCTGCCGGTAAACGCACGCGCAAGTTTTACGGCAGCAGTAGTAACAACAGAACCGTTTTTCGCGAACTTGATCATGTCATGACCCTTTATGTTGGCAAGAAAACGTTCGGACACCTCAAGCTCAATGGTGGATGGTCGGCTGAAATTATTTCCCTTTAGTAATTCCTTATGCACGCGTTCAATCACTGGCGGGTAGGCGTGTCCAAGACTTATTGAAGCCAATCCGCCCAGACATTCAATGAACTCATTTCCATCGAGATCCCATACCCGACAACCTTTTCCGTGGGTGATAGCGGCGGGTGAAAGAATTGGAAACTGGTCATCGCCTTTAGAGTAGGTATGCGCTCCGCCAGGAATTAGATTATGAATGCGCTCGCGATATTTATCGCTTTCGGAGAAATTGAAAACTCTCTTTTCGTTTGACATCTTCACTTAACTTTTCGGTCTTCTCTCAAACTTTTGTAATAGCCTGAATTGATGGTGCTTTCTTGATTGATCTTGAGCAGCTCGGGTTTTTTTAGTAATAGGTCTGTAACTTCTTCAATGCTGAAGTCGGGGATATGCAATAATTCCTGAAAAATTTTCTCTACAAGCTCGAGATCTTGTGCTGTATCTACAGATAATTTGAAGAGGTATTTTGAATGGCATTTGCGCCAACCCACTTTGAATTTACCGCAATTCTTAATGAACGGAGTTACGTGTTCTCGCTCACTTAGCAACGAGGCGTTTTGGGCAGCGTATTCAAGTGCATCGAAGGAAAAAATCTCCGTATCAAAACCATCTTCCAGAAAGTCGGGAGCTTCGTTACTGTTGGAAAAATAATCCAATCCCAAACTGTTGTAATGCCGTAATGCGCGGTTGACCACCTTGTGAGAATGCAATGGATTATCGGCACAAATGCGGATAATGGTATCACCTGATTTAGCCCCATGCTCTATGGCTGCTTGATAGAAACGCTCGAGAACATCCCAGTCGCTGCCTCTGCTGAAAAGAAAGGAATGGTTTGAGCAGAAATCTGCAATAGCATCATCCTCTTTGTTCTTGGTGGTTGAAACAATTATTGAATTATTCTCTGATAAAGGTTGAAGACGATGGATGAGATGAAGCAGTAATGGTTGTCCAGCAATGTTGGTCAGGACCTTTCCAGGCAATCGACTAGAGCCCATTCGGGCTTGAACCAAAATCATTAGATTCATGGTTTTGATAGGAAACCTTCTCGCATTTTTATCCACTCGAGAGTCTTATTGACAGCATAGTGGGTTTGAGATGCATCGTTATAGGCAGGGTTGAAGTAGGAGACTACGACTTGATCCATCTCTTTTCCATCCACCAAGTATCTTGATTGATTCACCCCCTCAATAATCCAACCTGCTTTACAATAGGCCTTAATACTGCCTATGTTACTTGCATAAATCTGACCGGTTAGTTTCCTGATGTTATGATTTTCAAAAGCGATCTGACTGCCAAGTGCAATGGCTTCCGTGGCCAACCCTTTGCCCCATTGCGACTTGTCTCCGATTACACAGGGAAGATCTGCGACCTGATGTTTTTCAATAATTGGACCCACCTTTAAATTACCAATGTGTTTGTCATTATCGGTGAGGCAAATTGCGTACATAAAGTATTTGCCTGTGCTTCGGCCGGTGAGAATGTAGTCAATAACAATTTCTCTGGTTAACTCTTTTCCATTCACTTCGAGAAACGCTGTTACGTCGTCATCCGCGAACCAACTGAGATAGTCTGTGTTCACGTCGTTTTCCTTCAGTGGACGCAAATAAACGCGGTTCATTTTTTATGCTTATTGTGTAATTTCTCTGCAAAAAAAGTCATCTCCTCTTGATTCTTTGTCAGGTTTTGATCGTGCATTCGATAACGATACAGAGGTATAATGAGGTTGTGGATGGAATAGAGTTTTAGCCATCTGATTCGTAAATCTTCCTCTTCCCGAGCTCTGAAATTCTCATCATATAAACCAATGTGAATCAAGAAATCTTTGCGAAACATAATTCCACATGCAATAGGATTCTGCTCTGCGTTTACATGCTGGATATGATTGCCCCTTTCATCCACCAGATAATAGTCAGTCGATACCGCGTCGATTGAATTGTTCTCTTCAAGAAAAAGTTTTTGAACCCTTAATAAGTCCCTATGAATGTAATCATCGGCGTCAAGAAAAATTACAAACTGACCTTTCGCTTTTCTCACTCCTTCGTTTCTCGCGGCTGCCAAGCCCATGTTTTTTTCGAAGCGAATCGTACGGATATTCTCTTGAAAATTATCAAGTATCAATGAAGTATGATCGGTCGACGCGTCGTCAATAACTATAATCTCATACGCATCTTTATCAAGGGATTGGTCGATAGCGCTGCGAATAGACCGCTCTAGAAAATGCCCATAATTGAAAGTTGTTATGACCAGTGAAATCATGGGTGAGTGAATTAATCTGTTCAGATTTTGGAACTGGGCTTTTTTCTGGTGGGTTTTTCATCATCTGCATAATAGCCACCATATGAGTTACCGTAACCATAGCCATAACCATATCCATAACCGTAGCCATATCCATAACCGTAGCCATATCCGTATTTATAAGCATATTTTGAGTAATAATACTTCCAGCGCTTTAGCTTCACATTATTCAGCATTAATGTGGTCTTGGTATGCTTGTTTTGTTGTAAAACTTCTTCCAAATGCCTTACTCCTTGTTTGGTTGCCTTTTCGGTATTCATAACGAAAATTCCTATATCCGCTTTGCTAAGTAGTGAAAGTGAGTCACTTATTATGAGCATGGGTGGTGTGTCAACGATAATATAGTCGTATTTTTTCTTAAGATCATCAATCAATTCTTGCACTCTATTGTTGAGAATCAACTCTGAAGCATTAGGAGGTGTGGGCCCAGCTGATATAATATCTAAAGAGTCTACCTGTGTGGGCGTGATCAAAACTTCGTAACCCGTTTTCCCGGCGAGATACGATGATACACCTTGTACGTTTTCGATTCCGAAGATTTTGTGCACTTTAGGTTTGTGAAGGTCGAAATCCAAGAGGATCACTCTCTTGGAAGCTTTAGACAATACGCTTGAAAGATTGACCGAAAGAAATGTTTTTCCCTCGCTTGGATGCAATGAACTTACTAAAATTATTTTACATCCTTCTCCTGGTAGCATGTATTGTAGGTTCGTTCGTATCGATCGGAATGCCTCGCTTACATTGGACCTTGGACTGGCGTTGATAACCAGCGGACTTTCAAGAATCTCAGCGTAGTGTGGCACACTTCCGATGAGCGGTATTTTGGTATAGCTCTTGAGTTCCCTTGTGTTTTCAATACGCTCAAAGAATATGGCTCTTATCAAACCAATCAACAATGCCAACATCGCCCCGGCTCCAACACTAACCCAAATGGTGCTCGATTTTTCAGGGCCAACGATACCTAATGTTCTTGCTTCCTCAATTACGCTGGTTTGAGGCAGAATACCGGCTCTGGCAATAACTGTATTGGATTTCTTTTGTAAGAGAAAAGTATATAATCCCTCGTAAACATTGAGCTTTCTCTCTATACTGAGCAAGTCTCTCTGCGACTTGGGAATTCCTCTAAGTTCATTCTCAATTTCATTAATCTGCGCCCGAATATCAGATTGCTTGCTTTCAAGTTGATCTATGTTGTCTGAAGTGTAGCGAAAAATGCTGTTTCTTATTATTCGAAGTGATGAGTCAACTTTTTGAACTCGGCGATCACTCTCTTTCATGTCCACCAATAATTCTCCCCTCGACTGTTTCAGCCTATATAAATCTGCAACGAGTGTATTTAACCAGTTATCTTCGGAAGACAACATATTGGTCGGAGGTATCACACTTAGGTCTTTCTCTTTTTCTAGGTAAAGCTCTAAATCTTTCAGTGACTTGAGCCTTATTCGATCTGTAGACAAAGTTGTCTCTAATCGAGAAAGTGATTCAAACGCCTTCTTTTCTTCGTAGGTCAGATCGAGAATCTCTTCGTTGTCTTTAAACGCCTGCAGCACAAACTCCAATGAGTCTATCAAAGTTGTAACTTCAGCTATTTGATTGTCTATAAAGTTTTCAGTATTTCTGTTTATAGTAATGTCATTGTCCATTGAATAATCAATGTACAAAGCAGCAAGTGTGTCGAGAAATATTTTAGCCCGGTTTTCTAAGTCATCGGTCAATTTGATGGAGATAATGCTACTGAATTTCTCCTCCTCAATGCTCATAGAAGACTTGAATTTACCAATGAGCGCGCTGGGATGAGAAACGCGAAATTGAAAATTCTGTTCTTGTATGGTTTTGAGGTTAACCTCGTCCATATTGGGGTCTAAGGTGATCTTGATACTGAAGTTGACATCCTCATTGAGTTTTCCAAAATCAAACTCATGCATGAATTTTTTCTCCCCAAGGTTATAACTTAGGTTGTATTTGTTCATGTCAATGACTTTGACGTTGATCGGGACATTAAAGAGCCGAGAGTCCAATTTTCGCCAATCACACTCCACGTCAAAGAACGCAAAACCATCAACCTGTTCGGTTTTTATGCGACCCACCAAATAATAACTGATAGTAAAGTCCAACTTACCAAGCACCTTCGCAATTAGATCATAGGAGGTAAGTATTCTCTTTTGATTCGCTATGTCCTGCACAATGTTATAGTAACCAATATCTCTACGGATTTGGTTTTGATAGTCATAAGCATTGGAAGATTTTAAAAGTATCTCGGTTTTAGCCGCGTATATATTGGGAAGGCGGTGGGTGTATAGATATGCAAAAACGTAGCCGATGAATCCGAAAAGAATGAATAAATACCAATTCTTACTTATGTACTTTATTACGGGCTGTAAATCATCAGAATCAACGAAATTGGTTTTTTGGGGTTCCGAACTCATTAAACAGTTTTGTTTCGACAAATATAAAGTTACGCTCTCTTGACGATATTATGTTTGCACAACGATCAGGTTTTTCTACTTTTGTTTTATAATTAACCACATCAAAAATGAAGACCCTCTGCCCAAAATACTTGATTAAAATTTTTGTAGTAGCAATATTTCTTTGCACATCAAGTGTTATTCAGGCCATTGATCCACCCCCTGCAATTGGCGGTGAAGAGCCCCCTTGCGGTGAGCCTTTCGGGGTGGTATGCCCAATTGATGGTGGCGTAGGTTTTCTCGTGGCTGCAGCTGTTATATACGGTAGCAGGAAAATTTATGGTATGAAGTTCAACTGAACTTTGACCTTTTGGCTTTTCTCTCCAATAATCCCGTAATAAGATTTCTCTCAATCGGCTTTGGTTCATACGTAGCTTGGTTAAGTGTACATGAATTTTACCTTAAACGAAATTCTCGTTTTGATCAGTTCATAATTCATGCAATCGTTTCCACATCTGAGTCTCAGTTGTCATTTTTGGGCGCCGAACTGCAAGATTTAGGACAATGGAATAATCCCTTGAAACGCCATATCGCTCTTAAAGGCGCAAAGGTGATAACGGTTGGTGCTCCCTGTGATGGCGTGGTTTTGTACGCTCTATTCGTCTGCTTCATTCTCGCATTTCCAGGGCCGGTGAAACAAAAACTTTGGTTCATTCCAACAGGTGTCTTGTTTTTGTTTTGGATAAATACTTTGCGCGTGGTGGCTTTGGCGTGGATTGCAAAAGTCGATGAGTCTATTCTTCAGTTCAATCATGATTACACCTTCACTGCCGTGGTGTATTCAATTGAATTTCTGCTGTGGCTGTTATGGGTCAAATATTTTTCTTTCGCGAAATGAAGCAATGGCCTGTTGTTTTCGTTGTTGTGACCGCTGTCGTGATGATAATGGCCGGCTTTGCACTTGAAAATGTAAAGGTCTCTTTGAATTTTATTATTGAGTTCTCCGGCAGAATACCCGAATATGATAGTTTAAATCCTCAGGAACGTGAAGTGGAATTGGCGGTGTATCGTCGGAATTCGCCTTCAGATTATTATCATAGTCATAAACCTTTATCCTTTTTCCATTCATTCAAGCGTTCCGATTTGGTTGTTTTGAAGTGGGCAGTAGTTGCCATTGCAATTATAGCTTTCGCCGCTTTGAATGCTTTCTCGCTTTGGCTCATCATTGGCAATATTTCTGCTTTGCGCTGGCTTGCTCTGGTATACTTGCTGATCATTGTTCTTGGCAGTATTTTTTTTGTTGTGGAAAGAGCTGTTTTCATTGAATCGTACTCAGTGGCAGTCTCGAGGAAAATTTTGAATGCGGGGCAATCGGGTATTCCAGCTCTGATTGTTATTATAATTTTTAAACTGAAATTGCAGCAAGGATATGTTGACAAATTGGAATAGTCTTGAGGATACGGCACGTGTCTGGGGTTTTGCATTTGAAAATGTCTTGACAGATCAATTGTGTGAAGATGTATTAAACGACCTAGTCCCTTTTATTGATTCTTGGAATTCGCACCAGATGGCGGTAAAAGCCTCTGCTCAATGGCAATTCAACCGTTTTCTTTTTATCGCAGGAGGTAACGAACATCAAAAGGTTTCGGGTTGCGGAATAGATTCCATGCAGTTAAACGTAAAGGCAACTTTGTCAAAATATAACCTAAGCCCGCTTGAAGCTGGTATTGTGGTGTGGAAGGATACTGAAAAGAATTGGCATTTCAGTAGATGGTTGCAGACCTCCTCCGCTTATCGTGAAGAGATGAAGTTATCGGCTGTAGCCATCTTTTCACCCATGCCGCATAGCTTAGCCGAATTGCGGAATACTTGGCCATGGACGCCTTCTCATTCTCCGCTGTTTTTGTTGCCTTGATTTATGTGAGGATAGTTGGATTGTCTTTTTTTTGAAAAAAAAATCTGAAATGTGTCGCTTGTATTATCTTGCGACACCTTTTTCACTTCGATTGCGAAACTGAAAAGTGTACTTAACCTAATTTTTGACAACCAAAAATCGTTTTTGATGAAAAATTTTTTCTGTAATGCAGCGTGGATGATGGGCTTGATGTTGTTGCCATTTTCCAACTTGTGGTCTCAAGGTTTTACATGCTCTAGTCCAATTCCAATCACATGCGGTGCTACCGTCAACGGCTCAACTGTTGGTGTTACCAATGATAATGCCACCTCTGGTGCGCCAACTTGTGTGACAACCGTCGGAACGGCGGGTCAAATATGGTACGCTCTGGTAGCGCCGGGTGTGGGCACTTGCACGATAAATACGGAAAATACAAACCCGACATGGGACACGAAGTTGCACGTGTATACGGGAGCCTGCGGCAACCTGAATTGTGTTACCGGCGATGATGACGGCGGAACAGGTTTGTTGTCATCAGTAACTTTCGCTATGACCACGGGTACAGTCTACCTCATAAGAGTTGGCGGATACTTAGCGAACACCGGCGCATACACCCTTAACGTGATTTGCGATATTCCAACCATAGGATGTACCGATCAGGGTGCTTGTAACTACTCTCCTTCTGTTATCACGGATGACGGGTCTTGCGAATATACCAGCTGTGCGGGCTGCACCGATGTTGCAGCATGTAACTTTGATGACGCAGCAACCATTACCGACAACTCTGAATGTTGTTATTCGAATTGTGCGTTTTTAACCGTTACCGGTGGCGGATTTCCAGCTGAGGTGGGATGGCAGTTCTTGGATTTGGATAGTAGCGTCATTCTCGAGGGAGGTGCACCTGTGAGCAATCTTGCATTCTGTTTGCCTACACCCGGCTGTACGTACCAGTTTATTATGACCGATAATTTCGGTGATGGATGGAATGGAGCAACCTATACTTTTACTGACGGAGACGGTAATACCCTTTCTACCGGAACACTCTCCACGGGCTCTGGTCCTCAAACCGATGTTCTGGCCTTCGGCGGTGTTACGCCGGGTTGTACCAATGCGGCCGCCAACAATTTCAACGTGCTCGCAGATTGCGACGATGGTTCATGTCTTTTCTGCGCTGGCGGAGAATCAAGCTACACATTAACCATGTTCGATACAGGGAATAACGGTTGGGGAGCGAATGCACAGGCGGTAATTACTGATCTTGCCTCAGGACAAAATATCCTTACCACGACTCTGCAAAGCGGAGGCGAAGGTCAAGTGGATGTTTGCCTCGGCACAGCATGCTATTCTATAGTAGCCGGCGGCGGATTCAACGATGGTCAAATTAGCTGGAACTTGTCCGGTCCAGACGGATTCTCTCTCGATGGTCAAGCCAATGATCCTCAAGGACAAATTTTTAGTCCAACCGGTTTAACACCAGGTTGTACTAATCCAGATGCAGAGAATTATGACGCAGCGGCCTCGTGCGATGACGGTTCTTGTCTCGTTTGCGATCCGGGAGAAATAGTTTATACTCTCGATATGTTCGACACCTTCGGTGATGGTTGGAATGGTGCAACGGCGGTGATTTTCAATTTAGCTTCAGGTACAGTAGAGGCTGCGGCTGAGTTGCTTGACGGTTCAGTAGGTGCCTCCCAGTTCTGCTTGGGTACGGAATGCTACAACGTTGTCGTTGGTGGTGGAACTTTTGATGGTGAAATCTCTTGGACTTTGACGAATACAGAGGGTTTTACTTTCAGCGGTGTAGCTAATGATCCTGCCGGACAGATTATAAGCCCAAGTGGTTTAGAGGTAGGTTGTACAGATCCGGCGGCCAACAACTATAACCCAAATGCGGGTTGCGATGACGGTTCATGTCTTGTTTGTGCAGCCAATGAAACAGTGTACACGGTGAATATGGTGGATTATGGTAATAACGGTTGGCAAGGTGCCAACTGGACAATTGTTACATCCGCTGGGGCTACGATTTCTACCGGTACACTTGCATCTGGCAGCGAGGGTTCTTTTTCCGGCTGTCTCAGCCAGGGCTGTTATACAATAAATATCACTGCCGGTACTGCGCCTGCGCAGGTAGAGTGGACAATAACTACCCAAGATGGTAATGCGCTCCTTACGGGAATAGCTAATGAGAGTTATGGTTTCCCATGGGGAGGAGCCACCGGTTGTTCAGTTCAAGGATGCACAACCCCTTCATGTAACAACTACAACCCGTTTGCCACGATAAATGATAACTCATGTATTTGTCCGCCTTCAAACGATGATTGCGCTAATGCAACCCTAATCCCATGCAACTGGGCGGAAACGGGAGTGCTTACTAACTCAACTTTTGAGCCCGGTGTAACCTCCTGTGATGCTACCAATGCAATTACTACACCTGGTGTGTGGTACAGACTGGTAGGTAACGGCGGTCAAGTTTCTGTTGAAACATGTAGCGGTGATGCACAAGACACCAAACTGCACATATTTACTGGAGATTGCAACAATTTGGAATGTGTAACACAAAATGATGACGGCTGTGGAACGGGATTTTTGTCGAGTGCTTCCTTTACTACAGTTGCGAATCAATCCTATTATATTCTTGTATCTCTATTCAGCGGAACGGCCTCAACAAGCATTCCGTTTACGCTCTCGACATCATGTACGGAATGTCCTAATGGTTTAGCTGTAAATGATGAGTGCGCAGATGCCGTTTCTCTTACTTCCGGAGTGCAAGCGACAGGAAGCTTGTGTTGCTCCAATGCCGACGATGAGATGGCGCCATGGGATGGTTTCACTACTCAGTATGGTATTTGGTACCAGATTAACTCAGCAGATTTTGACGCATTGGATATTGCGTTTTACAATGGAAATGGAGCTGGAATCGATGGCGCTGACGGGTTAGATGTGGGTATCGGAATATTCTCAGGCAGCCCTGACTGTTCTAATTTGACACCAGTTATCGGTGGTATCGGATTCGACTCCAACCCCAACGATGGAAGCACATTGGATGGTTTTGAATTCAATTCTTACGAATATGGAATTACCATCACTCCAAATACGAATTATTACTTATGTCTTACTACCTCTAATCCACAGTTATGCGGCAACTTCAGTTTAAACGTGAGCTTGGCGAATGTTGGATGTACAGATTTGGCAGCTTGTAATTATGATGCTAACGCATCAATCAATGATGGCACTTGCGAGTATGCGTCTTGTGCACCTAGCGTTGAGAATGATTCTTGTGTTAATGCGATTCCTTTGGTTTGCGACGCGAGTATCAATGGCTCTACCGGGGCATCAACTGCTGTTGGCGCGCCAACGGTTTGTCCTGCAGGTTCTGGTGATAATGGCGTTTGGTATACCTATGCAGGAGATGGACAATTCATTACTCTGAGCACTTGTGGTTCGGATATTGATAGTCGTATAAATGTTTTGACCTCTTCTGACGGATGTAATGGAGTCTTTGCTTGCGAGGTTAGCGCCGACGATGATGCGACCAATTGTGGTTTCTTCGATGCTGATGATGCCACTGTTCAATTTATTGCCGAAGCCGGAACCACTTACTATGTGTATATAACGGCAGGGGGAGTTGATACCGACGGAGATTTCGTTGATGATTTATTCGATGGATCATTCGTGTTGAACACCACTTGTGAACCGGTGGTAGAAGGATGTACCGATGACTGTGCATGTAACTATTTGCCTGAAGCGAATATTGAAAACAACACGTGCGAATATTTCTCATGCGTTGCCTGCGATGCGAATTCAACTGTAGTTAAGTTTGACATGAGCGACACATTCGGCGATGGATGGAATGGAAATACCTACAGCATTTCCAACGCGACTGGGGAAGTTGTTGCTACGGGTAGCTTAAATTCAGCGTTTTGTGGGGATATCCAAAATGCGGGCTTTGATGTTTTCTGTTTGGCTCCTGGTTGTTACATCATGACAGTTGGGGGAGGTACTTTCGCAAATGAGGTTGTTTGGTCCATGTCGGATGCCGATGGTAACGTCATCATTTCGGCAGCATCCCCGAATGGTACGGGAACTTTTGATTTCATTATCGGTGACGGAATTTGTGGTTGCACAGACCAAGGTGCTTGTAATTATGATAATGGCGCTACGCTTGACAATGGCACCTGTGAGTACTTGACTTGCTCTGGCTGTATGGATCCTACCGCCTGCAATTATGATAATACAGCAATCATTGCAGACATTGATGCATGTTGTTTCTCCAATTGCGTTACGTTGAATATGTTCGACAGTTTCGGCGATGGTTGGAATGGTGCAGTAGCAAATGTTTTTGAATTGGGAGCAGGCGGAGCCTCTGTAGGAACTGGAACTCTTCCCGCGGGTACATCGGAGGGAACCGCTGATTTTTGTCTCGTAGATGGTTGCTACCAGGTTACTGTAAACTCTGGTACATTCCCTGGCGAGGTCTCATGGAACCTGACTGATGGCAACGGAAGTTTGTTGCTCGAAGGTGGTGCCCCAGAAACGAATTTGCCATTCTCTGTAGGTGAATCCGCAGATTGTGGATGTACGGATGCAACTGCTTGCAACTATAACCCAACGGCTATCGTTGATATCGGAAACTGTGAATACTTATCTTGTCAAGGTTGTACTGATGTTACCGCTTGTAACTACGATGCAACAGCCACTCAAGAGGATAGCTCATGCTGCTTCAATAATTGCGTGACATTGAATATGTTCGATACTTTCGGCGACGGTTGGAATGGAGCCGTAGCCTCTATTGCTGACTTTACATCAGGAACGGTTATCTCTACGGCTACCTTACCTGCAGGAACCTCTGAAGGCACTGCTGATTTTTGTTTGGTAGACGGATGTTATGAAGTTCAGGTTTCGGCTGGCACCTTCCCGGGAGAAGTAGATTGGAATTTGGTAGATGGCGCAGGTTCACAACTGGCAGTTGGTGGGGCTCCTGAAACGGGTGTACCGTTCTCTATTGGAAGTAGTTCAACTTGCGGCTGTACTGACGCTACTGCGTGTAATTTCAATCCGAATGCTACGCTGGATATTGGAAACTGCGAGTACACTTCTTGTGTTGGTTGTACAGATCCGACGGCCTGCAATTATGAAGTTGGAAACACCCAGGATGATAGCACATGCTGTTACTCGAATTGTTTCTCCTTCAACATGGAAGATACATTTGGCGATGGCTGGAATGGCGCCGTAGCCACTTTCACAGATGTGGTTTCAGGTGCCGTAATTGGAACGGCTACACTGCCTGCAGGCACGTCTGAAGGTGTCGCAGATTATTGCTTAGTCGATGGTTGCTACAGTGTTTCTGTAACAGCAGGTACTTTCCCAGGCGAGGTCCTCTGGACGCTCACTGATGGTTCAGGGGCGGTTGTTTTGGATGGTCAAGCACCTGAAACAGCTCTTGGTTTTTCTGCGGGATCAGCAGTGTGTGAGCCGGCTTGTAGTGATTCTACCGCTTGCAACTATGACGATAACGCACTGATTACGGACAATACACTTTGTGATTTCACAAGTTGTATAGGGTGTTCTGATTCAACTGCTTGTAACTACGACGTTAATGCTCCCGTTGGTGCTACGGATTGTGATTACTCATGCTATGGATGTTCTGATGTTACCGCTTGCAATTACTCAGCGGATGTGACTCTGGATGATGGTTCTTGCGAATATCCCGGTTGTACCGACGCTTTGGCTTGTAACTATGCTGAAACTGCCGCTTGCGATGACGGAACTTGTCAATATCCTGGCTGTATTGATCCAGCAGCTTGCAACTTTGATGAATCGGCCGGTTGCGATAATGGTGGCTGTTGCTTTTCGAGTTGCGCTTCCCTAGTGTTAACAGATGCAGGTGGAAATGGTTGGGAGGGCGCCGAAATTGAGTTAACTGATGCGGTTAGCGGTGCTGTTGCATATGTGTCTTCTCTTACTGATGGTAGCACTGAATCCCAGTTGGTCTGTTTAGTAGAAGGTTGTTATGATGTAGCAATATTGGGGGGTAACAATAACGTTGAAGTTGGTTGGAGCTTGGAGGGATCTACGGGAACTGCAACGGAGGTTCAAACAGTTGCGGTTGGTGTACCGAGCTGCGATCCTGCATGTATTATTCCCGTAGCATGTAACTATAATGCACAAGGAGTAATTGGTGATTGCGACCTTTGCGAATTTGAGTCTTGCCTCGGCTGTACATACGCAGATGCTACCAACTATGACCCGGGTGCTTCAATTGATGACGGATCTTGCGTATTTGAGCTGGGTAATCCAAACTGTCCGGCCGATATCAACGGCGATGGATTTGTGAGCGTTGCCGACTTGTTGATCTTCATCGCCGAGTACGGAACAACGTGTAACTAGGAATTTTATATGTCAATATCAAAGAGGGCTGCTAATGCAGCCTTTTTTGTTCGTTAGATTTGGACTAAATGAATTGAATTGCCTTCCTTATTTCCTTAATCTTAACTCTTCGAAGTGCAATGGTAAAAGATGTTTTACAGAGGAGAGTATAAAGATAGAACTATGGTTTGCGGCGAGAATTACCTCGATGGGCTGAGATTGTAGGAGCTCGTATTCCAAAAGGCTTTGTCGACATGCGCCGCATGGGCTTATGGGCGAGGTTAAAGGGAATTCGAGATTTCCTCCGTAAACAGCGATTGCGGAAATTGTTTGGTTAGGAAATTGAGACATCGCTGAAAAAACAGATACTCTCTCAGCGCATAAACCGCTGGGATATGCCGCGTTTTCTTGATTGTTCCCGGAAACTATTACATTGTTTTTGAGAAGAACTGCAGCACCTACTGTAAACCGGCTATATGGTGCGTAAGCACGTGACTGTGCCTCAACGGCTGCGCTCAGTAATTTCTGGTAATCATCACTAAGGGATGATTTGTGTTCATAGCATGAAAAATCAAACACGTATTGCCTTGTCATTCATGAATGAATTAGTGCAACTGCATACGCGCAAACACCTTCCTCTCTGCCAATGAATCCCATTTTTTCGTTTGTCGTTGCTTTTATGGAAATCTGGTCTGTATCGCAATTCAGAATCGCACTAAGAACCGCCTGCATTTGCGGAATATAATCTTGAATTTTTGGCTTCTCAAGGCATAACGTACAATCAAGATTTCCCAAAAGCCAATGCTCAGTGTTGAGTTTCTCTTGAGTGAGCTTCAATAGAATTTTTGAATCAATTCCTTTGTATTGCTCATCGGTATTAGGAAAATGAAATCCAATGTCTCTTAAAGCCGCAGCGCCTAGAAGAGCGTCACAAATGGCATGAATTAGAACATCCGCGTCGCTATGTCCAGTAGCTCCAGAGGTGTGCGGAATATGAATACCTCCCAAATAGAAAGGTCTACCCATTTCCAACGGGTGCACGTCATATCCGAACCCAACTCGAATCTTCATGAATTAATCATTGTTTGTGCTTTCTTCGTCAGCAGTTTTCTTGGCGCCAAGCGAAAAGCGCATAGTAAAACGAAGCGTATTGGCGAGTGGGTTTTGTTGTGTTGTACTTATTAAGTAAGACATGTCTATGGTTAGGACCTGATACTTAAGTCCGGCGCCGAGCGTAATGAATTGTCTGTTTCCTTTGGAAAAATGTTCGTAGAAGTATCCTGTTCGAAATGCAAATTGTTTGTCATACCAGTACTCCAAGCCGCCGCCGATATTGATCTCGCGCAACTCCTCCTTTAGCACAGACCCTGGGATAACTTGATTGTTCTCGTCCAATTGCCCAGGAGCATCTGTGAAAGATTGAACGATTGCCGTTGCAACCCCGACATCATTGTCTTTCCCTGCAAGAATGTTTTCTCCTGCGATATCATATTTGGGCGGGGTAGGCACCAGAAGTTTCGAAAGGTCGATCGTAAATCCAAGAAGATTGTATTTGTCAAGCTGGGCACCGAAGTAAGAACCAAGTCGCAAATTTGCTGGTATGAAATCGCGTTTATCAGAGTTCGTATAGCGGATTTTATTGCCAATATTAGATGCACTTAAACCGATATTGAAAATTCCTTCCTTTTTGCCGAGGTTAAGATTCTCGTTGGAATAGAAAAGTGATATGTCTGAGGCCACTGACATACCGGGCTTGCTATCGGCCCCAAGTACTGTTTGACCTCCGGTGAGATTTGAGTATATGTAACGGATTGCAATACCTCCTGAAAAGCGTTGACTGAATTTTTGACTGAATGATGCATCTACTGCGAACTCGTTAGGTTTGAAATCCATAATGTTCGTTCCTACTTCATCCGTGAAGGTGATGTTTCCGAGAGTGAAATATCTGAGTGACGCACCTATCGCTTGGTTTTTAGTTAACTTCTTATATCCGCTCAAATACGCGAGACTCATGTCGTTGACCAATGCCCTCAGCCATGGCGAGTAGGAGAATGAAATTTCTGATTTTTCCTTGGAAAAACTCATCTTGGCAGGATTCCAAAATGTCGAATTAGCATCGGCTGGTAACGCAACACCGGCATCTCCCATTGCGCCGCTCCGCGAGTCTGGAGCGATTTGAAGAAACGGCACTGCTGTGGTTATGGTATTGAGTTGCCAGGTACTACTGGAATTGTTGTTTTGATTCAATTGTCCGTTGAAAACAAGTGGCATTAAAAAAGCGCTGAAAGTCAGCAGGCGCATGCGAAACATATGGTCAAATATAGGGTTAACATCTTACTTTAGAATGACGAGTTTTTCGTAGAGTTCTGCACTCTCGCCGTTTTCATTTTTTACGGAAAGCCGGTACATATAGACACCCTTTCCAATTTTATCTCCGAAGTCATCTCTCCCATCCCAAGGTATCGGTGTGGCCCTGAATCCGTTTTGGTAGGCGGCTTGTTCTATGGTTTTAACGAGTTTTCCTGAAACGGTAAATATTTGAATTAGGATGTCCAGATTCCGACACGCTTGATTGTGCTCGAACATAAATTTTGTGGATGTAGTAAATGGGTTGGGATAATTCAACAAATGCTCTATTGCAATATTGGCGTCCTCCTCCACTACAAAGTCTATAGCTTCAGTATTAGAATTGTTGTGCACATCCCATGCCCGAATTTTTAAGGTGTGATTTCCAGGCTCAAGCTTTTCCAATTGATACCTGATTTCTCCGCTTCGATATGTATCTAGGTCTGAGAGATAATAGTTATTTAAAACAATCGGATTTTGAGTGTCTTCATCAACAATTGCTACGATGTCATGTCCGATACTGTTTGCAATGGTATTTATGCCGTTATCGTCTTTTAGCCTAGCGATAAGAACAGGCGAGGTATTCGAGACACCGCCATTTACAAAGGTTGTGTCATTAAAGAAAATTTTTATTTCCGGACCCACCTTGTTTAATTGTGATCCACTGAGAGAACTACCAATGAAAACATCGTCAAAAAAACCATGTGCATCCTCGCTCCCCGACAGCCCATAGTATGAAACATGACCTGATCCAACACTGTAGTTAATATCAAGTGGCACTACAAATTTGAATTTGAACTCACCTTGAGTTACCGATGATTTTCCTTTAAAGATGACCTTATTAAAAACTTTGTAAGTCTGGCTTTCTCCGTAGACACCGTCAAAATCGTTATTAAGAGTGGTAACAGTAGATATTTTGTCGTATACAACGGGGTATATAAATCCATTGTAATCATCTAATTTATTTCCAGATGCGTCAGATATATATCCTACAATTTCGACTTCTTGTAGGGCTTTAATGGTGTCTGGAGAGGAATCGTTGACGGAAGTTCCGTTGATGTGGGTAGTAATTACTTCATACTTTGGGTATCTCAATCTAAGCGCGGGGTCGCCAAGCAAACTGAAATTGGGCTTGCTGGAATTTGATACAGGCACCCCGTTTTTAGTAAGCATATTGATTTTCCCCAACGTCAAATCGCTTATGGAGTCATTGTAAAGTGCCACATCGAAAAATGCCATATCCATTTGCATGTTGGAGCCCGCAAAAACTACCCTTGTAGTAGTAAGCAGCGCTATGGCTCCACCGTTGCTATTCATGGCAAGTCTCTCACCTGCCGAATAGTAGTCAGGGTTATCGTATCTCGCAAGCTCACAAGTGGCAGTAAGAAATAAGGGCATGTTATTGATATTCGAAAAATTCGATATAGTGTTGACATCCAAAATCCTCTCATGTGCCCAACCTCTTTCACCTCCGTGACCCAAATAGGTTACAATCAGGGATCCGTTATTTATCTGCTCACGTATTGCCCTTTCACCGTCGGGGTATCTCTCGCCACCTGGTGTTGATTGCTGAACGTAAGCGTCCATATATATTTTGTTTACATCATAGTCCGGATGCTCGTTATATATTCTATCTGCCAGTGTATTCGCATCCTCCAAGTGAATTTGCTCATTCGCTGCACCACTGCCATCCTGATCATCAGAGATAAAACTGAGGAGATTTCGCCACGGGCCAAATGAATTTTGGCTCGCCTCACCCAAACAATTTATTTCACCGGTTGGGCTGTTGTTCAATGCTAAATATTGACGCACTTTATTTACGTATTCATACCCCATTGTAGCGTTCCCAGCAGGGATTCTGCCAACTCCCGCATCTAACAAACCTGTAGGTGAGGCGTTGTCATTATCGCTCAGCATGACGAAATAATCATCACTTACGTATGAGGTTACAGGACCTAAAGACTCGTCCGACTCAAATAGGATTACATTAGAGCCATTAAGGGCTCTGTATCCACGATTATTAGCATAATTCCCATCACCGAAAAGCAAAAGATTTTCTGGTTGATCAGAGTCATTTCCATCAGCTTTATCGTAAAGCATTTTCATTAGCATTCTTATTGCTGTTACATCTGGTGTTCCCGAAGAGAATTCGTTAAACACTTGTGCTTGGGTTACCAAAAGCACCCTCATGCCTTCAGATTCGTGAATTTCAGCGAGTTGCCGGGCAGCCTCAAGATGTGCAGGGGCACTCACAATTACCAAATCTGTTGGTGGTGTTCCGTGAAGGTCTTGATTGGCGACTCTGCCCAATGAAGTTGGTATGAGGAAATTGAAGTTAGGAAAGGCGATAAATTCTCTCAAATTATCTGTAGCGGCTTTCCATGTGGCGCTTGTTCCGTCAATAGTATAATCAATTTTCTGGGGTGAGGTGAAGTTAGTAATATCCCAGAGCATGAATAAGCCAGTGGCGTTTTGTAACTCGAACTGTGTCAATGCGCCAGGGCCCACATTGTTGGTGTCTCTGATGTGTATTTGGGTGCCGTGGTAAGTTAGATCACGAGTAGTATTGATATTGATAAAGTCCAGATAACCCTGTGCATCAGATGAGTTGGCGGATTTATTGAATGTAATGTTGACCAACAAGCTGGGGTTGGATGCATTCATGGTTGTTGTAACACTGACTTTGCTTGCTACACTCGCAAGTGTGCCAGTTCCGCTGGTAACTCCAGAAGACGCGATAGATGCCCCGCTGCTGCTGACACTGAAACTACTGGACGCCCCTACAGACCGAATTGCGAAACCGGCGTGAATTGTTGTCGGGTAATCAGATCGAATCGATGGAAAATTGAAATTGTAATCACGAGAGAGGGTCTGTTCAAATTTATCTCCATAAAACTCTCTACCTGATTGAACGAGATTGTATAACTCTGTTTCAATAAATTGATAATCTTGAAATGTGGAGCTTATGTACTGAGTTGCTCCAGCGGGTTGTGTTGTCGGTTCAATACGTTTTGGTTCGGTGTCATTGATTCTTAGGAAATAATACGCGGAGTCTGAATAGTAGTGTTTTTTGTGGAGCCAACCCTTTCTTCCAGCCCCCGGAATATTGTCCATTTGCCAACTATCAGCCCCCTTTGCATAGAACAGGATGTAGTCACTGTTATCAAATACACCGTCTTCTTCGCCTTCAATGAAAATGGCACATTTTTCTAGGTCATCCGCTCGAAATTCGCTATTAAGCTCCGGAAGTAGCTGGCCTCCGTTGCCATAAATATTAATCAGCTTTGGGTCCACACTTGAAGTGTTCACCCCCATCGCTGAAAGCAGGTTCTTATCGATTTTATAAATTCCGTCTTTGGAGATGGCTAATTTGTACCACTCTCCCTCTTTTAAAACCGAGTGGTCTTTCCACTGCATTTCCCTAGAATTTGAGAGATTGGGTGTCTGTGAATACCTTACGTTAATGGAAAAACTGACGAGCCTCTCCATCTGACCATTGATTTTGCGGAAAGGCAATAGGGTTAAAGATAAAAAGTATTTTCCACGGGCGTCGGAAATCTTGGATTGTATCACCCAGTCGGAACCGAGATAGTTTTGAAGTCTAACATCTGTGCATTGAAAACTTTGAAATGTGGCGGATGATATCTCGATGCCATCAATGTAATGCACTCTGTCACTTACGAATTGTGTGAAGTGAAGGCATGGTAAGCCTTCGAAATCAGGATTTAAAAATGCCCCTTTGAAAATGCCAGAACACGATTTAAAAACCGTGTCGGCCTGCCACGAAATATTACTCTGAAAGTTGAGTTCTTGCGCTGATGCGATGAAGCAAACGAGAGAGAACAACAATGTCCCGAAAAGTTTGGTTGGGGAATAATTCATTTTGGTGTTGCTGAAACGATGATGGCGCAAATTATTGCCAATTATGATTAATTTTTTTGTTCAACAAAATTGTTGTATCATTGCTGATTATAAGAAATTTAACTGCAATCTAAGAATGCGTCGGAGTCTTCTTGTTTTAATATGTCTTGTATCGTTGACCTCTCTGAATACAGAGGTGATGAATGCTCAAGATGCAGAGTTTACTCAGTTTTATGCCAACCCGCTGTATCTGAATCCGGCATTTGCCGGTACTTTGCGTTGTCCAAGGCTGGTAATGGCCTACAGAAATCAATGGCCATCGTTAACGGGTAACTTCGTTACAACCAGTGCCAGTTATGACCAGCAAGTGAAGTTACTTCAAGGTGGTGTAGGTGTAATCGTAGTAAACGACAGAGCCGCACAAGGCACATTGAACACAACATCATTAGGAGGTATTTATTCCTATCAGCAAACGATAACAAAGAAAGTTTCACTTAAGGCGGCGTTGCAGGCAACCTATTTTCAAAAGACACTCGACTGGAGCCAATTAACATTTGGCGATATGATAGATCCAAGAAAAGGGTTCATTTATCAAACTCAGGATTTGCAGCGAGGAGGTAATGTAAAAGCTCTTGATTTTAGTGCTGGCATTCTTGCTTTTAGCGATAAGTACTATGGAGGATTCGCTGTTCATCATCTCAACGAGCCCAACGAATCATTGGTTTTGGCTACGAGCCGTCTCCCAATGAAATTTACTTTTCACGCGGGGGCTGTCCTTCCAATAGAGAAAAGAAGTCGCAATTCTGATGCTAAAATTTCTCCTAATATTTTATATAGGCGCCAAGGAGAGTTTAAGCAAATGTGCCTTGGTACATACGTTAGTAAGGGGCCTTTAGTTCTTGGGGTTTGGTTCAGAGGTTTGCTTTTCGGCGAGAAATATCGCGATGCATTTATCGCAACTTTAGGCCTTCAAACGGATATGATACGCGTTGGATATAGTTATGACGTTACCATCTCTGAATTAACCCCGGCTACCGGCGGGTCGCATGAGGTAACATTGGGTATCAATTTTGAATGTAAAGCGAAGAAAAAGAAAATGCGTACGGTCGCGTGTCCGTCATTTTAAAATAACACACAAAGGAGATCATGAAAAAATCAATTATTCTCAATCTGCTGATTCCGCAAGCAGTTTTGATTTTTACTCTTTTTGGTTGCAAAAAGGAAGCGTCAAATGCCACGGGATGGGCATACAATGATGAAATGAACGGCGGATTCGAACGTCAGGATTACTTAGATCAGGAGACAGGCCCGGGATTGATACTTGTTGAAGGTGGTACCTTCACGATGGGAAGGGTGGAGGATGACCTCAACTACAATTGGGACAATATTCCAAGAAGGGTAACTGTGTCATCTTTTTATCTGGATGAAACCGAAGTTACGAATCAATACTGGTTAGATTACCTGCATTGGCTCAAGTTGGTTTATGGTGATACGTATCCGGAAATTATCAATCGTGCATTACCAGATACTAATATTTGGCGGGAGGTAACGGAGTACAACGAACCCATGGTCGATTATTATCTAAGACATCCGGCCTACCGCGATTATCCGGTAGTTGGAGTCAATTGGTTGCAGGCATCAGAGTACTGCAATTGGAGGTCAGATCGTGTGAATGAATTTGTATTGATTCGTGAAGGTCTTCTAACTCACAATCCAACAGGTCAGGCGGATGAGGAGCATTTTACAACTGAAACTTATCTCGCAGGCCAATTTTCGGGTGATGCCGCCGCTGGAGGATTGAAAGATTTTAATCCAAAGGGCTCAGGAATGAGAAGCGTGAACATGATGGACGGCATATTGCTGCCAAGATACCGTCTTCCAACGGAAGCAGAATGGGAATATGCAGCGCTGGGTCTGATTGGCAATTCCTTTCAAGAGCTTATTACAGATCGGCGTACCTATCCATGGAATGGACACTATGTGAGGAATGATGATGATATGGGAAGATTCTACGGAACGATTCGCGCCAACTTTGTTAGGGGAGGTGGAGATTATATGGGTGTTGCGGGTTACCTCAATGATAACGCGGATATTACTGCTCCTGTTTATGCATATCCTCCTAATGATTACGGTCTCTATAATATGGCGGGCAATGTGTCAGAATGGGTAATGGATGTATATCGTCCGTTGTCGCCTGAAGACAAAAGTGATTTTAGGCCTTTTAGGGGGAATGTTTACAAAACCAGATCCATGAATTCTGATGGTTCTTTTGCAGACAAGCATGATAAGGTGGCTTATGATATTGCTGGGGTAAAGCGCTTTCTGGAGCTATATCAAAAGCAAGCTGGAGCTAAACTTATAGAATCGGATAATACTTTAATCGGACAATGCCTGGAAAAGATTACCAATGCTAGTACGAAGGTTTCTGAACGGAAGCCGGAGGAGGCCCAGGATATGATGCAGGAGCTTATGGACCTGATAGTAGACTCGGATGCGCCAGCCGCCCCGGATTTGAGAGATGGGGTTACGGATTATATTATCAACACACCTGGTCAGGCGAAGTATAGAAATGTTACTGTCGAGGAAAACATAGACAGGACAAATTACAGAAAGGCAGACTACATAGATTTTCGGGATGGTGATTTAATGAGCTCTAAGTTTTATTCCGATACAGAAGCAGGTGGTGTATATTCCTATTGGGAAGAGATGGAAGAAAGCAAACAGAAAGATCAAAATAGAATGTATGAGTGGGCAGGCGGTAATCCAACGAGCTTAATCAATGACAGAGCTCGTGTATACAAGGGTGGAAGCTGGAGGGATCGAGCATATTATACTATACCGGGGACTAGAAGATTCTTAGATGAAAGACGCGCAAAATCAACTTTAGGTTTCCGTTGCGCTATGGATCGTTTAGGGTCTCCAACGGGTATGTCTGCTGGGGAGTAATCTCTTTACGGAATGAGCAGGCGTCTCATTTTGGAGGCATTTTTAAAGTCGGCGGGAGTTTCTACAGATTCCCGCGCTATTCAAAAGGGTCAGATTTTCTTTGCATTAAAGGGAGAGAAATTCAATGGCAATTTATATGCCCTTGATGTGCTTCGATCAGGTGCAGAAATGGTCGTGGTAGATGAGCAGTTGGAAGACGCAAACCCGAAGATTGTTCGTGTGAATAATGGATTAATCGCTTTGCAGGAGTTGGCGGCAGATTACCGGAGTTTGTTGACTATACCGGTTTTAGCCGTAACAGGAAGTAACGGTAAAACAACTTGTAAGGAACTGATTAGAGATGTACTAGCGAAGAAGTTTAGAGTATCTGCAACCCGAGGAAATTTAAATAACCACATAGGAATTCCACTTACACTTTTATCAATACCTCGAGATTGCGAGTTTGCGGTAATTGAAATGGGTGCTAACCATCTTCGTGAGATTGAGGGCTATTGCACCTACACAAAACCTGGTTATGGATATATAACCAATATTGGTCTTGCACATCTCGAGGGTTTTGGTGGAGAATTAGGAGTATTGCGAGGCAAGTCTGAATTGTTTGATTTCATTTCACAGAACAAAGGAGTAATTTTTGCGGATTTGCACCAACCAAAAATGATTCAAGCGATAGCGGGTAGAGATTTCGTTTCCACTTCATTGGATGACATCGGAATTTCATTGCATTCAGAAGAGCCCAGTTTGTCTTATCGAATCAATGGTGCGAATGTAGTTGTCACGAAATTTTCAGGGGTTTATAACCTGATGAATATAGCTGCCGCTATTAGTATCGGAAGGTATTTCAGAGTGCCTGAGGAAAGGATTCATGAGGCCATCTCGAGTTATGTTCCTGACTCGAACAGATCTGAGATATTGCAGACAACTTCGAATAGGGTGATTATGGATGCTTACAATGCGAATCCGAGCAGTATGGAACATGCGATAAGCTCATTCGTCCGCCTGAAAACTCCACAAAAACTTGCAATACTTGGGGATATGAGGGAGCTAGGGGGTGATAGCCTTCAGTTGCATCAGGGAGTAATCAATCTTGTTCAAAGTCTTAATCTTGAAGCAATTTTTGTGGGAGAAAACTTTTATCAATGTGATCTCGGTAAATTCAAGTATTGTTTCAAAAGCATGAATGACTTGATTCATCACATGGGTCAACATCCAATTAGAAACTGTAGCATTCTGTTGAAGGGATCAAGAGGAATGAGGATGGAGCGTATTGTTGAATACCTCTAGGTAGAATTGGTTTTAATTTCGCGCTATGCATAATTCTGATTTTGTAGAAGAGTTGATTTGGCGTGGCATGCTTCAGGATATAATGCCTGGCACCAAGGAGTTATTAAAAAGGCAAGTTGTTAAGGGTTACATTGGGTTTGACCCAACTGCTGATTCATTGGGTGTGGGCAATCTGGTTCAAATAATGACGCTGCTTCACTTTCAGCGGGCTGGTCATATTCCGGTTGCATTGATGGGTGGAGCGACGGGTATGGTGGGTGATCCAAGTGGAAAATCACAGGAAAGAAATTTACTTGACGAAGAAATCCTGCGCCACAATCAGTTGTGTCAGCGAATGCAGTTGGAGAAATTTCTGGACTTTGGTAAGGGCGAAAAAAGTGCGCAATTATTTAATAATTATGACTGGTTTAAGGGGATTGGCTTTTTGGAGTTTATTCGCGATGTAGGTAAGCACTTAACGGTGAATTACATGTTGGCTAAAGATTCTGTGAAACAAAGATTGGAAACCGGTATGTCATTTACAGAGTTCTCATATCAGTTGGTCCAAGGTTATGATTTTTATTATCTGTGGAAGAATCATGGGATTTCATTGCAAATGGGCGGTAGTGATCAATGGGGCAATATTGTTGCGGGAACAGAATTGATTCGCAGAAAGGGAGCTGGCGAGGCTTTTGCATTAACCACGCCCTTGATAAAAAAATCAGACGGCACGAAATTCGGTAAAACTGAATCAGGAAATGTTTGGCTCGATCCTAAAAAGACCTCTCCATATAAGTTCTACCAGTTTTGGTTGAACGCAGCGGACCTCGATGCGATCAACTATATCCGCATTTTCTCGCTGCGCTCAAGGGAAGAATTGGAATTGATTATTAATGACCATCAGGCGAATCCTGGAAAGCGAAACCTTCAACGGGAATTAGCAAAGGAGATCACCACTATGGTGCATTCGGAAGCTGATTTCAGGCAGTCTCTTGAAGCCTCCGAAATACTCTTTGGTAAAACTTCTTCTGAAGTGATGAATGAACTGAGCGCAGAAGCATTTGACGAAATATTTGAGGGTGTTCCTAGCGGCGTGATGGCTCGCACAGAGCTGCTTCAAGGCATGACAATTACTGAATTATTGGTCAAGTCAGGTTTCTTGTCATCCAATAGTGAGGCGCGCCGGGCTATTCAGGAGGGTAGTATCTCCGTGAATAAAGTAAAGACGGATGCCGATAAAGTATGTTTTGAATCGGATGTGTTGGCCTGTGGGAGAATCCTTCTGCAACGAGGAAAGAAATCATATTACATTCTAACAATCCATTAGCAATGCTGTCTTTTTTGGCTATGGTCAATCGCCGATAAAATTGGATTGATTTTTTCTCCAAGACATTTGATTGATGGCAAAAAATAAACCGGATCCGCACCCGGTTTATTTGTTTAGGAAATCATGAATGGTAGTTTACACTACCAAAGTCGTTTTAAAGACGTTTGAATGATGAATTGGTTGCTCAGTTACTGAAAAAATTGGCGACCATAAGATTACAACCCCTTAGTTCAGTGAAATCAGCTCTGCCAAAAACGGAGAATTCGTGGTTTCCAAATACTTCACCGATATCATCTGTGGCAAGAAAGGAGCACGAATCTAAATTGGCTAAGTCAATAAAATTAAGCAATCCTTTGCCTTGAGTATTAATACACATGGGATCATGTTGATCGCGAACATACGGGCGTAGCCAATGTGGACACTCGAACCGTGATGTTTGCGTCATGTAAGCTTGAGAAAGTAACTCTGTCATGCCATATTCGCTGTGTACCTCTTTTACACCAAGTTTGTTTTTAAGTAATGTATGCAACTCCTCGCGTATCAGTTCTTTTCCTCGGCCTTTCATTCCGCCGGTTTCGATAATAGTGGTATTGGGAAGATTCAGTTTGAAGCGATTGGCAAAGTCGATCAGGGCGAAGGTTACTCCAAATAGTATCGAACGTAGATTAAGGACTTCCCTTTTGATCAGTGTTTCAGCGAGTTGCTCATGATTGTAAAGAAAAAAACCACTATCGGCGCAAGACGATTCATGGATGAGGTTCGTTAACATTGTTATGAGGGATGATCCTTCTCGTTCAAGGTAGGAGGGCATTAGTCCGAGAATTGCGTATTCGTTGGGATGATGATAGAAAGTATTAAAACATTTCGAAAATGACTCTTTATAAAGTTGTAGTTCTTTTACCAGATGAAGGCTAGGTTCGCCTCCTGTTGAGCTACTTTGGAAAGTTTCTTCTGGTGTCCAATTGCCACTTTGCAGATGATGCTTTTTAAATAGAGAAACAGGGAGGAAGGGAATGTCTTGAATTCTTTGTGGTTGAATGACATTCTTGTTGTGAAGCAAAATTTGACAGTACTTTTGGTATGTGAGGTTGTGTTTGAATTGAAATTGAAAAATCTCTAGAACAAGATTGTTGAAGTCGTCATCATTAGCAACGTTGAAAATTCGTGTACGGAGTTCTTCTCTCATTAGTGCGTTATATCGCATGGGAAAAGTAAGTATAATGAATCTGTTCGGTTGGATTCTGTCATGGTTTTTATTTACCGGCTGTATTAAGCACGAAGTGTTACCGAATGCACCTGCAATTATTGAAGTCAGATTTACAGAGACTGGAAATGATGCTAAAATGTACGTGGAATTTACCGATGGTGATGGGAATTTTGGGTTGGAACAATCCGACACTATTGGCATCTTCCGCCGATGCATTAACGCCTATAATTTATTCGCAGAGTATTATGAATTACAGGGAGGGAAATGGGTACATGTAGAAATTGATCCGTGTGACGATCCAGTGCCAGATCCTGATGTGCCTTTCTACTATAAAATCCCCTGGGCAAAGCCTACAGGTCAGGATCAGTCGCAACAAGGTGTGATTGAAATCTCACTGACCTCATGGAAAATCGAAAGTGAATTTGATACTGTTAAATTTATTGTGAGCATTATGGACAGGGATCTACAGGTGAGCAATTCTATGGAGGTGGGCCCGATTTACAAATAATTTATGCTGTTGCGTTTGGCAACCAAGGGTTAAGACTGACGTCGATATTTTAGAGTTTCACTATTGACTCTAAAAAACCAAATGAATACCTTATTTATCAATGCCTTATTATCAGGTGAAAACGCTGGTTATTTTCTTGCTCTCTTTCTTATTATTTTGATTGGCTCTATGAGTGCGGCACGCCTTTTTCACAAGACCGGAAAACCTTGGTTGGCTGCTTTTGTTCCTGTTTGGAATGTACTTGTGGTTTTAGATATTGTTGGAAGACCTCGGTCGCATGCTGCCTATTTTTTGTTGCCCTTTTTTAATGTCTATTTCTACTTTTTGTTATGTATTGAGCTCGCAAGTGCATTCGGCAAGAACTCGAAGGTGGATGTTTTCCTGAGTTGCGCTTTGAATATTCTTTATGTAGTGAATTTAGCCCTAGACTACAACGAGGAATATCATGGTCCGGTGTACCATCCAATGCATCATACATAATTTGAAATCGTTACTCAGTTTTGTTGCTCAACTCTTGGAGGAAAACGGGTCTAATCTTTAGTCCCCTTGACATGTCTTAATCGTACATTCAGAAATTCAACAATGCCTGAGAAAAGTAAGGCTACATATGCATAGGTCTTAATATTTACACCATGCGGTAAGGTTAATATGGAAGCATCTTCCAGTGCCTCGATGGTTAAGATTAGTCCAATTACCACTAGAAATGCAAGGGCCAGCATTTTAATGGTCGGGAATTTCTCTATGAAGTCACTTACATAAGGCGCGAAGAGTAACATTGCTATCATTGAAATAACTACAGCCATTATCATTGTAGCAAGTGCCACGGATGGATTGGGATGGTCAGATGTCACGCCAACCGCGGTAATGATGGAGTCAAATGAGAAGACAATATCGATAAGCGTGATTTGTATTATTGCCTTCGTCCAGCTCAATTGTCGGGATTTTGCCGTTTCCTCTTGATCGGATATTTTAAACTTGTGATAAATTTCTCCGATCGTTTTGATAATGAGGAAAGTTCCACCTGCAAATAGAATAAGCCCTCGGCCGGTGAGTGGAATATTTCCGAGGTAGAAGAACGGATGAGTCATTTTAGTTATAAACGAAATAGTCGATAGTAGTATGATCCTAACGACCAATGCCAGCAGCAAACCAATGAATCTCGCTTGTTTACGTTGATTCTTATTCGGGATATAGCTGCATATAATGGCTATGAATATGATATTGTCAATACCCAAAACGATTTCGAGTATTATCAATGTCATCAAACTTATGATACCTGATAGGTTGTAGAATATTTCTAAATACGCTTCCATATTTCGTCGGTGAAATTAGAGATGAAAAATCTTTGTAATAAAAAAAGGGATAACTCGATTAGAGTCATCCCCTTTCTTTCTTTTCAGTTTAAGTCAGTCTACGTTGTCGTGAAGAAATGGATTGTCTTTCAATTCAATTTTTTTTCTGCCATTTTCATCTAAAGATTCCTGAAGCGAAAATCTGGCCACACTACTCTCATGGCTTGGCGTTGGACCGTCGAGAGAAACTTTCTTTCTGAAATATGCAGGCTCGCTCTCGAGTTCATGAAGACCATTTGGGGTTTTAACTCTCATGGTAAACTCTCTGATTTTCATTTCGCGCTCCTTGTTGCGCATGACCAATTCATCTCTGTTAGGACGATTTGTAGTTGATTCTGTCTTATGTTCCAGGGAAGCGGTGATGGGCGCATTTGTTTGTTGCGCAGCAACCACTTCTTGCATAACATTTGAAATTTCCTCTACATTTTCAACTTGGGCAGTGATATGGTCAGGCATTTCTTGGATGGACAATACATCTGTCTCCTCTTGTGAGATTAGCGCTTCAGAAGTAGTCTCTATTTTCACCTCGGAATCGTTATGTGTCAATTCCTCGATGACAGGGCGAACCGTAAAAACAATCTCTTCCTGAACCTCTTGAATTTCAAAGGCCTTCTCCTCAGCCACCTCAACTTGTGCGTTCAGCACTTCATCATTTACAGGCTTCTCTACCTTATTTGTGATTTCGCGGGCTTCAGTATTCAACCAAACTTTCTCGGGTTGAAGCGCTGCGATTTCCTTTCGGATTGTATTCTCAGAGAATCCAGTTGCAATAACGGTAATACAGATTTCCTCTCCGAGTGTGTGGTCATTTCCATATCCCCAGATCACCTCTGCGGTATTGCCTGCCTGAAGTTGAATGTAATCGGTAATTTCACTCACCTCATCCATCAATAACTCATCTGTACCAAACGTAATATTCAACAGAATGAATCGAGCACCGTTGATGTCTGCGTTGTTCAAGAGCGGCGACTCAAGTGCGTCTTGAACCGCTTTCATTGCCCGGCCTTCACCGCTGGCTTTGCCTGAACCCATTATCGCTCTGCCGCTGTCCTTCATTACAGTCTTAACGTCGTTCATATCAACGTTCACTGTGCCCGCAAGTGTGATTACTTCTGCAATGCCCTTGGCTGCGGTGCAAAGAACTTCATCGGCATGGCCAAAAGCCTCGTTGAGTTTTAAGTTGCCATAGAGCGATCTGAGTTTGTCATTTTCGATGATGAGCAGAGTGTCTACACTCTCTTTCAATTCTTGAAGCCCTGAATCGGCCTGCTGTGTACGCTTTCTTCCTTCGAATACAAAAGGTTGGGTCACGATGCCAACGGTAAGGATTCCCATTTCTTTTGCGAGCTTGGCAATCACCGGGGCCGCGCCTGTTCCCGTGCCTCCGCCCATTCCAGCCGTAATGAAAACCATGGTGGTTGAATCGGCAAGAATCGCCCTCATATCCTCAAGGCTTTCAATGGCGGCATTTCTTCCCACTTCAGGCATTGCACCAGCACCCCGACCTTCTGTAAGCGTTTTGCCCAGTTGAACTTTGATTGGAACCGGACTTTGATCCAGCGCCTGAGCATCCGTGTTGCAGATGATGAAATCTACACCCTTAATGCCTTGGTTATACATGTAGTTTACGGCATTGCTGCCCCCGCCTCCGACCCCAATCACCTTGATGATGGACGAGGTATTTGCGGGTAAATCAAAGTTCAGTGCTTTCTCCATATGTTCAGTATTCGTTAATTATGCTTGGTTTATATCTATTGAAGCCTCACGAAGAAAATGATATGATGCGAAGAGGTGAACATGAAATTCGCAAAAAACTCAACCCAACGTTGTTAGTAAAAACGGGTTGTCATTTCGTTGCTGTGAACTTTGATTTTCAGTTTGAAATGTCACACTCTATTTTAGCCGACCCGTTATGAAAGAGACTATCAATAATCAACTCGATTTTCAGCCATACAACAGCAATCGACCGCATCTTGTGATTCCCGAGTACGGCAGGAATATCCAGCACATGGTAGAGTATGCTATAACCCTCTCAGATCGTGAAGAGCGGAACAAATGCGTTCGTGCCATCATCAGTGTGATGGGTCAGCTCTTCCCTCACCTCAGAGATATTGAAGATTTCAATCACAAGCTTTGGGATCATCTTCACATTATGTCGGGTTTTAGATTGGATGTTGATAGCCCATATCCCAATCCAGATCGTGAGCATCTCGCGAGTAAACCAGAACGGCTGCGTTATCCTCAGAACTCCATTCGTTTCGGACATTATGGTTACTATGTTCAGTCGATGATTGATAAATGTTCTGCAATGGAAGAAGGTCAGGAGCGCAACGATTTTATGTTGAGTATCGCTAATCTGATGAAGTACAATGCAACCAACTGGAACCGCAATGTGGTGCATGATGATATCATCCGAAAAGATTTACATTCTATGTCGGCCGGAAAACTTCGTCTCGATGAAATGACCCAGCTACAGATTGTGAAGCCCCTCACCGCCGGAGGGTTCAAGGAATACGAAACCGAACGCTATGGCAAGAACAAGGGCAAACATAAATTCAAGAATAAGAAGAAAAAGTTTCGACCTCGTCCGAGTCTGTGACGTAGTCATGACATTGTGAAGTCAGAAAACTGGGCATTTTTGCTCGCACCGATATGGTAACTGATCATCTGAAAATCGTATCCTTTTCTTTTCACAATATCTCGCTTGAGGGAATTGGTAAACTGCATTTATCCGATGAGGTGAAGTCTCGCCGCACATACGATGTAATGAGAAAAACAGGTATGACGGAGTGTATGATACTCGCTACCTGTAACCGGGTTGAAATCATTTCGTCACTGTCACATTTCCTTTGTCCAGGGCTTACTGCGCGCATTTTGGAAGCCCTATATCCCGAAATGTCAGCCCACGATCTGAATGGCCTTATCAAGAGCGCACTAATTTTCAATGGAACTGACGCATTGCGGCATTTATTTCTTCTTACATCCGGTCTTGATTCAAAAATTATTGGTGAGCGGGAAATTTCTGGGCAAGTTCGAAAGGCATATGAAGAGTACAACAAACTCGGCTCTACGGGAGATCTATTGCGTATGGCAGTGTCTCATGCCATCCGCGCTGCTAAAGAAGTATTCACGCAAACTCCCTTGGGCACGGGCGCAGTAAGCATCAGTTCGCTATGTTGGCAAAGACTCATTCAGCAAGGAATCAACGCGCATCAGAATATTATTTTTCTCGGCGCGGGTGAGGTCATTGCATCACTGGTTAAGTTCTTTCATGAAGCGGGATTCACGAACCTCACATTCGTTAATCGCACCCCTGAGCGTGCGAGTGCACTGGCTCAGGAATTTGGTGGTATTGCCCTTGCGCTGGAAGAATTTTGGTCATGTCGCAATAAAATGCACGTGCTGATTTCATGCACTGGATCGACTGAGCTCATTCTTACTCAAAGTCGTTTTCATCAATTTGTTCTGCAAGGTATCGCTCCCGATCTTCTCGTAGATCTTGCAAATCCCGCTGATATTGACGAGCATATAGAAGAGCAATACGGCACGAGATTGCTACGCCTTTCTGAAATTCAGGAAATGGCTGAAAAAAATCTGCAGCATCGCAGAGATATGATGGAACAATGTGTTCCGATAATCGAAGCGCATGAGAGAGAATTACAGGATAATTTGAAAGTCAGGAAAGTAGAGATTGCTATGAGTGCTATACCTGAATCTATCAAGGAAATTCGTAAGCAGGCCGTTGAACAGATCTTCTCAAAAGAGATGAATAGTCTGAATGAAGAGTCTCGTGAGCTGATGTTGCGCATGCTGGATTACATGGAGAGAAAATATATATCTATTCCGATGAAGTTGGCAAAGGAAGTTTTGCTCACTAACATTGATGCCAATTAGCCCCCTCTCTTCTGACAAATAGAAAATACATTATCGGTTCACGAGGCAGCGAACTCGCCCTTTGGCAAGCCCGATGGGTCTCTACTCAATTGAAATATGCTGGTCTCGAAACAGAGATCAAAGTGATTTCAACCCAAGGTGACAGGGTGCAACATTTGAGTCTCGACAAATTAGAGGGCAAGGGTTTTTTTACCAAGGAAATTGAGGAAGCATTGCTTACCAATGAGATTGATATCGCGGTACATTCTTACAAAGATTTGGCTACTGCTCAGCCGCACGGTCTTCTCCTTGCAGCCATCACAGAGCGCGAGCAGGCCAATGACTTATTACTCTCTACGCAGAGTCTTGTGAGCGGTCAGGGATTGATGCATGTCAAAACTGGCGCACGCGTTGGCACTTCATCACTACGACGAAAGGCCATGTTGAGATATTACCGACCTGATTTGGAATTGGTAGATCTCAGAGGAAATGTTCCTACCCGAATAGATAAACTGCGATCAGGTTTGGATGCTATCGTTATTGCTCTTGCCGGAGTGAAACGTATAAATGCTGATCTCTCGGGTCTATCAGCCGTTACAATGCCATTTGATGAATTTGTTCCAGCGCCCGCTCAAGGTGCCTTGGCCATTCAAATGCGCGAGAATGACGCAATGATTCCTTTGGTGGCACAATTGAATCACCGGCAAACTCAAATTTGCACCGACGCTGAACGGAGGGTTCTTCAGCTTTTGGGAGGCGGATGTCATTTGCCGCTCGGGGTGTATGTATATGGAACTGAAGGCGAATACGTTGCCAGGGTTTTTTACGCGCCTCCCAGCGGGTCATCAACTTTCTTCACTTGCAGAGCATCTCATGTTGGCTCACTGCCTGACCTCATTATGCAGCGCATTCATGCATAGGAAAAGCGTTTTTATTACGCGCAAGCGCGAGTTGGTTTTGCCATTTATTGAATTGCTCAATCAACAGGGATTTGAGGTTGTGGCAAAGCCATTGTTGCGCTATGAGTCATTGAATTTCGTTTGGCCAACAGATTCCCCGGAATGGATTTTTTTTTCGAGTAGAAACGCGGTACGTTTTTTTTTCGAGAAAGCCACTGTAGGAAATTATTCGTATGCCGCAATAGGTCGCGCTACCGCCGAAGAACTTTCTAAATATGCGCCCGTGAGCTTTGCGGGGGCAGATTACGACACTCAAAATACGGCTCGTGATTTTGCAAGATTGGCAGGGGCTAGCAAGATTCTCTTTCCATGTGGCAACAATAGTTTACGCACAGTACAGAAATTTTTCCCTGCTTCTCAAGTGATTGATTTGGTATGTTATGAGTCCGTAAGAACGCATGATATCATTGGAACTCATGACGTATATGTTGTTCTCAGCCCCGAGAATGCGCGAGTGATTATGGATGACACAAGTATCCATCATCAAGCAGTTTTTTTTGTTCTGGGTGAACCCACCGCGGAAGTTCTCAGAGGCGGGGATATTTCCAATATTCATTATTTGCCTCATGGAGATTCTTTGGTTTGGGCAAGGAGCATTTACGCGATTATTTGATTATCAACTTGCCCGCTCCTTTGCAGTTCTATTCATTTTATTACCGCCCTTTAGCCGAATATCAAACTTTTCGGGAATCAGATTCCTGAAAAGTTCATATTTTCGCTAAATGATTGAGAGACAGACTACTGAGCGACTTAAAAAGCTAGCTGCTCAATTCAAAAGTGTCGCCATTACAGGACCGCGCCAATCCGGCAAAACTACCCTGGCAAAACAAGTGTTTCCGGGCAAGCAATATGCCAGCTTGGAGAACCCTGACACTCGGCTCATGGCACAAACAGATCCGCGCGGATTTCTAGCGCAGTTTCCCAAGGGCGCCATTCTCGATGAAATTCAACAAGCCCCTGAATTGTTTTCCTACCTGCAAGAAATTCTCGACAATTCTAATGATACAGGCCTATTTATATTGACAGGTTCAAACAATTTTCTCTTGCAACAATCCATCGGTCAGAGCCTGGCGGAACGAATTGCTATGCTGGGTGCGACGTTGCGGCTGAGTGTAGGGTGAAGTGGTGAAATCGTGAAATGGTGAGAGAGTCTTCACTACAGCTTCCGTTTCAGTAATTCACCATTTCACTAATTCACAACTCTCCATGGCTTGGCAAAATAATGACATGGGCCGGGCACCCGCTCAGTTGACAAAAGGAGCGACTTCGCCATTCCCTAAATCCTACAATCCTATTCACTACAATCCTAATCGGGTGTAATTGGGTGTATATTTGGGTGTCGTTATGAAGACGGATAGCCTTGTCATTACTTCTGACATTCTGCGCCTCATCAGTGAAATCGATGAGTTCAAGGGTGCCTGGCGCGCGCTGGGAACGCTCGAGCCAGAGCGTCTGCGTGCGCTCCGGAAAATAGCGACAATTGAAAGCATCGGTTCATCCACACGTATCGAAGGAAGCAAATTATCAGATAAAGAAGTTGAGCGCCTACTCGGCCGCATCGAAATCCAAACGTTTTCCACACGCGACGAGCAAGAGGTAGCGGGGTATTCCAAGGTTATGGAGACCATTTTCAATGAATGGCCCGACATTCCCCTGAGTGAAAGTTACATTCGACAGCTCCACAGGGATTTATTGATCTATAGCGAAAAGGATGCATGGCATCGTGGCAATTATAAAACAACCTCCAACTCAGTTGCGGCATTCGATGAAAATGGGAATCAGCTGGGTATTGTTTTTCAAACCGCCTCCCCGTTCGACACCCCGTTTCTCATGCATGATCTTGTGCAATGGATACAAGAAGAAACCACAAGGAAATATATACATCCACTTATTGTCACAGCAATTTTTACAGTGGTGTTTCTCGAAATCCATCCGTTTCAAGATGGCAACGGGCGGCTTAGTCGTGCATTGAGCACACTCATTTTATTGCAAGCCGGATATGACTATGTTCCCTACAGTTCGTTGGAGAGCGTCATTGAACAATCCAAGGAAAGTTATTATCTGTCACTTCGTAAAACCCAGGAAACAATCCGAACAGAATCGCCCGACTGGCAGCCATGGCTTGTGTATTTTCTAAGAAGTTTGAAAGCACAAAAGGACTTGCTACGAAAAAAGGTTGAGCAAGAGCAATCGCTTGCGCTTTTGTTACCGGCGATTTCGTTGGGCATTCTCGAGCATCTCAAGCACCATGGCCGCATTTCTATTGGTGAATACGCAACTTTAACCGGCATTAATCGCAATACGTTGAAGCAACACTTTCGGAATTTATCGGAGCGTGGATTTATCCAACAACGCGGGGCTGGAAGAACAGCTTGGTACACTTTGTCGTTTGGAAAAAAGTGACGTGGTGAAATGGTGAGAGAGTGATTCACTGCAGTTTCTATTTCACCACTTCACCTTTTCACTATTTCACTACTCTCCATCGCGCCGGCTTAGTGCAGCGCAGCCGGGGAAGAAACTCTAGAAGGCATTCTCCTTCTTCAATTTGACATTGGTAAATACCCGAAAAAGTATCTGCAGCACATATGAGACTCCCACATCAGCAGCAGCATAAAAAGTAAAATTCTGAACTCTCCGCAATAAAGTGGCCCTCTTTGAAAACATGATTGTATCAGATAAATGGAAACACAACCTTCATACGGGTGGCTTTACTCAGTTTTATTTCTGGCGAGAAAAAAACAGTCGTGAAATTGACCTCCTTGAGGAGCTCGACGGGCATGTAAAAGCCATCGAAATCAGAGTGGGAAGCACCGCTACTTCTGACTATTGGAAACATCTCACTTATTGGAAAGCACTGCGATCTGAAGCCAGTCTTGAAGTCGTTTATACCGGAAACGAAACATTGCATATTCATGATGTCAATATTCTCCCCTGGCAAATGGCGCTGACCTCACGTTCATCGCCGTTGATTCGTTGATTTTTGACCATAGGGCAAAGCAGAATTATTTAGCTCTTATTTTGCATGAGCAAGTTGAAATGAAGTTTCGTTTTCCCGTTGTCAATTTTGAATAATACTTTAATATCTATCCACCTATGAACGCAGACCGTTCGGGAAAAGCAGGCAAGGGCCCGGGTGCACTTGTACACATTGGGCCTGATCGACAGGATGAGGTTCACATCGACGTCATTTCATACCATCAGGATGACTGCACTACTCATGCGAATTGTTCGCCTCAGGATTTGAAATTGCTCTGCCAAAAGGATAAGGTAAGCTGGATCAATGTGGATGGCATTCACGACGCTGGTGTGATTGAGCATGTCGGACAAAGCCTCAATATTCATATACTCATTTTGGAGGATATCATGAATAGTGCCGCCCGACCTAAGGTGGAGTTTTTTGGCGACTTTTTTTTTGTTTCGCTGAAAATGATGGAGTGGCGAGGATATGGCAGGCCTCTGGAGTTGGAGCAATTATCCTTGGTTATCCGTGAAGATTCAGTGGTGATGTTTCAGGAAAGGCCGGGGGATTACTTTGATGAAATCCGCGACAGAATCCAAACATCCAAGGGCAGGGTGAGAAGCAAAAATGGTTACTACCTGGCGTATCTAATCATGGATCACGTGATTGATAATTATATCGTAGTGAGTGATAAGCTCGCTGATCGCATTCAGCAGCTTGAGACCATGGTAATGCGTAAACCCAACGAGCATATTCTCAAAAGTATTCTGGGTATTAGGAAAGAGCTTATCGACTTTAAGCGCAGCGTCGATCCATTGAAGGAAGCGGTGAATGCAATTTCGCGCGAGATGGATCACGATATGTCGAAATACTATCGAGATCTCTACGACCATATTATTCACGAGTCTGAGAACTTGAGCATGTACCGAGAAATGGTGGCCAATTTGTTGGAGCTATATCACAGCCATCAGAGTATGAAGATGAATCAGGTGATGAAGGTGCTTACCATTATTACTACCATTTTCGCACCCCTCACATTTGTGGTTGGCGTTTATGGGATGAATTTCGAATACATGCCCGAGCTGAAATATCACATGGCATATCCCATCGTATTGGCATCTATGCTCGCGCTTGTTCTGATTATGCTGCTGATTTTTCGGAGAAAGAAATGGCTGTAAATATGCGCCGAACCATTTGTTTACATTCCGCTTTAGCGGTGGTTGGCTTAACTTATATATCGATGCTGTAAAGCCTTTACATTGATTACCTTCGCGCGCACTCAGCAAAAATGAAAACGAAGTACATAGATCTTGTCGAACAAACTTTCGACTGGCCGCAGGAGGAGTTTCGCTTGGAAAAGGATGAGTTGTTTTTCCATGACATTCCGTTGATGGATTTGGTGAAGAAATTCGGAAGTCCGCTAAAGTTTACCTATTTGCCTAAAATCGGTAAGAATATTCAGCGCGCAAAGGAGTGGTTTCGCATTGCTCGCAATGAAATCGGTTATGAGGGCGAATATCATTACTGCTATTGTACCAAAAGCTCTCACTTCAGATACGTTTTGGAGGAGGCGTTGCGCAATCAGATTCACCTGGAAACATCCTCAGCGGTAGATATTGATTTGATTCGCCGACTGGGTACTCTCGGCGAAATCGAAAAGACCCAAAGAATCATCTGTAACGGATTCAAGAAGGAAGAATACGTTGCGAAAATCATGGATTTGCACGCCGATGGTTATAAGGATATCATCGCCGTAATAGATAATAAATTCGAGTACGAGGCCATCGAACAATTGGCCACGGAGCCCATGGATCTGGGGATACGTATCGCAAGCGAGGAAGAACCCAAATTTGAATTTTACACATCACGTCTCGGTATTGGTTACCGCGAGATTGTGAAATTCTATAAGAAGTCTATCCACGAGCATCCATTGCTCAATCTGAAAATGCTGCACTTCTTCATTAACTCAGGAATCAAAGACACCGCGTATTACTGGAACGAGTTGAGCAAATGTTTGAAGGTCTATTGTGAGTTGAGAGAAATTTGTCCGACACTCGATAGTCTCAACATTGGTGGCGGATTTCCTATCAAAAATTCACTGGCGTTTCAGTTTGATTACCAATATATGGTCACTGAAATTTTACGTCAGATCAAAATGGCATGTGATGACTGGGGCGTGCCGGTGCCACATATCTACACCGAGTTTGGTTCATTTACCGTAGGCGAAAGTGGTGGCGCTATTTATAAAATTCTTTATCAGAAGGAACAAAATGATAGAGAAAAGTGGAATATGATCGACTCGTCATTCATGACCACCTTGCCCGATAGCTGGGCCATCAACAAACGATTCATGATGTTGCCCATCAATAACTGGAGTGAAACCTATGAGAGAGTTTTTCTGGGTGGGTTAACGTGTGATAGTGACGACTACTACAACTCTGAGCAACATACCAACGCGATTTATTTGCCGAAGTATTATCCCGATCAAGATCAATACATTGGTTTTTTCAATACGGGAGCTTATCAAGAATCCTTAGGGGGTTATGGTGGTATTCATCATTGTTTGATGCCTCAGCCCAAGCATGTTCTCATCAGCAGAGACGCTCGGGGGAAATTGCGTTACAAGCTTTGGGCACCTGAACAGAAACCCAAGGAGATACTGGAGATTTTGGGGTATTACGAATAAGGTGCTGTCTTTGAAAGGAAGGAATTTGGAAGTGGGTATTTAGCAAATTGCTGCGCTTGAACCTCGAATGAACTTTTGTGTTATCAAAAAAATAAATCATGGAAAATTCTAATAAACCAACAGGAAAATGCCCTGTAATGCATGGCAAACCGATATCATCGGCAGGTGCCGGAACTCAAAATCATAACTGGTGGCCGAATCAAATTAAGTTGCACATTTTGCACCAACATTCTTCGGCCTCCAATCCAATGGGGCCTGATTTTTCTTACAGAGAGGAATTCAAGAAGTTGGATTATGCAGCATTAAAGAAGGATCTTGAAAATCTGATGACGGACTCTCAAGATTGGTGGCCGGCCGACTGGGGTCATTACGGAGGATTGTTTATTAGGATGACGTGGCATAGTGCAGGAACCTACAGGACTTCAGATGGTCGGGGTGGTGGTGGCACGGGAAACCAACGATTTGCTCCCATCAACAGTTGGCCGGATAATGGCAACCTCGATAAGGCTCGTAGATTATTATGGCCCATTAAACAGAAATATGGCAACAAAATCTCATGGGCTGATTTGATGATTTTAGCTGGAAATGTTGCCCTTGAGTCAATGGGATTTAAGACGTTTGGCTTTGGTGGGGGGCGTGAGGATATATGGCAGCCGGAGGAGGATATTTACTGGGGTAACGAAACTGAATGGTTGGGTGATAAACGATACAGTGGTGATCGTGATCTTGAAGATCCATTAGCGGCAGTTCAAATGGGACTGATTTATGTGAATCCGCAAGGACCTAATGGTAACCCCGACCCCGTTGCCTCGGGGCGTGATGTAAGGGAAACATTCGCGCGGATGGCAATGAATGATGAGGAGACCGTAGCCCTCGTTGCAGGAGGTCATACATTTGGTAAGGCGCACGGCGCTGGTGATGCTGCCTTGGTAGGACCAGAGCCTGAAGGAGCGCCAATAGATGCACAGGGGTTTGGATGGCTTTCTCAACATGGAACAGGCAAGGGAGCCGATACCATAACAAGCGGAATTGAGGGAGCCTGGAAACCCAATCCAACGAAATGGGACAACGGTTACTTTGATATGCTTTTCGGTTACGAATGGGAATTGACTAAAAGTCCTGCAGGCGCGCACCAATGGGTTGCGAAAAATTGTAAGCCAGAACATTTAATACCTGATGCTCATTCCCCGGGTGTTAAGCATCCTCCGATGATGACAACCGCTGATTTATCCTTACGCTTTGATCCCGGTTTTGAAAAAGTAGCGCGAAGATTTCACCAGGATCCACAAGCTTTTGCAGACGCTTTCGCTCGCGCATGGTTCAAATTGACGCATCGCGATATGGGACCGAAGTCGTTATATTTAGGTCCTGAGGTCCCAGCGGAAGATCTCATTTGGCAGGATCCTCTTCCTGCTGTGACACATCCTTTGATCAAGGCCGATGATTTGGAAGTTCTCAAGGAAAAGCTTCTCGCTGAATTGACGATATCAGAGTTGGTGGGTACAGCTTGGGCGTCTGCTTCAACATACCGTGGAAGTGACAAGCGCGGCGGTGCCAACGGTGCCCGGATACAATTGGCGCCTCAGAAATTCTGGGAGGTAAACGACCCGGCCCGATTGTCACAAGTACTGATCAAGTTGGATAAAATCAGGATGGATTTCCAATCTACCGGAAAGCAAATCTCAATGGCTGACCTCATTGTTTTGGGTGGTTGCGTTGCTGTTGAAAAGGCCTCAAGTGATGCAGGATTTACTGTAAAAGTGAAGTTTACAGCTGGAAGAACAGATGCACTTGCTGAGCATACTGACATCGAGAGTTTTGGTGTATTGGAACCTCAGGCGGATGGTTTCAGAAATTATCGTAAAAGGACTTTGGCGGCTCATGATGAGCATCTATTGATTGATAAGGCGCAGCTATTGACTCTCAGTGCTCCTGAAATGACGGTTCTCATAGGGGGTCTGCGGGTCCTGGACATTAATACCGGTGGTATACAGCATGGTGTTTTTACACATAGAAGGGGTCTTCTGACAAATGATTTTTTTGTGAATTTGCTCGATATGTCAACGCAATGGAGCCCTTCTGCCGCTGATCACGCGATCTATGAAGGTCGCGACAGGAAGAGCAATGATTTGAAATGGACAGCCACCAGAGCAGATTTGGTTTTTGGTTCAAATTCCCAGTTGCGCGCTCTGTCAGAGGTGTATGCACAGTCAGACAATGCTGAGAAATTTGTGAGAGATTTCGCAAAAGCTTGGGAGAAAGTAATGGAACTGGACAGATTCGATATAAAGTAAGCTTTACAATAGTTTAGAGTTGAATCTTAAGTGTAAAGGATTCCCGAATCTGCCTGGCGTTGGTAGGACTTATTCAAACGATCGAATTTTTAATGGAACCAACGAATTCGTTGGTTCTTTTTTCGATCAACGTTGAGTGAAAACTATCTGACCTAAGCGGTTAGTTGGATGGCTAAATTTGCTGACCGCTAATCTAAATTATGTCTCAACGAATTCGTCTGCGCTTCGCACCAAGTCCTACCGGCCCCCTTCACATGGGTGGCGTGCGCACCGCGCTTTTCAGCTATCTCTTCGCCAAAAAAAATGATGGTGATTTCATTTTGCGAATAGAAGACACTGATCTAAATAGATTCGTGCCAGGCGCTGAGGAGTATATCATCGAAGCCCTTCGTTGGTGCGGCATTTCTCCTAATGAAGGAGTGGGATTCGGTGATGGCCCGCACGCACCGTATCGTCAGAGCGAACGTAAGCCCCTCTATTCCCAATACGCCCAGCAATTGCTACAAAGCGGTCATGCTTATATCGCATTTGATACCACGGAGGAAATTGAAGGACGTCGCAAGAGCGCAGAGGCGAGCGGACAAACTTTTTCATACGATGCGTCAGTACGAATGTCTATGCGCAACTCCTTGAGTTTGTCGGCTGAAGAAGTGGCGAGTCTCATTGCGTCTAATACTCCGCATGTGTTTCGTCTTAAAGTTACTCCCGGTGAAACCATCACCTTTACCGACCTGATTCGCGGTGAGGTTTCATTTCAATCCAATATCGTAGACGATAAAGTATTGCTCAAGAGCGACGGCATGCCCACCTATCATCTCGCCCACATTGTTGATGATTATCTGATGGAAATTTCTCATGCCGTGCGCGGAGAGGAGTGGTTGCCCAGCGCGCCTGCGCACATTCTCATATATCGTTATTTGGGCTGGGAGGAAAAGATGCCGCATTACGCCCATCTGCCGCTATTGCTCAAGCCTGATGGTCATGGAAAGCTCAGCAAACGCGATGGCGACAGACTCGGGTTCCCTGTGTTTCCTCTCAATTGGAAAGACCCCGCCTCAGGTGAGCTTTCATCAGGATATCGTGAGAAAGGGTATGAGCCCGAAGCGTTCATCAATCTGCTCGCATTGCTGGGCTGGAACCCGGGCACAGAGCAAGAAATTTTTTCAATGCAAGAACTCATCACGCTCTTCTCCTTTGAGAATATTCAAAAAGCGGGAGCGCGATTTGACCCTGAGAAGGCCGTTTGGTTCAATACGCAATACGTTCACCAATTACCCACGAATATCTTGAGTCAACATTTGCACCAGCAATTGATTGAACATGGATGGGAGACATCCAACATCCAGGTGAATGACGCGTACTTGTCAGCCGCAGCTGAATTGCTTCGTCCGCGAATTCATTTCTGCAACGAATTGCTCGCCACCGGTGCGTACTTGTTTTTTCCGCCATCACAGTTTGATACGGATACCCTCAATAAAAAATGGAAGGAGGGAATGTCGGCGTATTTCCATGCGCTAGCGGCTCATATCACATCTATTGAAGGTGATGTTGCAGAGGCGGTGAAACAGTTTATCGCGGCCGGCTCATTCAAAACCGGTGAAGTGATGCAGCCTTTGCGCATCCTCGTCTCCGGCGTCTCCGGCGGCGTTGATCTCATGGGTATGATGCAACTATTGGGCGGAAAAGAAACCGCTGCGCGTATCGTCGCGGCGCTTCATCAACTTCAACTTACATAATTATGGAAATAGAAAAGTCATCCAACTTTCTGGAAGATATTGTTGCCGAAGATCTTCGCAACAACGTGCATAACGGTCGTGTTCTTACGCGCTTTCCGCCGGAGCCCAATGGTTATCTGCACATGGGTCATGCCACTTCCATATGTCTGAATTTCGGACTGGCAAAGAAGTTTGGCGGTCAAACCAATTTGCGTTTTGATGACACCAACCCAATGACAGAAGACACGGAGTATGTGGAGAGTATCAAAACCGATATCCGTTGGCTGGGCTTTGAGTGGTCGGGAGAATTTTATGCCAGCGATTATTTCGAGACGTTATACAGTTTCGCAGAGCAAATGATATCGTTGGGATATGCGTATGTTGATGACAGCCCTGCTGAAGAAATTGCAGCAATGAAGGGAACTCCTACTGAGCCGGGAAGAAACTCTCCATTTCGGGATCGCAGTTCAGAAGAAAATCTTGACCTATTCCGTCGGATGCGTGCAGGGGAATTCAAAGAGGGTGAGAAAACTTTGCGGGCGAAAATCGATATGGCCTCACCGAATATGCATCTGCGTGATCCGTTGATGTATCGCATCAAATACGCTCATCATCATCGCACAGGAGATAAGTGGTGTATCTATCCTATGTATGATTTTGCTCATGGCCAATCAGACTCCATTGAGCAAATCACGCATTCTATCTGCACACTTGAGTTTGAAGTACACCGTCCGCTCTACAATTGGTTCATTGAGAAGCTCGGTATTTTTCCGAGTCGCCAATATGAATTCGCACGGCGCAATTTGAGCTACACGGTGATGAGCAAACGCAAATTGCTGCAGCTCGTAAATGAGCGACACGTAGATGGTTGGGACGATCCCAGAATGCCTACTATCAGTGGGTTTCGTCGACGTGGATATACGCCGGCCAGCATCCGCAATTTCTGTGAGCTTGTGGGTGTAGCGCGCAGAGAGAACGTGATTGATGTGGGCTTACTTGAACATTGTGTTCGCGAGGACCTCAACAAAATTGCGATGCGCAGAATGGTGGTGATGAACCCTGTGAAAGTAATCATTGAAAACTTGGAAGAAGGGCGCGTGGAGATGCTGCATGGAGAGAACAATCCGGAAGTTGAAGGTGGCGGCGGCTCGCGAGAGATTCCGTTCACGCGTGAGTTGTGGATTGAGCGTGACGACTTCATGGAAGTAGCGCCCAAGAAATATTTCAGACTCGCGCCAGGTTTGATGGTACGCTTGAAGCACGCGTATATCATCAAGTGCGAAAGTTTTGAAAAGAATGATCTGGGTGAAATCACTCTGATCCGATGCACGTATATCCCGGAAAGTCGAAGCGGTAATGATACCAGCGGCATTCATGTGAAGGGTACCATTCACTTTGTGAGTTGTACTCATGCGAAAGCTGTTGAGGTCAAACTTTATGATCGCCTGTTCAAAGTAGACAACCCTTCAGCAGAAGATGGAGATTTCAAAGACTACATCAACGAGAACAGTTTACAGGTGATTCCGCAGGCCTGGGCTGAACCGTCGCTTCAAGCTGCTCAGCCCGGAGAACATTACCAATTCATACGTATGGGGTATTTTACTCCCGACAAACATTCAAGCTCCGGTGCATTGGTGTTCAATCGTACCGTTACGTTGAAAGACTCGTGGTCGAAAGAAGCCGCAAAACTCTGATGCAGAAGGTTCATGTAAACGGTGTGAAGGTTCGTGCTCAGCATGGTTGCTGGCGCGAAGAGGAAATCATTGGTGGTGATTATATCGTCGACGTTGAGATGGCGGTTGATTTCATCGAGGCAGCAAAACATGACGATCTGCGTGCGACAGCTGACTATGTGGATGTTGTGCGCATCATATACCGAGAGATGGCGATTCGGGCTAAATTGATTGAGACTGTGGCGTATCGCATTGCTTCATCGATCATGGCTGAAGTGAATGTTGCAAGTGCCCGCGTGAAAGTCACCAAGATTTCTCCCCCCGCAGGCGGTGATGTGAATTCGGTGAGTGTGGAGTGTTTTTTGCCATTGGCGCAGAGCTGATGATAATGCCTGTTGATTGCAGAATTTCACGTTTTCTTATTCAGGCTCTTTTTCCAAGTTCTATAACCTCTATGTTTTGAATTTTTGCCGTTTCTATTTCGAATCGGATTAATGTTCGTACATGATGAAAGCCATGCTTTCCTGCAGCCCCGGGATTCATGTATAAAAGATTATGTTTATGATCAAACTGTATCAGGCAGATGTGCGAATGGCCGCAGATAAAAAGCCCCGGGGAGTTTGCTTTCAATTCGCTTCTTATTGGGGTGGCATAATTGCCAGGTCTTCCCCCTATATGTGTCAGCCATACCTCTATGCCCTCACTATTAAAGCGGAGATTTTCATGTGTACGTAATCGAATGTTATGGCTGTCGATATTACCATATACAAATCTTGTTGATTTGAATGATTTGAGAGAATCAATGATAGACTCATCACCAATGTCGCCGGCGTGCCAAACTTCATCGCAGTTTGCAAAGTGTCTAAATACAGACTCGTCTAGATATCCGTGAGTGTCGGAGAGCAGTCCGATACGTTTCATGCAAGTATAAAATATAAAGTAATACCTCTCGGGTTATGAGCGGTTCAATCGGTCTGCTCCGATGACTTGAACAATGAGTCAACGAATTCGTAACGGTTGAAAATCTGAAAGTCGGCAATCTTTTCACCGACGCCAATATATTTTACAGGAATACTGAACTGATCGCTGATGCCAATGACCACTCCACCGCGCGCTGTGCCATCAATTTTGGTTACCGCCAATGCGTTGACCTCGGTTGCTGCTGTGAATTGTTTGGCCTGTTCAAATGCATTTTGACCTGTAGTTCCATCAAGCACCAGAAGAACTTCATGAGGTGCATCCGGCAGCACCTTTTGCATGACTCTCCGAATTTTCGAGAGTTCATTCATCAGTCCGACTTTGTTGTGCAATCGTCCTGCGGTGTCGATGAGCACAACATCTGCGTTCTGAGCAACGGCACTTTGTAACGTGTCATAGGCTACGCTCGCGGGGTCGGACCCCATCTCCTGCATCACAATGGGTACACCCGCACGTTCGCTCCAGATTTTTAATTGGTCTACAGCAGCAGCACGGAAAGTATCTGCAGCGCCCAGCACAACCGACTTACCGGCTTTTTTGAATTGGTTGGCAAGTTTGCCAATGGTGGTGGTTTTGCCCACACCATTGACCCCAACTACCATGATAACATAGGGTTTGATACCCGCGGGTACAATCAGCTCTTCCTGGTCTTCACTGGGGTGACCTTTCAACAATGATGAAACCTCTTCACGGAGAATTTTGTTAAGCTCATTTGTTGAAACGAACTTGTCGCGCTTGACTCGCTCTTCAATATTGCGAATGATTTTCAGGGTGGTTTCCACGCCTACGTCGCTGGAGATGAGCATTTCCTCAAGGCCGTCTAGTACCTCCTCATCCACTTGGCTTTTCCCGGCGACAATCCTTGCGAGTCGTGAGAAAAATCCGGACCTTGTTTTTTCAAGTCCCTGGTCCAGACTCTCCTTTTTCTCTTTGGAAAAAAGCCGTTTGAAAAAGTTCATGCTACGGTTTCAAAAAAAAGAGGCCGTAACGTCGGTCACAGCCTCTTTATGTTTAGGTAATTTAGTTTACTTGTTGGAAGAAAACCATGCTTGTACTTGATCATTGTGCACAATTTCCTCTTTGAAGGTATAAGCGCCAGTTTTATCGGACTTTACCATTTTGATAACCTTGGTGTGATTCTTACCACTACCGGTCTGCAGGGTCGCAACAACTTTCTTTGCCATGGTCTAGATTATTTGATTTCTTTATGAACGGTCATTTTCTTGAGAATCGGATTGTATTTCTTCATCTCTAGTCTGTCTGGGGTATTCTTACGGTTCTTAGTGGTGATGTACCGACTAGTCCCTGGTTTACCCGACTCTTTGTGCTCGGTACATTCCATAATGACCTGAACACGATTGCCTTTTTTTGCCATTGCTTTGAATTATGGGGGCGCGAAGATAGGGCCAATCATGTATCTATCTATCTTTTCAGCAAAAAAATACAATTGTCCCTTATCATAGAAACAGGCGCCTGGTATAAATCGCTGATTATCAATTAGTAAACTTAAGGGCCCCTTCTATGAGCCCTCACATTTGGGTGTTCATAATACCTCATTGATAGTAGTAATAGCCTTTCGGGCGCGGTTAAATTCCGCGCTGAAATATATTGAGGCAAATTGGCTACCAAGAAAAATACAGAAGCATCGGAGGAAAAGCAACCGCCGGTAAAAACGGCAGAGAGTAGCGGCTGGATTCTAGACGTACGGACGAGAAAAATACTAGGAATTTTTGTTGTATTGTTGAGTGTCTACCTTTTCCTGGCGTCGCTCTCCTACACCTTCACTTCAAATTCTGATATTCGTTTGATTCAGGGCTCGGCCTCTTCGTCTGAAGCTCAAGAAACCTACAAGAACTGGATGGGTAGTTTGGGTGCGCACACGGGCTGGCTCATGATGGATAAGCTTTTTGGATTGGGCGCTCTCTTCTTTCCCTTCATACTCTTTGTTCTCGGATGTAAAATTTGGCTGAGAAAAGAAATCTGGCCTCTATGGAAAACTGTGAGAATTGTGACTTTCGGTATGCTTGCAGTACCAATGCTCTTCGCTTTTGTAAGCCATGATAATATTCCTGATACCAAATCAATTGAGCTAGGTTTCCCCAGTCTTGTCGGTGGAATAGCGCATCTGATTACAGAGTCTTGTCTCTACAGCATTGGATGGACGGGCACCTTAATGCTGCTCATCTTTTCGTTTGGAGCATTTTTGGTGATCAATTTTAATCATAGCCTCGAGCGGATGTGGGCGAGCTGGATGGAACGACGAGCACAGAATAAACTTCGAGAGGAGGAAGCGCCTGAAGAGGATTTACCCGCTGAAGAACCGGCTCCTAAGAAGAAACCGAAGAACGAGCTCAAGCAAGAGGAGGAAAAAAAAAACGAGTTACTGACGAGTCTCCCTTCTGAGCCGGAGCCACCTGCGGAGTCTGATCTTATTGAGTTAACAGACAACACTGCAATCGAGCTTGATACGGAAATCACACAACCCGCCGATGATTTGCCTCTCATCATTGAAGAGCCCATCGATGAGGTTTCCTTAGAGATTGAAATTCCAACTGAAATTGAAGAGTCAGGCGACGTGATCGCGGCAAGACCCATAGAAGATATGGGGCCGTATGACCCGAAACTCGACCTAAGTCGTTTTGAATTTCCTCCTACAGAAATTCTCAAACCTCACGGCTCTGGAAGTTTGCAAATCGATAAGGACGAGTTAGAGGCCAACAAAAACAAGATTGTCGAAACCCTCAACCACTACAAAATTGAGATTGCAAAAATCAAAGCCACTATTGGTCCCACAGTTACTCTCTACGAAATTGTTCCTGCGCCTGGCGTGCGGATCTCAAAAATCAAAAACCTTGAGGATGATATTGCCTTGAGTCTGGCTGCCTTGGGAATCCGCATCATTGCACCCATTCCGGGCAAAGGAACCATCGGTATTGAAGTGCCAAATTCTAAGGCAGATGTGGTGAGTATGCGGGGCCTTATTCAATCGGATAAATTCCAGAACTCCGATATGGAATTGCCAGTGGCATTGGGCAAGACCATTTCGAATGAGCTCTTCATTGCCGACCTGACCAAGATGCCACACCTACTGATGGCCGGTGCTACGGGTCAGGGAAAGTCAGTTGGACTGAATGCCATTCTGGTTTCATTGCTGTACAAGAAACATCCTGCGGAAATCAAATTCGTATTGGTAGATCCTAAAAAGGTTGAGTTGACCCTTTTCAATAAAATCGAGAGGCATTACTTAGCCAAACTCCCGGATGCGTCGGAGGCCATCATCACGGATGTGCAGAAGGTAGTAAGAACATTGAGTTCATTGTGCGTTGAAATGGACATGCGCTATGAGCTCCTCAAAATTGCGGCGTGCAGAACCATTAAAGAGTACAACAAAAAATTCACATCACGGCAGTTAAATCCGGAAAACGGACATCGCTATTTGCCTTACATCGTTCTTGTGGTCGATGAGTTTGCAGATTTGATTATGACGGCGGGGCGTGAGGTTGAAACGCCCATAGCCCGATTGGCGCAGTTGGCACGAGCAGTGGGCATACATCTTATCATCGCAACACAGAGGCCGTCGGTAAATATTATCACGGGTACCATTAAGGCCAATTTTCCAGCGCGAATAGCATTTAGGGTTACGTCGAAAATTGACTCACGCACCATTCTTGATTCGGGTGGTGCAGAGCAATTGATAGGTCGCGGTGATATGCTCTACAGCACGGGCAATGATTTGATTCGATTGCAGTGTGGTTTTGTGGATACTCCGGAGGTGGAGGAAATCACTGATTATATTGGATCACAACAGGCCTATCCTTCCGCATTCATTTTACCTGAAGTGGTAGATGAAAATGCAGGAGACGGTGGTAATTTCGCAGATGAAGATCGCGATGATTTGTTTGAAGAAGCTGCCAGAACCGTCGTGACAACTCAGCAAGGAAGTGCCTCAATGTTGCAACGAAAGTTGAAGTTGGGTTACAATCGGGCAGGTCGATTGATTGATCAATTGGAGGCCGCTGGTGTCATTGGTCCGTTTGAAGGCAGCAAGGCGAGAAAGGTCATGTTCAGTGATCTGGAAAGCCTGGAACAATTCTTGCGAAATCTTCGGGGATAAAAAAACAACACCTATGAAATTCATTTCTTTTTGTGTGGTTGTGCTCAGTGCGCTCCACTTGAACGCTCAAACTTCCAAAGAAATTCTCGATAAGTTAAGCGCTAAGGCCAAGGGATACGGCACCATCACTGCCGATTTTACTTCGACACTTCAGAATGCAAAAACAGGGGCGAATCAAACGAACAAAGGTTCTGTGAAAATCAAGGGCTCCAAATACAAGGTAACTCTCGGTGATTACAATATCTGGTGCGATGGCACTACGGTCTGGAATTATAACAAGTCCTCCAATGAGGTTACAATCGATAACCTCGCGGATGTTAAAGATGGTGGTTTTGATCCATCAGAATTGTTTACGATCTGGGAAAAGGATTTCAAGCATGAAATGAAAAATACCAATGCGTCTGCAGGAGGTGTTTCATGTTATCAGATTGCATTGAATCCTATCAATCCGAAAAACAAATCGTACCACACGGTTACAATGTTTATCGATAAGGCAAAACTGGAGATAGTTCGTGTAGAGGTGAAGACCAGGGAAAACGCGAGCGTGAGTTACGACATCAAATCCTTTAAGAGCGGCAATGAATTGCCAGACACCGAATTCCGATTTGATAAGGGGAAATTTCCCGGAGTGTCGGAAGTGGATAATCGAATCTAATATTTGTCTTTGGTCTTATTGCTTTTGGCCGGTTGCCGAGCAACTTAAATCCGTCTTGTTGGGCGTATCCATGGTGTAATTGAGGGTCAGGACTTTTCCGCTGATACTGCCGCTGCCATTGATGCTGTATTCGTTTCCGTCGTGTACTATGGTTTGCTGAGGAATGGTAATATTCTGACCATATACTCTTGCTGAGATAGTTGTATTGGGCAGTGCATAAAAATCATATAGGATAACATTGTCTACCGTTGAGCCTTTACCAATAGATGCGTTGTAATTGAAAGTGCTGCCATTACAATTTTCATTGAAGGAAAAAAGTCCAATAAATTTAGCTCGTTGTTCGGTGCTGCAATCAGATCCTTCGAAACCGCTACTGCACACACATGTGCCTGTAGAACAACTGCCATTAGAACAAGTTTCTGTTGTACATGTTTCGTCTTCCTTGCATGAGATAATGGAAAGGCATGAAATAGTAATGGCTGCGCAGAGTAATCGAAATAAGCTGGAGTGGGTAGTGTAGGTTTTCATGAATATTTTGATATGAGTTGTGAATGAACGAAGTTAATGTATAGTCTGGATAATTATGCGAATACACTTTTGGCAATGTTCTAGCTGGTCAATTTTGTGGATCGCAATTCGAAGTTCTGACCGAGATAAAGTTTTCTTACCTGCTCGTCAGAAGCAAGCTCTTCAGCTGTACCATCCTTTAGAATACTGCCGTCATATAGCAAGTATGCACGATCGGTGATGGACAGTGTTTCCTGTACATTGTGATCGGTAATTAGAACACCGATGTTACGCTGTTTGAGCTGGAAAACAATGCGCTGAATATCTTCAACCGCTATGGGGTCAACCCCTGCAAATGGCTCGTCGAGAAGTATGAACTTCGGATCAGTGGCAAGCGCTCGAGCGATCTCGGTTCTTCGTCTCTCGCCCCCACTTAGAGTATTGCCCATGAATTTACGCTTGTGCGCCAAGCCAAATTCTTCCAATAATTTTTCGAGTTTTTCTTTTCTCTCAACTTTCGACAAAGCCGTCATCTCCAGCACCGCGAGAATATTGTCTTCAATCGACAACCTACGAAATACACTGGCTTCCTGAGGCAAGTAACCCACGCCCAATTGCGCTCTGCGGTACATGGGCTCAGTGGTTATGTCTTTATCATCAAGAAAGACCTTGCCTTCATTCGGACGAACCAATCCTGTTACCATATAAAAACTGGTGGTCTTGCCTGCGCCATTCGGACCAAGCAAGCCCACTATTTCTCCTTGATTCACCTCAAAAGAAACGCCCCGCACAACTATGCGCTGGCCGTATTTGCGAACAATATTTTCTGCGCGAAGTTTCATGCTACTTGTGGCCGTATTTCTTCTTGTATTTCTCGAAAAGCTCAGTTTGCTTATTGGAGAGGTCAATGTCTCTACCTTGAATAAATGCCCTTGTTACGTTAAGCGTCCGCATATCAAGCGCATCGCCCGCGGAGATAAATAACGTTGCATCCATGCCCGGTGACAAGGTTCCCAGGCGGTGATCGAGTCGCAGAATTTTTGCGGCCGCTCCCGTAAGTGCTTTCACCGCTTGTTCATAGGGCAGTCCATAAGCAACAGCAGTGCCCGCCATAAACGGAAGATTTCTCGACCCCATTCGCTCCATGTCTCCTTCATTCTGGATACAAAATTCCACGCCCTTCTCCCAAAGCAACTTCGGCAAACGATAGGGCAAGTCAACATCATCCTGATCATAGATCGGCAAATCGTGAATACGTCGCAACTGCACGGGCACATCACGTTTAACAAGTTCTTCCGCAACATAATGCGCATCATATCCTCCAACAATTACCATCCTTGCAATAGCAAACCGATCTTTGAAGTTAAGCGCTTCCTGAATGGATTTGATGTCGTCGGCATGAACATACAAAGTTTGAATTCCGCTAAGAACACCTAACATAGCTTCGAATCGCAATTCAGAAACCTCACGTTTGGAAGCCGCATAGCCGCGGGCTTCCTCGAAAAATGCGTGTATCTCACGAAGCTGTTGCTCATAGGTTTTCACGCGCTCTACATTCACCTTGCCTTTGTCATAATGACGATGATAGACCGTGGGCCAGTTGAGATGTACTCCGTCATCTTCTTTTACCATCGCATCTTCCCAGTTCCATGCATCGAATTGCATCACGGATGAAGTGCCGCTGATCACTCCACCACGCGGCACGATTTGTCCGGTCAACACTCCATTGCTGCGAACCGTAGGTATGATTTCGCTATCCGTGTTATAGGCAATGGCAGAGCGCATGCTGGGCTTATACGTTCCGGTTTCCTCCAGGTCTACTGTTGCGCGCACCTGATCAATTTCCATCAAGCCGAGAGTAGAATTAGAAGCGATGAAGCCCGGATATACGTGCATTCCAGTGGCGTCAATCACTACTTCGTACTTTGTCTTGTCAGCATTGCTGGTTGGCGCAACTAGGTCGATTTTTCCATTCCTGAAACCAATGGCAGCTTGATCGACCCGATTGCCATCACCCAGATGCGCTGTTGCATTCCATATCAGAACTGAACGTGATTGAACCGGAGCCACTCCGGGAATTTGTTGCGCGCTTATAACCATAGCCATGATCATACTCAGGCACATCAGCCAATATGTTTTCATGCGCTTCATCTGAAATCAATGCCCGCGGCAGTTTGGTCAATCGTGTCACAATGGAAGTGACGTTTGTCTTTCATGGTTGGCGATTGCACGGCCTCACCATTGTTTTTTGCGTTCAGCATTTTTTGTATCAGTCGTGCGCGCTCTGTTTTCATTTCATTGCGCAATTGCTCGTCGCGGTCTTTATCGAAATATCTGATGCCCTCCACGAACGTCTGTTCTGCTTTTGCATAGATGCTCAATGGGTGATCTGACCAGATGACAATATCTGCGTCTTTCCCAGCTTTCAAACTGCCAGTTCTGTTGTCGATGTGCAACAGTTTAGCGGGATTGATGGTTACGAACTTCAGGGCCTCTTCTTCCGGCACACCACCATATTTCACTGCTTTAGCCGCCTCCTGATTCAATCGGCGCGCCATTTCAGCATCATCACTGTTGAACGCAACCGTGATGCCTTCCCTCCACATCAAAGCACCGTTGTGGGGGATCGCGTCTTTCACCTCGAACTTATAGGCCCACCAATCGCTGAACGATGATGCGCCCGCGCCATGCTGCTTCATTTTATCAGCCACTTTATAACCCTCGAGAATATGGGTGAAAGTATTGAGGGTGAATTGCATGCTGTCTGCAACATGCATCAACATGTTGATTTCACTTTGCACATAACTATGACAGGTAACAAATCTTTTCTTCTCAAGAATCTCTTGCAGCGCCTCAAGTTCGAGATCCTTGCGGAAGGGGATTGCACTTGCGTTTTTCTTAGCGGCAGCGTACTCTCTTGCGCGAATGAAATGATCGTAATAGAATTGCTCTACCCCCATACGTGTCTGCGGGAATCGTGTGCCGTCGGAATACCAGTTGGATTGCTTTACGTTTTCGCCGAGGGCAAACTTGATAAACCCCGGGGTGTTTTGAATGAGCATTTTATCGGCGTTTCCAGTCCAATGCAGCTTCACCAACGCACTTTGTCCACCAATAGGATTGGCACTGCCATGAAGCAACTGCGCGCCGGTTACTCCACCGGATAGCTGACGATAAATATTGATATCATCGGGCATCATCACTGACGACTCGGTCACTTCCGCGCTGCTGGCCTGACCTGATTCGTTGACACTTTCCAGGGCTATGTGGCTGTGTTCATCGATGATTCCGGGCGTGACGTGCTTACCTGCCGCATCGAGAACGGTAATGTTTTTATAGGCCGATGCATCCACTTTTTTTCCTGCAGCGATGATCTTTCCGCCGGCAATCAATATTTCGCCACCTTCAATTTTGCCTTCTTTCTCGCAGGTCCAGAGAGTTGCATTTTTGATCAGCAACGTCTCGGGCATCGGCAATGACTCTGATCCATATGCCTTGAAAGGATAGATGATATTGCCGTGGGTGAGCGGCTCATTTTTAGCAGCAATGTTATCCGGAATTTTGTTTTCGGTTTGTTGTGCCGACCACTTCGCAAGGGTGCCATCGGGCATCTCAGCAGTGCCTGACCAATGGGTTAATGCGGCATCGGTATTTCCGCTAAGGCGAATGACACCTGAGTAAAAAGAATCTTTTGCTGTGAAATGCAAGGTCAAGAGTTGGTTGACAAGTTGAAGGTTGACAACATACTTTATCGTATCAGGTGAATCTGATCCATCTGCATTTTTTCGGGTGGATGGAAGAAGGATGCTGCCTTTCAACTTGCCTTCCGCAATGACCACTTTCAGATTGTATGTGTGATTGGGCAATTGCAATTGATACGTGCCTGCGAGTGCTGCCGGGGGTGGTGAATCAAGAACATACTGCTCACCTTGCACCCAGTTCTCCAGCAGCACTGCTTCATCCCGAAAAATATTCGCAGATGCGATAAAAAAATTGGCCCATTTACCTACATCCAGTGACCCTACTTCATTTTCTATCTGCAACATTTTCGCGGGCGCGGTGGTGAGAGCTTCCAGGGCTGATCTTTCTGAAAGTCCGCATTTCACCGCCTTTCGAAGGTTTTTGAGAAAAACGGATTTGTCAGTAAGATCAGCGGTGGTAATTGCGAAGGGGATTTTCTTATCCTGCATCATGGCGCAATTGAATGGTGCGAGTTCCCAGTGCTTCATTTCGTCGAGAGAAACCATGCGCGAAACAAACGGGTCACTTACATCCCATGCGTCGGGAAAATTCAGAGGAACGATTACGTTGCACTTGTTGGCGGCGATATCATCGAGGAATTGATACTCATTGCCATTGCCTCGTATGGCTCCGGAGAGTTTGAACTCATTGAATATTTTGGCCGCGCGAAGAAGGTTTCTCTTGCCGGCAGCATCGAAAATGACGGGCAATGCAGCAGCACTGTGGATCGCCTCAAGCGAGAGATTTCTCTCCCATTTATTACCACCGGCGGCGTACCATTGTGCATCATAAAAGGTTTGTCGCAACAAGGCGATACAACCCATAAGTGAGTTGGGATAGTTGGTGATACTAGACCCCTTATTGAAGCTTAATGCTTGTGTGGCCGTGGTTTTTAGCAAACACAGATTGGGATTATTCCCGAGCGAAACCAGTGCGCCGGTGCCGCGGAAAATGCCATCCGTTCGGTGTGTGATAACCGCTCCGAAACCTAGCGCTCTCAACTCCTTCGCTTTTTCCTCTTGACAGCGAAAGGATGATGCCGCGCTGAATTCAGGATGTACAGCATCATTCCAGCCTAGCGCACTTTTCGAGGTTAACCCTTGGGGTGCGTCTGAAAGTTTTGCAGGTGCTTCAATGCCGTAGTTGCAAAACGATTCGATGAAAGATGGATAGACATATCGTTGGCTGGCGTCGATTACCACTGCGCCTTTTGGGGGAGTGAGACCTGCGCCCACGGCAACGATTCTTCCTTTGGCAAAAACCAATGTTGCATTATCGATGCGCGTATTCGCATTCTGATATAGTGTTGCATGAGTGATGGCATACACGCTCACGTCTTTCGGTAACACCCCGTTGTAGGGGAATGTGGGCTGTGCGCTGCAAAATACAGATAGACTAATGAATATGAGTAAGATTCTCATCTGGACCGCAATGTACAAATCAAATGCGAAGTCGTTATGACTAATGCGGACCTGTGCTGTTGATCGTAAATGTCATTTTCAAATTGTGGGAATATTGCTCTTTGTTAATTAGCAAAGCGCAAGAATTACCTCAAATAAATACCAATCGCACTTTCTGGATTTTGCACCTTACATACCTGCTCTGATAGCCGATGTCCGAGCAGGGCGAGAATTTCTCCTTCTCTTTCGATTACCAGAATACGTGATCTTTCTGAAATTGGAATTTTTTTATGAGTTAAAAAATCACCCACTTTTTTTGACCCGATCATTCCTGAAGGAATAAATCGGTCAGCAGGTTTCCAGTTGCGGAGGATCACATGACCGTCAAGCCAATATTTATCCATTATTGCCCAGGGAAGTTGTGTGGCAGCTGGATCGTAAGGCAGCAGTTCAACGGTAAGATTACTTCCTTCCCATCGAAAGGGTATGGTAATATGGGTGTTTAGATCTAAGGGCTCAGGCGCAGGCATTAATTGCAGTGACTCTGCGGTCAGTCGAAAAATCATACTTCCTATGCTTAATTCACCTCGTCTCCTCTTCAGTAGTGTTAATACGGCATCAATATCGCAGTGTGAAACACCCGCATTTGAACACCAGGTATAGATGAAGAGTTCTTTGTATTTGCAACTGCGCAACCACGAGGCATCTACTGAGAAAAATCCATTTTGAATTTTCAGTTTATCGTTGAGCTCTCGCTGCATTGAATCTGCTGCATATTCAATGATGTTATTTATGGTTTTGGCTCTTTTTATTATGGATTGTGCAATTCCATTATTATATTCTTTCAGTGTTGGCAGCAATGAATGTCGAATTCTATTTCGGGTGTAGTGATCAATTGAATTGCTTTCATCTTCAAGCCAATCTATTCCCTTAATTTTTGCATATTGAAGGATGTCAGATCTTCTCAGAATCATTAATGGTCGAGCAACATTTTTTCGGCCATGAAAAAATCCGGTGAGTGTATCAGGTCCTCCGCCCCTTATGAACTGATGAATTAGCGTTTCTGCATGGTCATCGAGATGATGGCCTGTTAGTACCCATCGACTATTATATTCTGCTAAAAGATTTTCGAACCATGTATATCTAAGCTCGCGCGCTAAGGATTGCAAATTAGACACTTTAGCGGAAATGCTTTTTTTTACATCAGAACAAATGAAAGTGCTATTCATTTTTTTTGCGAGCTCATGGCAGAACTGAGCATCTTGGTCACTTGCCTCACCTCTCAAACCATAGTTCATATGAATGAGGTGAAAATTGAGATTGAAATGCTTGCAGAGGTGAGCTAATACTGTACTATCTAACCCTCCGCTAACAGCAACAAGAATTTTTTCATCTACTTGGATTCCGTAGTCTTGCAGACTACGCTCAAATTGTTTTTCAATTTGTTTACAAAGCGAATTTTTCAATGGAATCGACATGACAAAATTGCAATGTCATCAGGGTATGGCGAGTCTTCGCGAAACATATTAACGTCGTTAAGAATTCGCTTATTCATCTCTGCTGCTGAGATTTGAAGGCTATTGAGTAAAAGGTTCGAAAGTCTTTCGGTTCCATATTCTTCCAACAGAGGATTTTCGATTTCAATAAGGCCATCGGTGAACGTTACGGCGATGCTGCCGGGAAGAAGCTTCAATGATCTCAAACTGAATGAAGGTAATTGTTCTATCATTCCTAACCCCGGAATATTGGCTTGTAAAAGTTGTACACCTTCTTCCGGGCAGTATAAAAGGGGTGGGTTATGTCCGCAGTTCACATACTGAAGTTCACGGGTAGTAATATTATATAAGGCCAAAAAAAGAGTTATGAATTTTTCGCCTTTTGTGATATCGAAAACGCGATTGTTTAATTCGATAGCGGCTTCTTTTAAATTTCTTTCGCCGTGGGAAAAAACGGATCTCAAGTAGGCCTGAAAACCGGCCATAACAAATGCTGCAGTTATTCCTTTTCCTGAAACGTCGGCCATACAAAATACGGCCTCGTCGTCATCAACCATAAAAAAATCGTAGTAATCTCCGCCTACTTGTTGATGAGCTTTGTAGTATGCGCTTACATCGAAATATTTGTCTCGTGGAAGTTTTCCGGGCAACAACATCGCTTGCATTTCTGCTGCAAGTTCCAGTTCTCGTTTCACCCTTTCCTGTTTGAGATTTTCTTCCTGAAGATTTCGGTTTTGGATAGCCACCACGAGCAGGTTGGTAAGCGTCTGAATAAACTTCATATGCTTGATAACGGGGCTTACGCTGATTTTGTCTTCATGATCATCGCCCACAACTAAATAGGCAATCGGCTGCTCATTTTGTGAAATGGGTATTACAATGTCTTGTTCATCAAACACGTCTGGTGAACCTTGTAGTCTGCGGAATACGCTATCGTCTTGAAAAAAATCAGGGGTCTCCATTTTACCACCGAACTTCAATATGCATTGCCAACCCTTGCTTATTGCATAAAGTTTAAGTCTCTCAATAGCTAGTTGTTCCTTTAGTATTTGTTTGTATTGAAGCAACAGCTCATCGACCGACAAATTACTATTGATAGCAGTGGCAATGTCGAGTAATGCATTGAGTTTGAAATCTCGAATCTTAACCTTATCGTTGAGTTTTCCTGTAGTTGCCATTACGAAGCCAATATCAAATCTGGTGGATTCACATTATTTTATTCTTTCCCATTGGGCGGCTATTTCGGGGAGTTTTCTGATCAGAGCGAGTTCGCGGTATTTATTCCTGGCCTCCTCAGCAGGGCTGCCGAAGTAGGTTTTTCCACCAACAAGATCTTTGGTTATTCCGCTCTGGCCCAATACAATTGCTGCTTTGCCGATATGAATATCACTTGGAACACCGACCTGACCCCAGAGAATTACATCATCTTCAATCACCACGCACCCTGCAATACCCACCTGGGCGGCGAAAAGACAATTGCGACCGATCATTGTGTCGTGACCCACATGCACATGATTATCGAGTTTGCAGTGATCTCCAATTATCGTATCGGCGGTTAGTCCACTATCAATCGTACATCCAGCACCGATTTCCACGTGATTGCCAATATTTACCCCACCGGCTGTGTACATCTTATCGCGATGAGTGCCCCGGGATTTGTAATAAAAAGCATCGCTTCCAATAACACTATTGGCATGAATAATACAATGATCGCCAATTTTTACACGGTCGTATAAAACCACTCCGGGGTGAATAATGCAACCGGTGCCGATTTTCACATCATTTCCTATAACTGCAGTTGGGTGAACTATTGTATTATCAAACTCTTGCCTACTATTAGGCCATGGCTTGGGTTCACAAAAATGTCTGAGCAAAACGTTGAAATCTCTGCAAGGGTCATCGGAGAAAATAAGGGCTTTGCCCTGAGGACAATCCACTCTTTGATTGATTAAAATTGTCGTTGCTGCTGATTTTAGCGCTGTTTCGTAGTATTTGGGGTGGTCAACGAAAACCAAATCTCCGTGTTCAACGCGATGAATTTCATTGATTCCATATATCATATGATTTTCGTTTCCTGAAGTTGTGCTTTTGATAATTGCCGCAACGTCTTTCAATGATTGTGGAGGTGAAATTTTCATATGATTATTAGCAGTTCTATGGACTTACATTCAGAAAAATGGCACTATTATTTTTTGAAGTTTGAGGTAAAAGAATCTCCCGCTTTTCCCAAATCGGATGCAGCTCCATGACAAGCTTTGAATTTTTTGCCACTGCCGCATGGACAAGGTTCATTTCTGCCGAGGGTTTTTTCTACACGCACGGGCTCAACTTTTGGGGGTGGCCCCAGTGGGGGTTGCACATGACTGGATGTTGCGGCTACTCTCTGTTGTAGATTCATAGACTCGGCTTTGCTGGTGCTTACGCGAGGTTGTTCTGCCCGCGGTGCAGCTTGTCTCATGGGTTGCGGCTGCGTTTGAGGAAGCGAGGCGTGCATCAGAAATGACGCAAGCTCACTATTCATACGATACAATAGGTTTCTGAACAAGTTGAAACTTTCGAGCTTATAAATCAGCAGCGGGTCTTTCTGCTCGTGTGAGGCAAATTGAACATTGCTTCGCAGATCATCCATGTCGCGCAAATGCTGTTTCCAGTTGTGATCAATGATGGCGAGGGTAATTCCTTTCTGAAGCGCGTCAATGATTTCCATTCCCTGTGATTGATATGCGCGCTCAAGATTTACGCCCACTTGAATGGTTTTGCGCATGTCGCTGAAGGGTACAGCTACATTGGTATAACCTTGCGTGTTGTTTTCGTAAATGTTCTTAATGACAGGAAATGCTTCTGCCCTGATGCTTTGTATTCTCTGATTGTATTTTGCGCTAACCTCAGCATATGTCTGCTGTATCAAATCATCTAGCTTAATACGGTTGAAATCATCGGCAGATAAGGGCGCATCGATTCCGAACATGCGCAACAAATCCATACGATAATTCTCGTATTGCTTCATGGCATGGTTGTTTTCACACGCCGTGGCGCAAAGGTCGTAGAACATGTTGTCGATATCCAGAGTGAGACGCTCTCCGAAAAGCGCGTGTTTGCGCCGTTTGTATACCACCTCACGCTGCGAGTTCATCACGTCGTCATATTCTAACAAACGCTTTCGAATCCCAAAGTTGTTTTCTTCAACCTTCTTCTGAGCGCGTTCAATACTTGAGGTAATCATGCTGTGTTGAATCACTTCTCCTTCCTTCAAACCCAGCCGGTCCATCATTTTGGCGATGCGATCAGAACCGAATAGGCGCATGAGATCGTCTTCAAGTGATACATAGAATTGAGATGATCCGGGGTCACCTTGCCGCCCGGCGCGACCTCTGAGCTGACGGTCAACGCGACGCGAGTCATGTCGTTCTGTTCCGATGATAGCAAGACCGCCGGCATCTTTCACACCAGGCCCTAACTTGATATCAGTACCTCTTCCCGCCATGTTCGTAGCGATAGTCACCGTGCCGGCTTTACCTGCAAAGGCAACAATATCTGCTTCTTTCTGGTGGAGTTTGGCGTTCAATACTTGGTGATCAACCCCTTTTCTGCTGAGCATTTTCGAGAGAAGTTCTGAAACTTCCACGGTCGTGGTACCCACGAGCACCGGCCTACCTGCATTGCGCAATTCAGCAATTTCGTCAATCACTGCATTGTATTTTTCACGCTTGGTCTTGTAGATTTTATCTTCCATGTCCTTGCGTGATATGGCTCTATTGGTGGGAATCACCATTACGTCGAGTTTGTAGATACTCCACAATTCACCGGCTTCTGTTTCAGCTGTACCAGTCATACCGGCCAGTTTGTGATACATACGGAAATAATTCTGCAGTGTAATGGTGGCATAGGTTTGAGTGGCTGCCTCAACCCTCACATTTTCTTTGGCTTCAATAGCTTGATGTAATCCATCTGAATAACGGCGGCCTTCCATGATACGACCGGTTTGTTCGTCAACGATTTTTACCTTGTTCTCAATCACCACGTAGTCAACATCCTTTTCAAAAAGCGCGTAGGCTTTCAACAATTGCTGCACCGTATGAATGCGTTCTCCTTTCAGCGCATAATCGCGCATCAGGTCATCTTTCTTGCGAAGCTTTTCTTCTGCATTGTCTGCGCTATTCTCAATCTCCGCCAGTTCGCTTCCGAGGTCGGGAAGAAGGAAGAATTTTTCGTCAGACATATTTGCTGAGATAAGCTGTATTCCCTTCTCGGTGAGTTCTACCTGTTTGTTCTTTTCGTCGATAACAAAGAACAGCTCCTGATCTACCTTCGGCATTTCTCGCTGATTATCTTGAAGATACTGGCCCTCGGTTTTGAGAAGCTGCGCCTTCATTCCTTCCTCGCTCAAGAACTTAATCAGCGGTTTGGTTCGGGGAAGTCCACGATATGCGCGCAGTAAAGCCATGTTTCCCTCTTGCAGCTCATCCTTGGAAACGGACACTCCATTCTCGGGCATGAGTCGTTTTTTAGCGACCACCAGAAAATCATTGACAGCAGCTTTTTGTGCGTTGACCAACAACTGAACTTTCGGTTTGAAGTTGTCGAATTCCTGATCATCACCTTTTGGCGTTGGCCCCGATATGATGAGCGGAGTACGAGCTTCATCAATAAGTACGCTGTCTACTTCATCTACAATAGCGAAATGGTGTTTGCGTTGCACGAGCTGTCCTGATTCTACCGACATGTTGTCGCGCAGGTAATCGAAACCAAATTCATTATTCGTTCCAAAAGTGATGGAGGCCTGGTAGGCGTTTCTTCTGCCCGGGCTATTGGGCTGATGTTTATCGATACAATCCACGGTGAGCCCATGAAATTCGTAAAGTGGGCCCATCCATTCAGAGTCTCTTCGTGCGAGATAGTCATTTACGGTAACCACGTGCACGCCTCTGCCAGCGAGGGCATTGAGAAATACGGGGAGGGTAGCAACGAGTGTCTTTCCTTCACCGGTGGCCATTTCTGCCACTTTTCCTCGGTGCAGTGCAATACCGCCGATGAGTTGCACGTCGTAGTGTGCCATATCCCATACGATGCGATTTCCCGCGGCCGACCAGGAGTTTTTCCAATACGCTTTGTCGCCTTTGATTTCAACATAATCGCGGCCTGCGGCTGAAAGATTTCTGTCGTGTTCAGTGGCGATGACCTCAATCACTTCGTTTTCCTTGAAGCGCGAGGCGGTTTCCACCACGAGAGCAAACGCCTCCGGGAGAATTTCCTCGAGCACTTTTTCAATCGCCTGATTCGATTCGGTCATGAGTCGATCCACTTCGGTATATAATCTCTCTTTTTGTTCAAGCTCCGTATGTGGCAGGGCTTCGGCCTCTTGTTTGGTGCTTTCTATCTGTCTTTCATACTCACTCAGACCTTCACTGATTTTGCTGCGAAGGCCGTTTACCTTTTCCCGCAAGTCATCGGCGCTGAGATGTTTGAACTCGCTTCTTGCAGCATTGACGGCGTTAACTACGGGCATCACCGCTGCTAAGTCTTTGCTGGATTTATCTCCCAGAAGTTTCTTAAGTACTTTTTGAAATGCTGAAATCATAGAATTCGTATATGGACCGGGACATAATTTCCGGTGGGCAAATGTAGAACATCACTGTGGAAGAGTCGCATACAAACAAGTGCGGTCACACAGCATTGCATTTTATCATCAAGATGTTCACATGCCTCTGAAATGCCTGAAAAATCTGTGGTTGTTAAAAAAATCGCTCTGATGTGAATTCTTTATTTTGATTTCCAACAAAACTCGAAGACACCTTTGACGTCCTACATAAAACTAACCACACAAAATTTTAAAAATGTCTACCGAAGCAGATACAACAACACTGAATTCAACGGAGATGAACAGCGCCTTTATAGAGCCCATTCTTAAGGATAACCCGGATCGGTTTGTGCTATTTCCAATTGTTCACCAGGACATCTGGCATTTTTATAAAAAGAGCGAGGCGAATTTTTGGACTGCCGAAGAAATTGATTTGGAGGCAGATTTGGTGGATTGGAATGGTAAGTTGAACGATGACGAGCGGCATTTTATAAAGCATGTGCTTGCCTTCTTCGCCGCCAGTGATGGTATTGTGAATGAAAACCTCGCAGAGAATTTTGTGCGAGAAGTACAGTACACCGAGGCGAAGTTTTTCTATGGTTTTCAAATCATGATGGAGAATATCCATAGTGAAACCTATAGTCTGCTTATTGATACTTATATTAAGGATACGCGCGACAAGAACTACTTGTTCAAGGCGATTGAAAATTTGGACTGTGTTCGCAAGAAGGCCGATTGGGCATTGCGATGGATCAAGAATGGAAACTTCGCTGAGCGGTTGGTCGCTTTTGCTGCGGTAGAGGGGATATTCTTCAGTGGTTCGTTTTGCAGTATTTTCTGGTTGAAGAAGCGAGGTCTGATGCCGGGCCTCACATTTTCAAACGAGCTTATCAGCCGCGATGAGGGGTTGCATTGCGATTTTGCATGTTTGCTCTACACGCGCCACATCGTGGAGAAATTGTCCAAGGACCGGATTCGTGATATTATTATCAATGCGGTAGAAATCGAAAAGGAGTTCATTATTGACGCCTTGCCTGTAAAGCTGATAGGTATGAACAGTGAGCTCATGTCGCAATACATTGAATTTGTTGCTGACCGTCTGCTGGTAGAATTGGGCAATGAAAAGGTATACAACAAGCCTAACCCATTTGATTTCATGGAAATGATCTCTCTGCAAGGCAAAACCAACTTCTTTGAGAAGCGAGTAGGGGAGTATCAAAAGGCGGGTGTAATGGCGGATAAGGATAAGCAGACCTTTAAGCTCGACGAGGACTTCTGACGAACAATCGACGGTTCGTATAATTTTTTTTTGCCATCTGTCAAGCAATAGTTTTCATTTTTTTTAGATGTGGAAAATTGTGGATGAGTTTTTCAAAACATAGACTTTTCCGCTTTGACAAATGGTGATTCGATGGTCGTAATTGCAGACCACTTCGTCGGTAAAATTTTGACCCTCGGAGAACCTAACCAAAACGGCAATGCAGATCAGCCGTGATCAAATGATTTGCAGGAAGTAAAATTTTAAAACTGAAGTTGCATGTTTGTAGTAAAGAGAGACGGACACAAAGAGACCGTTAAGTTTGATAAGATTACGGCAAGAATTGGTAAGCTGTGCTATGGATTGAGCCCGATAGTGGATTCGGTGAAGATAGCCATGAAGGTTATCGAGGGGGTTTACGACGGAGTTACTACCAGTGAGCTTGATAATCTAGCGGCTGAAATCGCGGCCACCAATACCACCACGCATCCCGATTATGCGCTACTTGCATCGCGCATCGCTGTGAGTAATCTACACAAGAATACCAAGAAGGCGTTTAGTCAGGTGATGGCGGATTTGTATTATTACATTGATCCGAAAACCGGAGCGAATGCAGGTCTGATAGCTGAAGACGTGTATAAGGTGATTATTGAGAATGCGCCAATTCTGGATAGTACGATTATCTATGACAGGGATTTTCATTTCGATTACTTCGGATTTAAAACCCTCGAACGATCCTATCTATTGAAGCTTGATGGAAAAGTGGCTGAGCGTCCGCAACAATTGTTTATGCGCGTCGCTGTCGGAATACACAAGGAGGATATTGCGGAGGTTATCAAGACCTACAATATGCTCAGCGAAGGATGGTTTACCCATGCAACACCAACTTTATTCAATGCTGGAACTCCCAAACCACAGATGAGTTCATGCTTTTTGTTGCAGATGCAGTCGGATAGTATCGAAGGCATCTACAACACACTGAAACAAACCGCAATGATTTCTCAGAGCGCAGGCGGTATTGGTCTTAGCATTCATAATGTTCGCGCAAAGGGTTCTTACATCAAGGGCACAAATGGCACCAGCAATGGAATTGTTCCAATGTTGAAGGTGTTCAATGATACGGCTCGATATGTGGATCAGGGAGGAGGCAAGCGCAAAGGTTCTTTCGCTATTTATCTCGAACCATGGCACGCGGATGTATATGATTTCCTCGATCTCAAGAAAAATCATGGCAAGGAAGAAGCCAGGGCCAGAGATTTATTCTACGCTTTATGGATTCCTGATTTGTTTATGAAGCGGGTGAAAGCAGACGGTGAGTGGACGTTAATGTGCCCTAATGAATGCCCCGGACTCAGCGATTGCTGGGGTGCAGAATTTGAAGCCCTTTACGAGCGTTACGAGGCAGAAGGCAAAGGCCGCCAAACCATCAAAGCCCAGGATCTCTGGTTCAAAATTCTGGAATCACAGATTGAAACTGGCACTCCGTACATGCTTTACAAGGATGCCGCAAATAGCAAGAGTAATCAACAGAATTTGGGCACAATCAAGAGTTCGAATCTGTGCACCGAAATCATTGAGTATACTTCAGCCGACGAGATTGCGGTTTGTAACCTCGGTTCTATTGCACTACCCAAGTTTGTAAAAGATGGAGAGTTTGATCATAATAAACTTTTCGAGGTAGCATATCAGCTTACCATCAACTTGAACAAAATCATTGATGGTAACTACTATCCGGTGCCTGAGACAAAGCGTAGCAATATGCGCCACCGACCCATCGGCATTGGTGTTCAGGGTTTGGCAGACGCCTTTATTCTGATGCGCTTTCCATTCGATAGTGCGGAAGCGCGCCAGCTCAACAAGGATGTATTTGAAACGATTTACTATGCTGCATGCACAGCGTCTAAAGACCTGGCAAAGCGGGATGGCACCTACGAAACCTTTGCGGGATCTCCAGCGAGCAAAGGCATTTTGCAATTCGACATGTGGGAAATTGCACCATCGAGTCGCTGGGAGTGGGATGTGTTGAAAGATGAAATCAAAACGCACGGTATGCGAAACTCGCTGCTACTGGCACCAATGCCAACGGCAAGCACTGCGCAAATCCTAGGTAATAACGAGTGTTTTGAGCCCTATACGAGCAATATATATACCCGCCGAGTATTGGCCGGAGAATACATTATCGTTAATAAACATCTATTGAAAGACCTTGTAAGTCTTGGTCTATGGAATGATGATTTGAAAAACAAACTCATTGCAGCGAATGGTTCGGTGCAGCGCATCAATGAGATTCCAGAGAATCTGCGGGCGTTGTATAAGACAGCTTGGGAGTTGTCGCAGAAAGCCATCATTGAAATGGCGGCAGATCGCGGAGCATTCATCTGTCAAAGTCAGTCGCTCAATGTATTTATGGAAAGCCCGAATTTTGGTAAGCTATCTTCCATGCATTTTTACGCTTGGGAGCGTGGATTGAAAACGGGCATGTACTACCTGCGCACCAAGGCGGCTACGGATGCAATCAAGTTCACGGTTGATCAGAAATATAAAGTGGAAAAACCTGAGCTTGCCACAGAAACACAATCTGCTGCCATTGCCGCAGATATTACACCCGTCACAACGGATCAGATGACCGCGCAAGCCGCCATTGCATGCTCACTGGATAATCCTGATTCTTGTGAAATGTGTAGCGGATAGGAACGATTTATTTCTAAGGAGCATTATTGATTGGGTTTAAAAAAACGTACACAATAATCGGACTGGTAGTTTGGCTTGCCCTGCCTTTGTTTTTACTCATTCAACCGGCAACTTTCTTTGATAGCGGAACAGCCATTTGTCCCTCTAAACGATTCTTGAATTTTGAATGCCCTGGTTGCGGTCTTACACGTGCCGTTCAACATGCAATTCATTTCGAATTTCAATCGGCTTGGCAGTATAACAAGCTTGTCGTTATCATTCTACCCATACTATGTATGATATACGTTCATGTTTTGGGTCGTATAATCGGTAAGAATTATTTCGGGTTTCTTCGTAGCAAGTAGGTAGATCAGGAAATATTTCGTTTCAAATATTTAGTGATCCAACGATCATTACCCGATTGATTGTCGCGCGCTGATACCACAGTCGCACTGTGTCTGGGGTCTGGTAAAAGCTTGACCCGTCCTGCTGAACTTACCTCAACCGTTATCACATCAAATTCCTCAGAAACTTTTCCTCGCAACCAAAATATTCCCCATCCCTGAATAGAGAATTTTTCTGCAGCTCCGGGAAAGTGCACCGTATCCAAAAAGTCTCCGTTCATATCGAGGAAGGTTCCGAAGTACATAGACTTTCCTCCTGTGGTGGTAGTGGGCTTCAAAGTAACGCGATACCCCAGAACAATAACCTCGCAACCGATGATATTGGGTAACTGCTCTGCGGTTGCAATTGGAATACCAAGATCAACAATGCTCTGCACTGCATCAGGGTCCATCCATTCAAACGGACTGCCTAAGGGAAAGCCCAGCAGTTCTAATTCATCATACGCATCTTCTAAACGGTGATGCTCCAGTGCAGGCAGTTGATAGGTTTTAACCTCAGTGCGAAACATCGATGTCTGCATCTCATCTTGAGGTGCCTTGGTGAGGCGAGTATGTGCATGCCAAAGCAATTCCTTTTTTCCTAAACCAAAACTTTGCAGAGCGCCTGCACGGATCAAAAGAATCATTTGCTCAAGTCCGGGATGCACCCGCTCCAAAAAATCATCGACATCGTTAAACCGCGACTGTAAACGTTGCCGAACAATTCTTTCAGCGATGTGGGTGTCGAGCGATTTGATGGAGGAAAAACCGAGATAAAGATCACGGCCTTTGAGAACTGCATGCCGATCAGATTCTTGTACGCATGGTGACAAAATATTTGCACCGCATTTTCGGGCCTCATGCACGTAGATCTCCGTGCGATAAAATCCGCCGTCATTATTGATTGCCGCGGTCATGAATTCAAGTGGGTAATAGGCCTTGAGAAACAAACACTGATAACTCTCTACAGCGTAGCTTGCACTATGTCCCTTGGCAAAGGCATAGCCGGCAAAGCTTTCCACTTGACGCCACACATCTTCTACCATCGATTTTGTATGACCATTAGCAACACCGCCTTCCAGAAATTTTTGCCGTGCATTGTCAAATTCTTCCCTGCCACGAAACTTTCCACTCATGCCTCGGCGCAAAACATCCGCCTCTGCAAGACTGAGTCCGGCGAATTCGTGAGCGACCTTGATAACATCCTCCTGATATACCATCACACCATGGGTTTCAGGCATGAGCTTCATTAATGAAGGGGGTGCATCCTGCCTGCGCTCCGGAATTCTCTCTCGCAAAATAAATTGTCGCATCATACCAGAGGAAGAGACCCCCGGACGTATCACTGAACTGGCTGCAACCAGACCCAAATAATTATGCGTTTGCAATTTGCGCAGCAGCATCCGCATTGCAGGGGATTCAACATAGAAACATCCCACCGCTTGTGCATTGCGCAATAATGCATTGCAACGGTCATCATTCTTGAAACGCTCGATATCATGAATATCAAATGAAAGGTCACCTTCCTTTTCACGAATCATATTAACGGCGTCTTTGATTTTGGCGAGTCCTCGTTGTGAGAGAATATCCAGTTTGTTGATACGGATATCTTCTGCTTGGTACATATCGAACTGCGTGGTAGGAAAACCTTTCGGCGGAAGAAACGTGGCCCCGTAGTAGCTCACCGGCCTTTCGGTGATCACAATACCTGCGCTGTGTATGCTGATGTAATGGGGAAAATTTTTCAGCCATCCACCATATTTCACAACGAGTCGATGTAAATCATCAGACTGACCCAGGGGAATTTTTCCATCTACCAATGCATCAATCTCATGCTTCGGCAGGCCAAATACTTTTCCCAACTCCCTGATAACAGCAGCATATTGATAGGTGTTTACTGCGCCAAGGAGAGCCACATTTTGATGTCGGCTGAAAATATATTGCGTTACATCTTCACGGTCTTTCCATGAAAAATCAATGTCGAAATCAGGTGGAGATTTGCGAAACAAATTGATGAAGCGTTCAAAGTAGAGGTCGAGTTCGAGCGGGTCAACATCGGTGATGCGCAACAGATAGGCCACGATACTATTGGCTCCGCTGCCCCTTCCCACATAGAAATACCCCTTGCTGCGAGCGTAGTTTACAATATCCCAATTGATAAGAAAATAGGAAACGAAATTCATCTCGCGAATGATGCGCAGTTCTTTCTCGAGGCGCTCCCAAACAGCAGGTCCAGGATTTTTGAATCTTTCCATAACGCCATTGCGCGCCAAATTTTCTAACAGTTCATAGTCGGCCTCTGCGCTCTTTCCAAAGTGCAGTTGATTTTTATGCAGTGTTCCATGAAAATCAAAATCAATGGAGCATTGTGTCAGAATATTTTCGGCATTATCAACGAGCCAATGGAGTTCAAGCTCGCCCAACTTTTGCCGAAAATCTTGTGCGAGATGATCTTCGTTACTGGCTTGTTCCGACGGTTCGAGTTTACTGAGTAATGTATTTTTATGAATAGCTCTGAGCAGCCGATGAATATTGAAATCGCGCTTGTTTCTGAAAGTGAAGGGCTGCGCCCAAACTATTTTTTGATGCCGATTTTTGAATTTCGAAAAACGGAAGCGATTCAAATCTGTCATCGAAACACCAATGAATTCGTGATGCAGCAATTCATCTACCGAGGAGAACATGTGCACGGCTTTCTCAAAAGGAATGATGGTGAAATAGTTGTCACTTACTGGTATGCGTTGCGGCATTTCTATTCGACCAGAAAGAAATGCGCTGAGCTGTTCATTGATTTCTGAAAATCCATCCTGGTTTTTTGCAAGTGCTACAAATTGCTGATCGATATCTTTTCGAAAGTCGACACCCACCACCGGCTTCATTCCGCTCTTTTCTGCGAGGCGGGCAAATTCAATGACTCCTGCGGTAGAATTGATGTCGGTAATCACGGCTGCACCAAGGGCTCGTTGTGAAAGTTCTTCAACGAGCTCTTCGGTTGACATGGCACCATAGCCCAGCGAATAGTATGTATGATTATTGAGCACGTTGTGCCTTATTGCTTACGGTTGGCCAGTAATGGAGGCGCTTCACCGTTGAAGGGGTTGCCTCTGCCAATGGTTTTAGCGTCCATGCCTGCCGCTGTAATGACGGCGCGATCACCATATTTTTCACGCATCTTATCAAGGGCTTTGTATAGACTGATACGCTCTTCGGTATCATCAAAGAGATTGATTTGATACCCGCCCGAGACGAGGTAACTGTACTTCACTCCGATAAGACGCACCAACATTCTGCGGTCATAAGCTTTTTCAAAAAGTTCGAGAATGCGTGGCACAAGAATATGATCTGCTGAAGTGTATGGAATACGGGTTTGTTGTGTATGAGTTTGAAAATCTGAGTAGCGAATTTTGATCGTGATGCATGAGGTAAGTTTATCACCGCGGCGCAATTGAAACGCCAGGTTCTCTGCCATTGCCAGTAGGATGCTTCGCAGCATGGCGATATCGGTGGTGTCTTTTTCGAACGTACGTTCTGTGGAAATGGATTTTCTTTCCTGATAGGGAATGACAGGACTATTGTCTTCTCCACGTGCCTTTCTCCAGATGATGCGGCCATGTTCACCAAATGCGCTATCCATCAACTCAATGGGCATTTCCTGAATGGTACGAATGAGTTTGACGCCCATGTTGCGCAGTGTTTGTCCGGTTTTATCACCCACCATCGGAATCTTTTCTACCGGCAATGGCGCGAGAAACGGAATTTCATCCCCCAATAGAATCTGGCGTTTATTGTTCGGTTTCGCTTCCCCTGTCGCAATTTTTGAAACCGTTTTATTGGCAGAAAGACCGAATGAAATGGGTAGGCCGGTTTCCCGAATCACGCGTTCACGCAGTTCTGTTCCGTACTTGTAACAACCGAAAAAACGATCCATTCCGGAGAGATCACAGTAGAATTCATCAATCGAAGTTTTTTCAAAAACCGGTACAGCTTCCTTCACAATATCCGAGACGATATCGGAATACTTCATGTAATTGGCTGAATTACCGCGAATGATGATGGCCTCCGGACAGAGTTGCTTGGCGAGTTTCATGGGCATTGCGCTGTGAATACCGTATCTTCTTGCTTCATAACTGCAGGAGGCCACTACGCCGCGGTCAGACGTGCCACCGATGAGCACGGGCTTACCGTTGAGTCTGCTATCGAGCAATCTCTCAACCGACACAAAAAATGTGTCGAGGTCCATATGTATTATAGCACGCTCCACAGCCATTACAACTTGTTATCCGAAATATATATCCATTACTCTGTGAATTTTGATTCTTTTCGCAATAACAAATGACATGTAAATGATTGCATCCTATTTACAACCGAGGTAGATCTACGAGTAAAAAATCTATTCGAGGTTGAATATCGATTTTAATCAATAGCCATTGAACTCTTCGGTTATAAGATGTAATAGTCAATCGTCACTCAATGAATATGATTGAGGACATTCCACATTTTCGGCACAGCCATAACCCGCTTGGAAGAATTGCTTTGAGGTGAGATAGATTGTATGTTGAATCAAGAGTACGGAAAAGTCTTCCGAATGTATCAAATACGCTTGTTGTGCAAGACTCGGTAGTAATTTCTTCACTCCTTGTAATCTCAGATATGATAAGTGATGTGTCCAATACCATAAAGCATCCAACAAGGTCTGTGGCAGTTACTTCTATTTCTTGTTCGTTGTTTATGATGTGATAATTATTGCCTTCCAGATCATTCCACAAGTATGAATATGGAGGTAATCCTCCGCTAACATTGGTATTGGCAATGAGAAATCCGTCTTCTATGAAAAATTCCAGTTGTAACTGAATTGGGGTGATTTCCACAATTTCGATAGAGGAAGAATCGCTGCACCCTTCTGCATCTTCCCAAATGATATGATAAATTCCTGATGTGCTGGTTTGTTGCGGAATAGTGATATTGGAATTATAGGGAGGTGAACCTCCTGTAATTGATGACTGTATGATGAATTCATGATGGTTTTCTTCGGTGCAAATGATGTCGTAGCTTGACGAGGAGGAAAGTTCGGCATGCTCATATATAGTTATTGTGTCACTGACGATACATCCGGATTCATAAATGAGAATGAAGGGATAGTTACCTGATGGCATCTCTCCTTGCCAGTAGGGTAGTCCCTGAAGTATGGGCAGTTGTATGGTGTCGTTTGCACTTATATTATAGTAACCCATACCACCGAAGCAGGCAGTATCACAGGTTGTCTCATGAGAGAAAGGAATCACATTTTCCACAAATACAGTGTCAATGAAAAAACAGTTGTATTGATCTGTAATGGTATAAGAATATTGTCCTTCGGCGAGATAGTATAATTCGTTTTCGGTGGAATTGTTTTGCCATTCTATTGACGAGTTTTCAGGGATATTGATTATTATACTTCCGGTTGCTTGGTTGCAGGTGTCATTTGAGATTTGGATGACAGGAGTGGGTACTGATGATGACACGATAAACAGCACGCTGCGAACGAGCCCGAATTCATTTGAAATGTACACTTGGTACTCGCCGATTTGATTGACTGCACGTGTAGGGTTCTCCGACCCGTCATCCCATAAAAAACTATATCCACTGCCAGCATTTAGAAGTATTGACTCATTGTTGCATAGACTATAAAAAACTGTATCATGGGTGGTGTAGTTGGCACCTTCAGTTAATATATATGAGGTGTTGAGTTCGAGGTTGTACCATGTGTCTGTCCATCCCGAAGGCCACTCTATAATAATCGAATCGACGGGCGATGAATTCGTTCCGAATATGATTGATCTGCTATCCTGCGAGGTGAAATTTTCTCCACAAGTTGTCGGCCTTATCTGCTCTATTCCACCGGCATATAGTCGAATGGTAGCGCCAATTCCATCGTGATTGGAAAGGATGCCTTCAGGAATGATTTTTACGAAGGTGGAGGATGGCCCGTTACTTTCATAAAGGAGAGATCCATTGGCATAGTATGGCATCGACATAATGTCATACGCTCCATCGTTGTTCGCGTCTCCTTTTGCGATGGCATAACTGTATTCTGTGTCGTCGAAGTTGAACGAATCATATTGCTCATAGAAATTCGACCCTTGTGTATTTTTCAGCATCACATTTGAGCCTTCTACAGGACCTGTGGAGACAACGTATAAATCTTCCCAGGTCTTCATCTCTCTATCTATAAAAACCGACCCCCAACAATTGGCATTGACGAGTGTGCCTAGTTCGGTTGACATGTCTGAGAAAATGCCATTTTGATTAACTAGAAAAACGTTTCCGTCAATAGTGTTAGAAATATAGAAATCATAATCGCCATCATGGTCAAAGTCGCTTACCGATAGCGACATCGCCTCGATGTGGACATCAAAACCATTTTCCGTACCTATTTCAGTAAAATTATTACCGTCGTTTCGGAAAAATTTGCAACCATCATATTTGTCGTTAACCACAAGAAGATCAGCATCACGATCGAAGTCGACATCCAAAAACATAGATTGATAGGCGGGAAAATTCCCATATGCCACGCCCATTTCTTGTGCAACCTCGGTGAAAGAGCCATCTCCGTTATTGTGAAATAACCAGTTGGGAGAGCCGTATTCTTCGAGCGGGTTGTAATTCGAAACATAGACATCGAGAAATGCATCGTTATCGTAATCGCCCCATGTAGCACAGGTGCTTACAATGCCGTCGGCTGGGCATGGCAACATGTTGCTTACATCTATAAAGGTTTGATTTCCTTGATTTTGAAATAGTAACGGACATTGCCATGCGCGTGTAGTAAAGAAATCGGCATCGCCATCGTTATCATAATCTACCCAAATCGGGTGAAGGGTTTTGCCTTCAATAAACGGGAAATAGTATACCTGCTCAAATCCTTGACCTGTATTGCGAAATGTAAAAACCCCAAATCCGCTACTTGCATAGGTGAGGTCATCCAGCCCATCACGATCAAAGTCGTGGAAGCTCACACCTGATTCACTTACAGCGATATCATGATAAATAGCTAATCCGTAGTCATCCGTAGCATCTGTGAATTGGCTGAACATTCGTTTTTGCCCAAGAGCAATGATGATAAGAATTATGAGGTACCTAAGATTCTTTTGTGCAGCGGTATAAGAGCAAGTCATGTTTCAGCAAGGGTTAAAGTTTGCTGATCCAGGGAGGGTTGGTTTCAATTTGGCCGGTGGTTTAGTTCGGCAAAAGCAATATTAGTAACAATCAATCTATTACTGATATGTTGAAGGAATTGAAAAGAGTAGTAGCTTATTCATAGCGATAGCTCCGATTTGGGTGTATAACGAGTGTAAGTGTTTTTTTAAGATGAATATCACAGATTGAATAATGAACCTCCTCGGTGAGCAACTCTATAGCGGCTCCTTCAAATCCCGACGCGATGTCTCCCTTTTCGCCAACGGTATTTATGTGCTTCGTATCTGGCGCAATGGAGCAGCTGAAACCAGAAGGTTTGAGGTGCAGCATTGATTAAAGTACAGATGATTTTATTTCAAAAGCCGCAATTGCGGCCTTTGTGTTTTTGAAAAATTTGAAATTATATACGTAAAGGGATGTTGAGTGTTCTGCTCAACAATGCAACCTTTTAGGGTACTGTATTGTCCTCAGGTTTTGGTGCTTTAGCGAAACAAGCTTGCATGTTTTCGCGAACTAAAGAAGCTATTACATTTGCGCAACCAAACCAAAACCTATGATAAATAACTTTTACAACGCTTTTAAATTTAAATGTTCAGGTCTTCTTCTGTTTGCTTTTTTGGCAATGAGCATGACCAGCATTGATCTTTCTGCCCAATGCAATATTGGTGTATTGTACAATACTCCAGCTACACCGTTATCCGTAGGAGCAACTGCAACCGTGGATTGCATTTACGGAGGCGAGTATGTCATCGTGGATGTGATACAAGGTGGTGTATACAACTTCAATACTTGTGGAACGACCTACGACACTCAAATTACCCTATTCGATGAATTCGGCTTCGATGTCGGGTACGATGATGATGGAGCAATTTGTGGTTCGCCAGCATCCGAAATTACCTGGGTAGCTGATTATTCAGGTCAGTTGATTGTGCAATTCAATCTCTACAATTGTACATCAAATCAGTCCTGTGGAGTATTAAATGTGACGTTAGAAAGTTTGGATGTCTTCGGTTGTACCTCTTCATTCGCCTGTAATTATGACTTGGCAGCAACCGTTGATGATGGTAGTTGTGAATTTCCTGGATGTACTGATTCATTTGCAATCAACTATGATTTTACTGCAGGTTGTGATGATGGAAGTTGCATATACAACGGTATTGGTTGCGCGTTCAATGGAACCTTTTACACAGATGCTACCCCGGCCGCTTCAGGTGCTACCGCAGAAGCGACGTGCGCCTATGGGGGAGATTGGGTTACAGTTTCAGTAGTGGCCGGTGAAACATATAGTTTCAGCACTTGCGGAACATCTTTCGATACAGAAATTACATTATTCACAAGCAGTGGCCTCGAGTTGGCCTACAGCGACGACGATGCTGCCTGCGGAAATGGTGCGTCTGAAATAGTTTGGACTGCATCTTTTACCGGCGAGGTTCTGGTTCAGTATAACCTATATCCTTGTCAATCCAATACAGTATGTGGCAACCTATCAGTAACATGGTTGGG
>CAZKRL010000003.1:0-1589 GCA_964555295.1 uncultured Comamonadaceae bacterium | reverse complement strand
TATATCCTTGTCAATCCAATACAGTATGTGGCAACCTATCAGTAACATGGTTGGGTGCTGGAATCGGAGGTTGCTTAGACCCTGCGGCTTGCTTCTATGATTTCAATGCGACATTTGATGATGGTAGCTGTATTTATTCGGGGTGTACTGATTCATTTGCAATCAACTATGATTTTACTGCAGGTTGTGATGATGGAAGTTGCATATACAACGGTATTGGTTGCGCGTTCAATGGAACCTTTTACACAGATGCTACCCCGGCCGCTTCAGGTGCTACCGCAGAAGCGACGTGCGCCTATGGGGGAGATTGGGTTACAGTTTCAGTAGTGGCCGGTGAAACATATAGTTTCAGCACTTGCGGAACATCTTTCGATACAGAAATTACATTATTCACAAGCAGTGGCCTCGAGTTGGCCTACAGCGACGACGATGCTGCCTGCGGAAATGGTGCGTCTGAAATAGTTTGGACTGCATCTTTTACCGGCGAGGTTCTGGTTCAGTATAACCTATATCCTTGTCAATCCAATACAGTATGTGGCAACCTATCAGTAACATGGTTGGGAGCCGGAATTGGAGGTTGCTTGGACCCTGCGGCTTGCTTCTATGATTTCAATGCGACATTCGATGATGGTAGCTGCATATATCCTGGCTGTCTTGATCCATCTGCAAACAACTACGATTTCTTGGCTGGATGTGATGATGGCAGTTGCGTTTATTCGCTGTGTAACCCACAGGCCTTGATCATCGAACAAACACCATGTAATGTTGCCGACAGCACAGGTATACTCTACCCGGGTGCCAACTTCACCTTTGTGTTTGACGGCGATTGCACTGTTTCTCAATTTGTGGTAGACGTTGAAGGCACATTAGTTCCATTTGATGTCGTAGCACCAGACAACGTTAGCGGATCACAGTTTGGATTGATTGGTTTCACGGCCAATGTAACTTATGGTATTTACTATGTGATGTCTGACGGTACAATCAGCGACGTGTTTAGCTTCACTCCGGTGGATTGTTCATTTGATGAACATATTTGCGACTGCGATGGCAACCAACATACGATTGGTGTATTGGGATGGCTCGGAGATACATATGCTGATGAAGGGTTGTATAGCTGGGATGGCCAAACTGTAAATTTCAATTGTGCTACATGGGGTTATGATTGTGGCGATATTGTAGGTTCTCCTTTAGATGATCCTTATGCTGTTTGCTCTGGTAACCTGCCTCCTAACAATGGATGCGACGCATCCGTAGTGTTGGGTTGTACAGATGTTTTGGCAGCCAACTACGATCCATTTGCAACTCTGGATGATGGCAGCTGTGAATACCTTATCACAGGTTGTACCAATTACTATGCAATCAATTACGATAATGCCGCTACCGAAGATGACGGTTCATGCATATACGATGATGTTATCTGCGATTGCAATGGAAATCAGCATACCATCGGAGTATTGATATGGCAGGGAGATGGCTATGCTGATGACGGTGCATATCTCTGGGACAATGTGCCTGTTGATTTCAACTGTTCTATCTGGGGGTATGATTGTGGCGATATCGTAGGGGCTCCGGCTAACGATCCATACGGA
>CAZKRL010000002.1:13727-123528 GCA_964555295.1 uncultured Comamonadaceae bacterium | reverse complement strand
CATCTCCGGGAGCTGCTGCATCGACCACAGACATCGGTTTTTCACCGATACAATCGGATGCAAAATGTACTGACTTACCAACCGCTTTCTCAAGAGTTGGTATAATATGTTGCAGCGAAAATTTATTCTCAGGTCCTCCTTTAGGTCGACCCAGATGCGACATCACTATGGCGATTCCGCCGTCATCAACAACTTTTCTGATGGTCTTTACCGAAGCGCGGATGCGGCTATCATCCGTCACTTCAAGTAGCTCATTCATGGGCACATTCAAATCTGCACGGATGAGAACACGTTTGCCGCTGAAGTTTATGGGATCGATGGAATAGGCCATAGAATTTTTGGGCTAAAATTAATCCGAACGATTGGCCTGCTAGTTATTAATGGCTCGAGCTAATAGATTGCCTAAAAGGAATGCCAAACGATAGCAAGTAGTGATTGAGATCAAGCTGTAGCGCTGATGATATTGAAATCTAAAGTGACAATGCTGCCATTTTCAGTAAAAACACAATTGTCAGAAAGTTTCTTCATTAAAAATACACCACGGCCATTGGGGCGCTCAATATTTTCGGGTGCAGTTGGATCGGGCAAATGTTCGTAATCGAAACCTGGTCCCTCATCCTCAATCATGAACCGGGCACTCGTATCATTTACTATATCAAAAGACAAGGTAACTTGTTTGCGGTCGTCCATCTGATTGCCATGCACGATGGCATTGCTCACTGCTTCGGTTATGGCAACGATGAGACCACCGTAGTGTTCTTCAGTTACCTGATACTCATTGCAAACATCATCCACCAGTTTTTCTGCGACTGTTATATTTTGCAGAACCGATGGAAACTTTATGGTTCTTTTTGCTGACATCATTGAAGTGTTCAAGGTGTTGCTAATTTATAGAAGTACGAAGTAACTTTTTCTTTGTAGAATTTTTTAAGGTGTGGCGGAACGGTTTTCAACAATTCCGTTTGTTGATCTTTCTGTCTCATGAATTCTTGTAATTCAGGTGGTGCATTCCGCTGTAGTTCCTTGCCCTCATTGCTTTTTCGTTCATTCTCTCTATCTCTAGTTCGTTCTGCTTCTTCGGCCTTCAGCAATCGGATTTCAATATCCTTCTGTCTGCGCAAGGTCTCTTCAGAAATCTGGTTGTTAACGATATCCTTCTGCAATTGTTCCATTTCCTTGGCAATTTGTTTCAATTCATTACCATTGCCGCTACCGTCTTGATTCAATTCAGCCGCCTTTTCTTCCACCGCCTTTCGAATAGCAGCTTGTTTGGCCGCCATTTCTGCGAGCTGTTTACTGCCCTCTTGACCTTTGCTTTTACTCTCGCCCTTGTTTTTGCCTTCCTTCTTCATCTGCTCCAATTGCTTGGCGAGATTTTGCTGCATTTGTTTCAATTGAGAGGCGCTGGGCTTAGGCTTACTGCCCGTGCCTCCGGGCTTATTGCACTTACCGCTACCCGGTTTTTTGCATTGAGATTGCTGTTGCTGTTCCTGCATCTGCTGCAAGGCCTCGTCTAACATAAGGGCGAGATTGTTGAAGCTCGTCATCACCAATTGTTGAGAAGCCACGATCTCTCCTGTTCTTCGATCGGGGATCATCGATAGCGCGGTGGCCATGTTTTCGTTGATCAGATTGATTTCTCGATTCACAGCAGCGCTGATTTGAGGAACGCGCTTGCTCAGGGCGAAAAGAGAGTCCTCAACCATCGATGCGTCATCTTTTAATTTACGCTGTTGTTGTCCGAGTTTATTGTATTTCGGATCGCCAGCGTTGGTTTGCCCAAGGTCGGCCATCAGCTTTTCCTGATCAAAACTCAGCGTAATGATATTTTCGAGAATCGACCTCAAATCACCCATGTCCTCTTCCTGCTGTTCTTCTGAACCTGAATCAATTTCCATCGTCATTTGCTCGGCCATTTCCTTCATTTTTTCAGCGGCTTTTTTCTGCGACTTTGATGCCCCTGACTTTTTATTTTTCCCCAGACTTTCAGAACTATTCTTCTGTTCCTCTTTGATTTCGTTTTCCTGATTTTCGGTCGGACTCATTGGATTGGGAGTTTCCAACTCCTCATTCATTTTTTTCAACTCATCAAGTTCCTTTGAAAGTTCGTTAAACTCCTTGTTGAGCGAATCTTGCTTCTCCTTTAAATCAGAGGCATTCGTTTCTTTCTGCTCCGCCTCATTGGCGAGTTTTTCCTGCTCTTCCGCCAACTTCTCGAGCTTATCAATGGTCTTTTCCATTTTCTGTTCCCACTCGAGTTGTTTGAATTGCTCCAATGCGCGGTCGAGCTCCTTCTCAATATCCTCATTGTTCATGTCCATCTTCTCCAACTCCTTCTGAATTTCGTCTTTGTTCAACTCCTCCATCAGTCGCTTCAGCTCATTGAGCAATTGCTCCAATTCAGGGTTCATGATTTCGCTGAGCAGTTTGTCTAATTGCTCTTGTTTCTTAAGAATTTCCTCGGAGTTTTGCTGGATTTCATTTTCCTGTTTTTGTTTGTTTTCATTGTTTCGCCGAATCTCCTCAACTTGCTTTTGCAACTCTTCTTGTTGCTTCATCAACTCCTCCAGTTTTTTCTGATCTTGCCAATTCAATTGATTTTTCTCAAGCAGTTGTTTCTTCATTGCGTCGAGCTTGCGCTGCAAATCTTCTGCGTCCTTTTTGCTTTCTTCCAACAAATCTTTGATGTCATCATTCTTTTGAGCAATCATTTCTTCCATCTGCTCTTCTGTTGGCATAGTAACCTCCATTACCTGCGTTGAACTTGACTTGGGTCCATTAAACCCGTCATTATCCCACACTTCAAAAACGTAATTCAATTTGTCACCCGGCTTGAGTGACAGCGAATTCAAATCCCATACATAGAAAAAGTCTTCATAATTAACTCCTCCCGAAATTGGCATAGGAATCGAGTTCCAAGGACTTTCACCATCAGCACTCACAATCTGATACTTCAGTTTCAATGAGCTGAAACCATAATCATCCCTGATGGCGCCTTTGCAGTACATCGTCTGAAGCGAGAGACTGTCTCGTGTGGCCACTCCATTGATTTGGGGATGAAGATCAGGGATAACCTCAATGCGGTAGGTGGTGCTGTCTTTGCAGTCTACGAATTCATTGCTTCCACAGAGTGTGTATTGCACCGAATTTTTGGCCACCGCAGAATGACCGCAGGTTCCGCTAGAGGCGTCGAGAACCACATTGCCCAATTCTGAATGGAATAGGATGGACTGAGTGTTCATCGACGAGAAGGACCAAGAAATTTGTGTGCCTGCGGGCACGATAAGATCACCGGAGTTGCTGCGTGTTTCATCGGGAATACCGAGGTACGACGGATAATTAAGGGCCACATCAAAATCAACGAGTCGCGGCAACGGCAGTACTTCCAAAGTATAATCACCAGAGGAAAAACCATTTGCTCTCAGGTGAAATGTTTGATTTTCGCGAACCTTTCTCAAGGTGTAGGTAAAAAGCACCGGCGACATCCGTTCCATCAAATAAGGTTGATCATTGATGAGCATATAGATTTTCTCCGGCATGCTTTCTCCGCTCACAGAAACTTCAAGAGTAAAATCATTGTTTTCCTCTACCTTGAGAGAGGCATTGGTAACGGTCATTACAAATGGGGCCTCCTCGGCGATATGTTCGCTGTAGCGAATCAGCCGTTCGGTAGATTTCGTTAGCACACTGGGTGCGGCAAACAGGATCACGAGAATAACGGCAAGCGGCGGCAGCACCCATTTGACGTACTTTCTATTTTCACCGATATCTACTGCATTCACGAAAGGCACCGGTTTCATTTCTGTAAGTTTCTGCTGAATGCTTGCCTCTATCAAATCTGAATCTGCCATTGATAGCGACTGCACGTGTAATTGAAGTGTATTCAATAACTTATCGGACACGTGTGGAAAATGTTTTCCTATAATAACCGCTGCCTGCTCATGAGAAATCACTTTCCCAAGCCGATACATGCGAGTCGCTGGCAAAATGACCCATTTTATGAGCAAGGCCAATGAGCAACTCAGAAACCCCCAGAAAAGAAGGGTTCGGACACTCACATCAAACCGGCCAAAATGTTCAAGCAAAACCACAGTTATGAAACCCGCCAACATAACAGCCGCTGCATATATGCTTCCCTTAACCATTTGGTTCTTATAGAACTTCCTGATAAAGGCATCAATTCTTTGGATCAATAACTGATATTCCTGGCCGCTAACACTCATAAATACTAAGTAAAATTGAGAGTTGACGAATGTAGGGCGCAAATCTTGACATAAATCCGAAAATTAGCAAAATCAAAAACTTTATAATCGAGAGACATGGTGGGCTCACATCATGCGATTAGCCAACATAAATATTCCCATTTCGCATTACTCTATACCCTTTCATTCATAAGCGATGCACGATTATTTCTTGTCGACGTTTGATTGAATTATTCCTTGTGAAGCAAGTCTAACGGCACTTCAATTTTACTTTCGTGGTATGAACCCCACACGAAATCATTTTTTGGAAGCGCACGGATTGTTAACCAATCTCTTGGCAGATAATTCATTTATAGAGCGAATTGAAATTGCAGGCAGCTTAATGGTAGAAGCCTTGTCTCAAAAAGGTAAAATCATTAGTTGTGGCAATGGCGGCAGTATGTGCGATGCGATGCACTTTGCAGAGGAGCTAACGGGCAGGTACCGTGATGATCGTAAACCGATTTCAGCCATTTCCATCTCCGACCCTTCACACATAAGCTGCGTGGGCAATGATTACGGCTACAATGAAGTTTTTTCTCGAATGATCGGCGCCATAGGACGTGAGGAGGATGTACTATTAGCGATTTCAACCAGCGGTAATTCAATGAATGTTTTGAATGCCGCGCGCACTGCGCGTCAAATGAATATGAAGGTAGTTGGCCTTACGGGAAAAGACGGGGGGCAACTTGCAGCGCTATGCGACATTGAAGTAAGGGTGCCGTGGCATGGCTATGCCGACCGAATACAAGAAATTCACATAAAAGTAATACACGCCCTGATAGATTATATCGAGCGCGCTTACTTGTAAACAAAAACTTACATGCTTGCAAAAACTTTTGGCAGCGCCGTTTTCGGCGTTGGTGCCACTACTATTACCATTGAGGTAAACATGGATCAGGGAGTTCTCACCACCATGGTAGGATTACCTGATTCTGCGGTAAAAGAATCCCTTCAAAGGGTTCGTGCTGCGATAACCAACTGCGGGTATAAATTACCCGTGAGGAGCATCACCATCAACATGGCGCCCGCTGATATCCGTAAAGAAGGGACGGCCTACGATCTGCCTGTTGCGATTGGAATTCTGGCAGCTAGCGAGCAGCTCAGTGCAGAGAAAATCGACAAGTTTATCATCATGGGTGAGCTATCCCTTGACGGGAGTATAAGGCCCGTAAGAGGTTCTCTGGCAATGGCTCTTCAAGCTCTGAAGGAGGGATTTCAAGGCATTATTGTTCCCACACTGAATGCGGAGGAAGCCGCGGTAGTGGCCGGTATCGATGTATACGGAGTTGGCTGCATTTCTGACGTCGTATCAATCCTCGAGGGCTCAACTAAAATAAGCCCTATGCCAACATTAACTTTCTCCCCACCTGCTAACGGAAGCGCTTCATTTAATACCGATTTCGCAGATGTGAAAGGTCAAGAAAGCGTGAAACGCGCCTTTGAAATTGCGGCTGCAGGCGGACATAACATTATATTAATCGGCCCTCCCGGAGCAGGGAAAACCATGCTTGCCAAAAGACTCCCCAGCATTCTACCCCCACTTACACTTGAAGAGGCGCTTGAGACTACAAAAATTCATAGTGTTGCGGGTAAGCTTTCAAAAGGCAAATCACTCGTGCAACAAAGACCCTTTCGCGATCCACATCATACCATCAGTGATGTGGCGCTCGTAGGAGGGGGAAGTTTTCCGCAACCAGGAGAAATTTCGCTGGCCCATCACGGCGTTTTATTCTTGGATGAACTGCCAGAGTTCAAAAGAACAGTTTTAGAGGTAATGCGACAACCACTTGAAGAAAGATGTGTTACCATTTCCCGAAGTCGATTCTCAGTAGAGTTTCCTGCCAGTTTTATGCTCGTTGCAAGCATGAATCCTTGTCCGTGTGGGTATTTCAACCACCCACAAAAATCTTGCTCTTGTGGTCCTGGAGTGGTTCAAAAATATCTCAACAAAGTAAGCGGCCCGTTGTTAGACAGAATTGATATTCAGCTTGAGGTTACACCTGTTAGCTTTGAAAATCTACATAATAACGCTCCCGCCGAAAGCAGTGAGCAAATTAGAAAGAGGGTACAAAAAGCAAGGGAGATTCAGAAAGTCAGATTTTCAGAACAGCGGCTTATGCACTCCAACGCACAAATGGACAGTAAAATGCTTCAACAATATTGTGTGCTGGATTCTACAGGTAAGACCATATTACAGAGCGCAATGCAAAGACTCAAACTATCGGCTAGAGCATACAATCGAGTGCTCAAGGTTGCGCGAACCATTGCGGATTTAGACGATCGAAATAACATTATGCCTGAGCATATTGCCGAGGCCATCCAATATAGAAATTTGGATAGAGAGGCGTGGGGCGGGTAGGACTTCAACGCTGATTAACCTAACCTTTCCATCTGCCTCCTTCCATGAAAATAAAATCAGAAAGCACAAACGAAGAGATATAAGCGGTGTTTACATTTTCTCTTTGTGCCGATAAAAAGCAATCATTGCGTGAAAATCGAATGTCGAGGCAATTCACGCGCTAGCGCATATATATCCATCACAACTTCAGCTACCGCTTCGGTAAACTTTTGTCGACACACAACCTCTCATACATTCGCGGTATGAAAAAGGTCGCTCTTCTGCTCATGATGGCTATAGTTATACCAGCTGTATCGGCTGCCCAGTGCGCCATGTGCCGAGCAACGGCCGAAAGCGCAACCGAGAACGTTGATAAGGGTATCGGAGAAGGCCTCAATGATGGTATCGTTTACCTCATGCTGCTACCCTATCTCCTCCTCATAATCACCGGCGCCGTCTTTTTCCGCAAGCAAATCGCCTCGTTTCTCAAGTAAAGATTAATTTCTTTCATTTTTGAGTGAACTTTTTTTCAAATGACTCTTCTTTGTGTACATTCGCCCTCGGTGATGAAAAATTCGTTTCACATTCTTGTCATTCTCTTGGCCATTTTCTTGCCAGAATTTGCAACTGCGCAGTTTACAACAGAGCAGAAATTAGATTCTACAAACGCGATAGATATTGAAGATCAGAAGATTCAAATTCTTGTTACTGATTTTCAGACGAAGCGTCTAATGGAAGCGGATGTAATGATGAAGGGCTTGAACCCGCGCAAAACATTGGTTTTTAAAAACCTCTCCGATACCACCTTCGATTTAAGAAGGTACCGGCAATACACCGTCTCCGTTATTAAATCTGGGTATATGTACTACGCGCACAAATTTTACCCGGATGAAGCGGCCATGCACTTTGAAAAAATTGAGATGAAGCCCGTCTCTGTTGGTTTGAAAACGGTAATTGATGACATCACATTTCTCGGTGATGAAACACAGATTTATCACAAATCCATCCCTGCACTTGAAGAGTTATTGGCGTTTGTAAATGCCAATCCAACCGTTGAATTAGCCGTCATCGGTCACGCCAACGGTCCGGAAGGCGCCGATCAAAAAACCGATGGCTTCTACAGAAGAGTATCTGAAAAACGTGCTGAGGCCGTGATTGACTATCTCGTACAGCATGGTGTCGATAGAAAAAGATTGACCGCCAAGGGCATGGGCAATAAAGCAATGGCCTATCCAGATCCTCAAACGGATTGGCAGCTCAGCGCCAATAGACGAGTTGAGATTGAGGTTACCGGCTTCTAAATTTTACTATCCATGACGGATTTGACGCGTTACAAACATCAGCGCAGAACATCCCGCCTACTCAAAACGCTTCTTTTCATTACAATCTCATACACCCTTTGCGGACAAAACTTGTCACTCGACTCTTGCGTGGCGATAGCAGTTCGCAATAACCCAGGACTTTCCGCAATTCATTACAACACCCAAATGGCAGAGCTCGATCAGCAAACTGCGGTCGGTGGCTTTTTACCCACGCTCAACGGACAGGCCTCGCACGGATACAATTGGGGGCAACGCATTGACCCTTTCACCAATCAGTTTGCCTCATCACGAATCAGAAGCAACAACTTCGGTGTAGCAGCGAATTTGAATCTCTTTAACGGTTTTCAGCAATGGCACACCCTGCACCGTGCAGAAACCGAAACAAATCGCATCGAGTGCAATTACGAAAAATCCAAGAACGATCTGGCACTGAATGTGGCATCGGCATTCCTCAATGTTCTTCTTACCAAAGAATTATTGACGGTAGCCACTCGTAATTATGACGCAACGAGCCTGCAAACAACCAGATGGTCGAAATTGTACAAAGAAGGACAAATAGCAGAAGGTCAGTTGAATGAATCAATAGCGCGCCAGGCGGCAGATAACGCAGCCGTTGTGGCCGCTCGCAACAATGTGCAGACCGCGAAACTTTCCCTTATGCTACTGATGAGAATGAACAACATCGATCCTGAAACATTTGACATTGCTATTGGTGTTGCTGAAGAACCGCGGCTGTTAACCGACACTCCTCAAGGGGTATATGAAACCGCTCTTGCACGCATGCCCGAAGTGAAAGCCGCGCAGATGAGCACATTGAGCGCAGATTACGGCGTAAAGATTGCGCGCTCGGCATACTATCCAAGTCTTTCAGCAAACCTCTCTATGGGTACTGGATATTCGGGTGCGGCTAAGGTTATCAGTGGAAACGCAGACATCACCTCACTTCCCATTGGAACCGTGTTGGGCACCGGCGACACCGTCTATACGTTTCCTCAAATGGATTTCTCCAATGCAGATTATGTAACCAAACCCTTCTCCTCGCAATGGAAAGACAACATCAATAAGTCGATGTTCCTCACGCTCACCGTTCCAATATTCAATGGGTTCTCGATAAAGAACAATGCTAAGAAAGCCACTCTGGCTAAGATTCAAGCTGATTTAGCGCTGGAGCAAACCCAACAAAATCTGAAACAGGCCGTCTATCAGGCCTATTATGACGCGGTATCTGCGAGATCTCAATACGAGTCGGCGACAGAGGCAGAGCGCGCCTCAGAGAAATCATTCCGATGGACAGAGTCGCGGTTCAATGCCGGAAGCGCAAACGAAGCGGAGTACACAGCCTCGAGAATGCAATGGAACAATGCTCAATCATCGGCAATCAGGGCGAAATACGACCTCATCTTCAAACAAAAAATTCTGGAATTCTACCAGGGAGGATACATTCACTAAGCTATGGCGAACAACAAAAAAAGGAAACGCATCATCTGGATTTCATCCATCCTAGTGCTCGTTTTGGTTGGATATTTCATGTTTTCCGGTGAGGATGAAGGAATTGAGGTTACGATTGACGAAGTAACGGTGAGAGACATTTCGGAAAGCGTGAGCGCGAGTGGAAAAATTCAGCCGGAGGTGGAAGTGAAGATACAGTCAGAAGTATCCGGCTTGATCATAGAACTTCCGGTGAAAGAGGGAGATGAAGTGCAGAAAGGACAGGTGTTGGTCAAAATCAATCCTGATGTTTACACTGCGGCATTGAGTCGAGCTGAAGCAGCGCTGAATAGTGCGAAGAGCAACCTCAGCAGCGCCAAGGCCCGGCAGGCGCAAGCACAGGCGCAATACAATGCCAACGATTTGAATTACAAGCGCCAGAAAAAACTTTTCGATGACGGCGCCATTTCCCGTGCTGACTTTGAAAACGCAACGGTGCAGTGGCAGAATGCATCAGCCGAAGTAACAGCTGCAGAGGAGAGCATCAAATCGGCAGCGTTTTCCATAGAAAGCGCCATGGCCGGAGTAAATGAGGCCTCGGATAATTTGCGCCGCACCACCATTGTCTCGCCCATCAATGGCACGGTTACTGCGCTCAATAAAGAAACGGGAGAATCGGTGCTGGGAAATAACATGATGAGCGGAGATGTGATTATGAAAATATCCGCACTCGAATCCATGGAAGTGAATGTAGAAGTGAACGAGAGTGATATTGTAAAAGTTCAGTCGGGCGATACTGCGCTGATCGAAGTAGACTCATATCGCGACGAAGTTTTCAAAGGGCTCGTAACCCAAGTGGGGAACACTGCGCTGAATGCATTGGGTGATCAGATGAACCTCAATCAAGTGACAAATTTCTCGGTGAAAATCCGATTACTTCCATCATCCTATGCACATCTTTTAGAGGGCGGAAGCAAAAGTCCTTTCAAGCCGGGCATGAGTGCAACGGTCGACATTCTCACCGGCGATTTGAAAGGGGCGTTGACCATCCCCATTAAGGCGGTAGCATCGCGGCAAGACACATCTGAAACAGAGGAAGAGGATAATGCTGAGACCACATCATCACGCGATCCCTTCACTGTGGTTTTTACTTATGACGAAGGGGCATCAAAAGCGCGCATTCGGGTTGTAGAGACAGGTATGCAGGATGATGAATTCATTTCTATTCAGAGCGGACTGGTGGCGGGAGAGAAAATCATCACGGGTCCGTACGAAGAAGTTTCGCGCAATCTGCGCAACGGCGCTGACGTAAGAAAGAAGGAAAGAAAAAAAGATCAGCCGTAAAATGAAATGCGGTCTTTTGATTGAAACAAGCACCCGGGTATGTTCTGCAGGGATATATAAAAATGGGGATTTGGTTGCTAAGAAAATCATCGACACGGCTGCCTACGTTCATGCCGAGAGTTTACTGCCTAGCATTCAAGAGGTGATTCAAACAGCGGGTATTTTGACAAGTGACCTCGACGGCGTGGTTATTGGCGAGGGCCCCGGATCCTATACAGGGCTCCGCATTGGAACATCCTTGGCCAAAGGGATTTGCTTTGGATTGAACACTCCTCTTTACGCGGTGGATTCAGGAATAATGTTTGCGGTGTATGCCAAAAAACATTACCCCGCGAAAACCTGTTTCGTAAGCATGAGTGATGCAGGAAGAATGGAAGTGTATATGGCGGTGTATGATGGCAACTTGAATTGTGTGAGTGAGCATGAGCCCATTATTTTGGACGAAGAATTTTTTAGGCAGGATAAATTTCATGATGCCGTATTTGTGGGCGACGGCGTTGATAAGGCCAAAGAACTGATAGGACCAAGTCAAAACTTCGAGAATATTTTTCCGGATGTAGCTTTGATTTCGGGTGTGCTCACAAGTATAACATTACAGCCTACAGACGCATCAGGGTATACGCCGAAATACGTGAAAGAGTACATCCCTGGACAACCCAAACAAAAATGAATTCATGGCATTGCAACCTGCGTTTTAAGGCTTCAATCCATGGGCTACATAAGCTGCGCTGATGCAGAAAACGCCAAAACAGACCCAGACAAGTTGATAACCACCAAAGTAATGCGATTGCGTGGCAATGAGCGGAGCTAGAATTGGGGCGCATGACCAAGCCATCACATAAAGACCGGCGTAATGGCCCTTGTTTTTGCCGCTTGCACACTGATTCATTAGCGTATTCATAAATGGCATTGCCAACATTTCTGAGAACGAAATGACACCTATCAGCAACAAAATCCACCAAAATCCATGAAGAAAAAACAGAGAGAGATATACGCTCAACAACAGCATACACCCCATAATTATCCAACGCACGGGAGTTCCTCTCCGTTCAATTTTATAAATCAAGAACATTTCGCAAACTGCCACCAATAAACCATTGGCGGCCAGGAGCAAGCCAATCTCCTTCTCAGAAAAACCCTCCTCCTGTTTATAGTAGATGCTCATTACGGAGAACAATTGAAAAAACGCAATTGCATAGAGAGCAACACAGAGGAGTAACCTCACAAATTTCTTATCCTTCAGTGGCGAAGAGGCTTGTTCGTTCAATTGTTCTGCAACTGCACCGTCACTCCTTCTAAGCAATAAAATGAGCAGAATACCTGCTATTATAGAAGACAATCCGTCTACGCGAAAAACCCAACAATAATCAATCGATGCAATAACGCCTCCTATTGCCGGACCAATGGAGAAACCAAGATTGATGGCCAATCTGTATAGTGATGTACTTCTCGTGTAAGTTTCTTGATTACTGAAATGAATTACTGCAACATGACCTGCGGGCCTGAAGCCCTCGGCGAGAATGGTTAAAGCGGGAAGTCCAACACAAAGTGAGTAGAATGAACGTAATTCAGCAACAACGAAGAAAAGTGCACCGCCCAACAAAAGGCTAACAAGCATCACGGAATAATAACCTATTCGATCTATCATCTTTCCTCCGATGTAAACTCCTGCAAGGGACCCCAAGCCAAACACTGACATCAGCACGCCAACCTGCTCCAATGAAAAGCCCAATTGCTCACGCAGATACACGGCCAAAAAGAAAATGACCATCGAGCCAATTCTATTAATGAATTGCACCGCAGAAATGAGCCAAACTTCGCGCGAAATACCTCTGTATGCTTCAAAAAAACCTTTCATGAATATGCCTCAATGGATGGCAACAATATCAATCGTTGAGAAATCACTCATTCATCACTCCAAATCATTCTTCAATACACTCATAATCAATGTGGCCGCTCCGCCCATGTCGTAAAGATTGCCATCCTCCCATTTTTCACGTGATTCAAGTGATTCAACCGCGGCAACAATTGCCTGGCTATCTACGGCAACGCTAATCACATTAGATCCACAAACTCTGCCCTGCTGACGCGTGCCAAGATTAATGACATATTTACCCAAAGACGCCGCTTCAATAATGCCGCTTGATGTGTTTCCCATCAAAAACGAGCATAGCTTCATTGCGCTTAGATACCCCAATGACCCCAGGTTCTCGACCATATGAATACGCCCGCAATCTTTGAAGCCATCACGAAATATTGATCTTAGCGTATCTCCATATGTATCGGCATTGGGCATGGTAATAAGAACATTATAATTCGTTAGTGCAAGAAGTGCTTTTACCAACTCGTGACCGTGATGCACGTTGGCGTCTGCAAATACTGTTTCAGGATGAAACGTGAAAAGGATGGTATTACCATCTATTCGGATGCCGAAACGTTGTTGAAACGAATCGGCATCTAACAAATTCAAATCCCTAATATTATCGAGTCCCAATGCGCCAACCACATAAACATGCTCTGTGTTATCGACCAAATTCCTCACGCGTTCTGCGTAATGTTCTGAGGAAACGAAATGCAGCGATGAAAACTGCGATATAGAATGCCTAAAAGCATTGTCGATAGCGCCCAAGGTGGTTTCGCCACCATGCACATGAGCTACCTTTAAACCGAATGGAGCGGTGGCTGCGACTGCCGCAAACATTTCGAACCTATCGCCTAAACAAAACACAATGTCAAAACGTGGGCCGTTTGCACACCAGAATTCAGAAAAAACAAGCAGTGTTTTGCCCATCGCAGCGGCAATATCTGCCGGAGCATCGCCGCCGGGCATTGTGTCGAGTTGGTGAGACACATCAAATCCATCAGCGATTATATCATTTATCGTATACCCATGCTTCTGTGACAAGTGCGTGCCAAACACAATCAATTCAAACTTCACAATGTTATCGTCTCGCAGTAATTTCAACAATGGCAGCCAAATTCCATAGTCAGCCCTTGAGCTGGTGAGAATTGCGAGATTTAGACCAGATCTTCCCAAGTGATTTTGTGCATTGCAGGAAGGGGTCTTTTGACCGTCTTTCCAATAATTTCATTCATCCGCATGGGCGAAATCGCGTCGCCCGGACGCATCATGATAAAATCTTCCGCTGTCAAAGATTGTCCGGGCCTGATTGCGTGTGCGGTATGTATACTTTTTCTGGCCACTGAAAGATTTTTAGCTTCAGAATGAGAGGGCCTCTTAACTCCGTCACCGGATATTGCGAGCTCAATATTTCTTATGGCATCAACCATCGCCTTGAGTTCATTGGGCTCCAGCGAGGCCTTATGATCAGGGCCAGGAAGATTGCGATCGAGTGTAAAGTGTTTTTCAATCATTTTCGCGCCTAGCGCCACCGCTGCAATTGGAACCTCAATACCCAGTGTATGGTCACTGTACCCCACCTCAGTATTCAGATGAGAACGCATATAATTCATTGCGGCGAGATTTACATCGCTCATTGGAGTGGGGTACTCTGTATTACAATGTAGGACCGTAATATTTTGAAGACCCATGCCGCATCTTGAAAGCACAGATATGGCGTCTTGAATTTCCGCCATTGATGACATACCCGTGCTGAGAATAATCCTTTCAAAAGACCTAGCCATTCTCTCCAGGTATGGCAGATTGGTTATTTCACCCGATGGTATTTTACCGAGTCTGATTCCTAATGAAACGAGCAAATCAATACTTGGCAAATCAAAAGCCGTGGAGAGAAACTTCACCTTACGCTTCTCGCAATAGTCTCTTAACGTTACATGATCTTCGCCTGAAAGTTCAAGTCGTTTCAACATTTCATATTGCGAAATATCCTCCCCTGAGTTTTCCTTTTGGTACTCGGCCATTGCGGCAGTTTTACTCACCAATTCATCGGCCTTAAAGGTTTGAAACTTAACATAGTCAACGCCGGCATCGGCTGCTGCATCAATCAATTTGAAAGCAGTACTGATATCGCCATTATGATTAACGCCCGCTTCGGCAATGATGATTGTGCTCTTCATTTCAAGTCACTCTTCAAAAATAGATTTTCCTGCGCCATGGCTCCGCGACTTTTATCCGCGATTTTTTTCGCGGGGCATCCTACATATAAGCTCCAGGGCTCAAGATCTCTGATGACCAATGACATTGCGCCTGTACCGCTGCCCTCACATAATTGCGCCGGACCAATAACTGAGGTTCCGGTTCCAAGAATAACATGCTTATGAATCTCGACCAATCCCCCTTTAAGTTTTGTAAAAACGGGCGGAATCGCTTGTCCGGTAAGACTTTCTCCGCTATAATCATCTGAGGCAGTGTAAATCGTTACATTGCCCGCGAGGGTAACGAAGTCATGAATTCTCAGATGCATTGTGCCACTCAAGTGACATCCTCTGGCCACAAATACGTGGTTGCCAATTTCGATGGAGCCATTTGCTGCTGACAGGATGGTAAAATCATCTATCCGCACATCATTTCCAATGGAGATATTCTCTTGCCCGTATACCCGAACATCCGAGGAAATGCGAACATTCCTTCCCAAGGAACGAAAACCATAATCGCTTAAATCATGTTCGGTTAGGTATTTGCTTTTGAGTAATGTCATGGGCGGTATGAGCTTGGCAGATTGACAAGCCGGTCAGCAATATCCGAACTAATTCTTAGCCCATCATGCAGGCAGTGCGAAAACATTGGTAACCGATGCATGAGCTCCCATGCAGGACGTGTCATTATTCCTTGATCATTGGAGGCAGCCAAAAAGGCATCTCGCTCTTCGCGCGAACGAAACAACACCGCATTGAGCCAGTGATTACTGGAGCAATTCTCTGGTACTTCGATAAATTCCCATTCGGTTTGAGAAAAATGCTCTGCATAAGCCCTTGCGATTGCACGCTTGTCTTCAATAAATTTTTCTAATTGCTCAAGCTGGGCCAAAGCGAGTGCAGCATTGATATTTGGACAACGGTAGTTATAACCTATTTGATCATGCACAAAATCCCAGCGATGCGGCACCTTAGCTTGTGTAGAGATATGTTTTGCCAAGGGGCCTAAACGATCATCATCGGTAACGATAATACCCCCGCCGCCGCATGTCACTGTCTTGTTGCCATTGAAACTATATATACCTAAATGCCCAAATCTACCGGTGTGTATTCCCTTCCATTTTGTGCCAAGTGATTCTGCTGCATCCTCAACAACTGAAACTCCAAATGCGTTACACAATGAGATTATCTCATCCATTTCCGCTGCTATTCCGAAAGTGTGCATTGGCACACAAGCGGCAACGCGTTTGCCTGAGGGGCGATGCATACAACCCGCTGGAGTCGTTTCACACTGGCGGAAGAAATCGCTCAGCGCGCTCGCAGACATACCCAGCGTTTTTCGATCAACATCCACAAAAACCGGCTCAGCGCCGAGGTAAGAAATTGCATTGCAGGTTGCGATGAAAGAAAGCGCTTGGGTTACCACCAATTCACCGCGCTTCACGCCGGCGAGTTGTAACGCCAAATGCAGTGCCGACGTGCCGTTAACTATTGCGATGGCGTATTTCGCTCCTGTATAATTCCTGATCCACTCTTCGAATCGATCAACAAAGGGCCCAACAGATGACACATATGTGCTATCGATGCATTCATTCAGATAAGCCTTCTCATTGCCGTTAAAGGAAGGTGCATGAAGTGGAATAAAAGCTGCTTGTTGACGAAATAAACTTCGGATAAACTCAAAAGTAGACTTTGCTGTCTCCATAAAGAATATCAGAGGTTATAGATTGAGGATTTATATCCTGATCTGTTATTTGCGTCTGAAAACCATCGAATGGTCTCATCGAGACCTTCGTCAAGAGAAAGCGACTTTCTCCAGTGTGTATGTTTCATTAATTTCTCGCAACTCCCGAGCAGTCGAAAAACTTCACTTTTCTCTGGCCGTATGCGTTTCGAGTCATTGACTATTCGACTTTCGGGACGGATTTTATCGATGAGCTTCTGGGCCAGGTCGCCTATAGAAATTTCCTCCCCAGTAGCAATGTTGCAATCTTCTCCAATGAGAGACTCACATTCGGCAATGGCGATAAATGCACGTGCTGTGTCTTTTACAAAAAGCAAGTCTCGTGTTGGAGAAAGATCGCCAAGTTGGATGTCATCAACCTCGCTTAGGAGCTGAGTGATAATCGTAGGAATAACAGCGCGCGCGCTTTGGCGGGGACCGTATGTATTAAAAGGTCGAACTATTGTAACCGGAGTGCCGAAGCTCCGATAGAAAGATTCCGCAATACAATCAGCCCCAATTTTGGAGGCCGAATAAGGTGACTGTGGTTGACGTGGATGTTTCTCGTCGATAGGCACATACACAGCTGTGCCGTACACTTCACTTGTAGAAGTTACCAATACTCTTGACACACCCGCGTCTCTGGCTGCCTGAAGAATGTTGAGTGTGCCTTTAACGTTGGTATCGACATACGTGTCAGGAGAATGATAGGAAAATGGAATGGCAATAAGCGCCGCAAGATGAAAAACAACATCTACCCCCTGCATAACGCTTCTTACCCCATTGGGATCACGTATATCACCGGAAACGATTTCGATTCGCTGTCTTTTATGCTCAGGGAAGCTATCGATCCACCCCCATGAGTTGAACGAGTTATAAAACACAAAAGCGCGCACGTTAGCGCCTGATTCGAGCAACTCTTCCACGAGGTGACTACCAATAAATCCGTCGGCACCTGTAACCAATACACGTTTTTCTGTCCAATTCATCGTCTCGACAAATTTAAGGCGGGGTCATATTGCGCGACATATTGTTTTATGCGCTCTGCACTATTTCCTAGAAATTGCGCTCACAAATTTTTCTATCAACCTAAACTTACTATTTGCCGCGTTGTTTTTCCTGTGTGGTATCCCGTTTCATCCAATGCGTTTTTCAGTCAATGACAACATATGTGCTATTGACAAAAATTCTTGTTTCCTGCACAGCACAGTCCGACGCGAGACCACAATCCAATCATCTCCCCATGAAACATTTTTATTACTCGAAGACAGACACATCGCTATTGCAATTACCAAATTCAGAATGGAAGAAAATTCTATCTGCAGACCTATATCGTGTAGCGCGCGAGCAGGATACTGAGCGGGCATTTACCGGGGAGTTATGGAAGTTCGAAGGGAAGGGCAAATACTTTTGCGCAGCATGTGGTAATCATCTCTTCGAGTCCGACGCAAAGTTCATCAGCTCGTGCGGATGGCCAAGTTTCTTTGAGTCGGCGAGGCCAGGGGCCATGAGCTATAAGCAAGACAACTCTCATGGGATGCGACGCACAGAGGTAACTTGCGGAAGATGTGATTCTCACCTCGGCCACATTTTCGACGATGGGCCAGCGCCTACTTATAAGCGTTACTGCATGAATGCGATTTCGCTTGATTTCGAGCCAACAAAATGAGAGGAGCTCTCATCACGGAAAAAAATATTTGAAACAGACAACACATTGATCGTCTTGATAACGCGATTTTATTGCGTTCCTATGAATTCATGACACGACGAGTTTCCCTGCTGTTTTAGCGCGTACCTCGTCTATTGTAACACCGGGTGCGAGTTCTACGATATGAAAAGCGCCATCGCGTACATCGAATACTCCGAGATCACTAACAATTTTTTTTACGCACGAAACACCTGTCAGTGGCAATGTGCAGTTGGGTAGAAGCTTCGAATTTCCTGCCTTATCACAATGCTGCATTGCTACGATTATATTCTTTGCCGATGCGACCAAATCCATAGCGCCCCCCATTCCTTTTACCATTTTTCCGGGCACTTTCCAATTTGCAATATCCCCTCTTTCACTCACCTCCATAGCTCCCAGAATAGTCAGATCAATTTTTTGCGCCCTTATCATTCCGAAGCTCATCGCCGAATCAAAAACAGCGCTTCCCGCCAACATTGTTATCGTTTGCTTACCTGCATTGATTAGATCAGCATCTTCTTCCCCCTCCCAAGGAAATGGTCCCATTCCCAACAAACCATTTTCTGATTGGAGCTCCACTTCGATTCCTTCGGGCAAATAATTTGCAACCAGCGTTGGTATGCCAATGCCTAAATTCACATACATGCCGTCTTTGACTTCTTGAGCAATTCGTCTCGCTATACCGATTTTATCAAGTGCCATACTTCAAGATTTACTTCTAACTGTTTTTTGCTCGATGCGCTTTTCATAATTCACGCCCTGAAAAATTCTATGTACATATACACCAGGGGTATGAATTTGATCGGGGTCTAGTGTGCCATTTGGCACTAGCTCCTCTACTTCAGCAATCGTAATTTTTCCAGCCATTGCCATCATAGGATTGAAGTTTCTGGCGGTGTGGCGGTAGACGAGATTGCCCTTGCTATCACCCTTCCATGCCTTAACAATTGCAAAATCTGATTCAAAGGCCATCTCCATAAGATATTCCTTGTCGTTGAATCGACGAATTTCCTTGCCTATTGCCACCTCGGTTCCAACACCTGCCGGAGTAAAAATAGCGGGCATACCATATCCTGCGGCCAGGCACCTCGTAGCCAAAGTTCCTTGTGGAATAAGTTCCACCTCTAACTCGCCGCTCAGCATTTGCCTCTCGAACTCCGCATTCTCGCCGACATAGGATGAAATCATTTTCCTGATTTGTTTTTGCTGCAGCAATAAACCTAGACCGAAATCATCAACGCCGGCATTGTTGCTAATGCATGTGAGATTGTTGACCCCCATTTTCACCAGTTGAGCAATACAGTTTTCGGGAATCCCGCAGAGCCCGAACCCGCCGACCATTAGGGTCATATTACTTTTTATATCAGCGCACGCCTCTTCAGCGCCCGTAACAACTTTATTGATTGGCATGATTGAATAAGTGAAAGACAAAAGTAACTATGCTCACTCATCCTCCATGATCTCCTGAGTTTCAGTAGGAATTGTCTTCTCTCTCTTCTGCTCTGACTCTGTTTCCTCGTCTTCATTGAAGAGTTCGTCGTAGTCAACAATCATATCCTCAGCCATTACCGCATCAGATTCATCCACTGAACCGCAACGCAGCGGAACTTTAAAATCCTCTCTCGAAATCTTAATCTCAGGGTCTGCATAGACCTTATTCATATAGTAACCATAAATAGGCAAACCTGTATTAGCCCCCTGTCCGATGGCTGTAGAAGTGAACCTCACTGTCGGATCTTGAGCTCCAACCCAAACGCCGGTAGCAAGGTCGGGAGTGACACCGATGAACCAACCATCGCTATTGTTTTGGGTTGTACCCGTCTTGCCGGCGGTTGGGTATTTAATTCCTCCATAAGGTTTACCCGAATATTTTAAGCGAACGCCTGTGCCACTACCGCAGCTACCGTCTACTACAGCCTTCATAATAGACAAAAGCTGATAGGCATCACAAGGGTCAATCGCCTGTTCAACAACTGTTGGGGCTTCATAGATTGCCGTGCCATGTTTGTCTTCAATTCGAATATAAAATCGGGGTTGCACATACACACCATCGTTAGCAAAAGAGCTTATTGCGCCCACCATCTGGAAAAGAGGAATGCTGGCTGCGCCGAGAGCGAGTGGCCCCGTGGGTTCTAAATGAGAAGTAATTCCAAGGCGCCGTGCGAGTTTGACAACATTATCAATGCCGTAGGTAAATGCAAGCCGAGCTGCGACCGTGTTGACGGAATTCGCAATTGCACATTTCATAGACATGGTTCCTCCACCGCCCTTCGGACACCAGTTGCCCCAACAAAATGGTGAGCCATCCACAGGGTCTGAAGGGTCCTTTCCCATTCGCAACGCGGTGGCGTAAACAAGGGGTTTGAAGGTTGAACCTACCTGCCTTGCAGACTGATAAACGTTATCAAATTTGAAGTTCTTGAAATCGATTCCACCGACCCATGCCTTCACAAATCCTGTGCGCGGTTCTATCGACATGAGCGATGCGTGTAAAATGGCCTTATGATACCGTATGCTGTCCATGGGAGAAAGCACGGTGTCCTTCGGACCAAAGTGTGTAAACACCTTCATTGCAACAGGTTGGTCCCACTCCCTCTGCAAATCCTCATCAGAACGCTTCGTCCATCGATGTCCACAACCCCTCTTCCCGGGGTCGCAAAAAAATTGTGTTTCGTTGTTATTGTTCTCCTCTACAATGTAGACTTCAGGTCTCATGCACTCGGGACACATTTTACCGTGGGTAAACTTGAACCTATCGCTATCCTTCACTGCTCGCTGCAGTATCGCCTCCATGTCGGCCTTTGAAATACGATTATAAAATGGATAATTTTCCTTATTTCTCCGTGCCACATCCTTTGTGAAGAGCGGTTGAAGCTCCTTCTTCAGATGCTCCACAACAGCCCATTCTGCGTGTTGCTGCATTCGTGAGTCGATGGTAGTATACACTTTCAATCCATCCCGGTACAAATCATAGCGGCTACCATCGGGCTTGGCGAGACGGTAGGAGCCGTCTTCATTCTTTTCCTCAAATAGCTTTTCAAGTTCCAGTCGAAGTACCTCTCTAAAGTAAGGGGCGGTACCTTCATCGTGACTCATCCTTTGATAGGAAATACCCAAAGGCAACACCCTCAATGAATCATACTGACCTTGAGACAAGAAACCGTATTTTTCCATTTGACTTAAAACCACTTCGCGCCTTTTCGTTACCAACTCTTCCCTCCGCAAGGGATTGAATAACGACGAGTTTTTCAGCATACCCACAAGCATTGCCGATTGATCTACCGTGAGTTTCTCTGGAGTCGTGTTGAAATACACCTTTGCCGCCGACTTAATTCCCACGGCCTGATTCAGGAAATCATATTGATTCAAATACATCGCAATAATTTCCTCCTTCGTATAAAGACTCTCTATCCGACAAGCTATAATCCACTCGCGCACCTTTTGAAAAACGCGCATGGGAAGAGACACGCTTTCATATCGCTCGGTAAAAAGCATTTTAGCAAATTGTTGGGTTATAGTGCTGCCACCACCATCTGTGCCCGCTTTGAATAAGGCCCGAAACAATCCAATCACATCTACTCCGCTATGATCCAGAAATCGGACGTCTTCCGTAGCAATAAGCGCATCAATTAAATGAGGGGGTAACTCGTGATAATGAATGTCTTCGCGATTCTCCTTGTAGTAAGTACCAATTGTCTTGCCATCAATACTAATGACCCTTGTAGCGAGATTGATTTTCGGGTTTGCAAGATCCTCAACATCCGGTAAACCGCTCATAAATGCAATCAAAACCAAAAGTGCAATAAGCACCAATGGTGCCAGGCCAATTATCCAGCACCATTTCACCCAACTGCTCTTTTTTGACTTTGTTACGGGGGCTTTACTCATTTGTAATCGCGGGTTAAAATAACCCCATTGCAATGATAAGTGTAAGAACAAAAATGGATTTTTCCATATTGGTTTGTGATGTATCGAAAAACCGAATTATAACCAAAAACGCCAAATAGGTCAATCTTCAAAAAGCCTGTTTGAAAAAAATTCGTTTCTCGGCAACCTCGGTAAAGCGACCCATTATTGCACAATGATGTCCGCCCTGTTTAAGGCCTTCCAATACAGCGGCTGATGCATCGGCAGAAACGGCAATCAACAAACCACCACTGGTTTGAGGGTCGCACATAATCAACAATTCTCTCATCCCGATAACCTCAGTACTACTGGCGAAATGAGAGTAATTCTTCATTGTCATATCAGGATAAATGCTCTTCTCTATATAGTTGTCTAAGAAGGGGTACAGTGGGATTTTATTGAAATCCACTTCAGCCGAAACATTTGAGGCAAGGCACATTTCCGTGAGGTGTCCCAACAAACCAAAGCCCGTAACATCTGTGAGCGCGTTTACCCCGCCAAATGAGACCAAGTCAGAGCCCACCTTGTTCAAACTACACATATAACTCAACGCTGTATCCAGATGGGCTGTTTGCTGAAGCAGCCCGCGCTTTTCAGCGGCTAATATGATTCCATTGCCAATGGGTTTCGTGAGGATTAGAACATCACCGGGTTTGGCTCCTGCATTGGTAAGCATTTGATTTTTATCTACCGCGCCACTGACCGCTAATCCAAAAAAGGGCTCTGATGACTCTATGCTATGCCCTCCTGCCAGAGGTATCCCGGCCATCCTACAGATGAATCGCGCGCCATCGATCACCTCGCTCGCTTGTTGTAATGGTAATCGACCAACGGGCCAACCAAGAATTGCAACAGCCATGAGAGGCGTGCCCCCCATAGCGTACACATCGCTCAGCGCATTGGCGGCCGCCACCTTTCCAAAATCCTTAGCATCATTCACCATGGGGGTGAAAAAATCTACTGTACTAATCAGTCCACGGTCATTACTCCAATGCAACACTGCGGCATCATCGGAGGTGTCATAGCCGACCCATAAATCGGGCGATGCAGGAAATATATCATCGCCAGAGTGCAAAATTTGTTTGAGGTCGGCAGGTGAGATTTTGCATCCGCATCCCGAGCCCTTGCTCCAGTCTGTGAGGCGCGTTTTGATCGGTTCAGGCATTTGCATTTTTTCCATACGCAATAATTTCTGCAATGATTTCATCCATTTCCAATGCGTCTAAATGCAAAAGACGAGGGGAGATTTTACGACCATCGATACTGTGCAAATAAGTCTTATCGTAATACTCTAACAACGGCAAGACCCAACCTTCCATATCACCTTGGTCTAACGCTTCAAGACTAATTTTCACCTTATCGCCGCCCATTCTTTTGGCAATAGATTGTGTTTTCTCCCTCAAAACATCTGGGTTATATTGACCATATTCTCTTAAAACACGCATCACCCGCGAGTCGATCGAAAGCTCAACTTGAATGGAAGAACAATTTTGCATTTGCGAAAAAAAATCGTCCGGTATTCTTACCTTACCGATAAATCGACTCTCGCCCTCCACCCAAATGTGACCTCCGGAAACTTCAGCCAATTGCCATGCCAATAGGTTTTCAAAATGCTCTTGTGTAGGTTGGGGCGGCATCTCAATTCCGCCAAATGCAGAGCCGCGGTGATTAGCGATTTCCTCGAGATCAATAATATTCTGACCAGATTGCGCTAGGGCCTGTAAAATTTGCGTTTTTCCACATCCTGTCTTTCCGGTAAGCATCATTAGCGAATGCTGCTGTGAAAAGAGCTGTCTGCCCTGTTGACGAAAAGCCTTGTAACCCCCTTCAAGTCGTTGAATATTCAATCCCGCTGTAGATAATAGCCACGAGAGGATTGAACTGCGCTGACCTCCTCGCCAGCAATAGACAACAATGGGCTTGTTTTGTGCTACTGACTTTGCCGTCCTGATCTTCTGAGCAAAATCACCTCCCGCCAATTCGAAGCCGAGTTCGATTGCAGCATTATTCCCCTTCTCTTTGTAGCAGACACCAACGTCATGTCGTTGCGCATCATCCAAGATAGGAATATTAATAGCCCCCGGAATGTGACCAGCGGCAAATTCCGACGGGCTCCTTGCGTCAATAAAGCAATGCGATTTTGCAAGGGTTTGTATTTGCGATGCCCCGATAAGATTAGTCGCCTTGGACATCAATCGCCATCGAGTAAATTACCAAGACCACCGAGCACGCTGCCTTCCTCTTTTCGACGTGACCCTCCGTATGAAACGATACGAGACGCAAGACGAGAAATGGGTAATGTCTGCAACCATACCTTGCCCGGGCCGCGAAGTGTTGCGAAGAAGACGCCCTCACCGCCAAAGAGCGTGTTCTTGATTCCCCCCACAAACTCAATATCAAAATCAACCTCCGGCGTATAGGCAACAATACATCCGGTGTCGATACGTAAAAGCTCTCCCGCTCTTAAATTTCTTTCAATTACATGACCGCCCGCATGACAAAAGGCCAAGCCGTCGCCTTCAAGTTTTTGCATGATGAAGCCTTCACCCCCGAACAATCCGGTGCCAAGGCGTTTTTGCCAAGCGATTCCCACCGCTACCCCTTTTGCTGCGCAGAGGAAAGAGTCCTTCTGGCAAATCATTTTCCCTCCGAGAAGTGATAAATCTAGAGGGATAATTCTGCCCGGATATGGAGACGCGAAAGCCACTTTAGCCTTGCCTGCGCCGGTATGCGTAAAGGAGGTCATAAACAAACTCTCACCTGTGAGCAATCGCTTTCCTGCCCCCATGAGTTTACTGAAGAATCCTCCTCCACTCGCAGAGCCATCACCGAAGATGGTTTCCATTTGCACGCCATCATCCATGTACATGAAAGCGCCAGATTCAGCGATTACTGTTTCATTCGGATCGAGCTCAACCTCGACACATTGCATCTCCTCTCCGAAAATGCGGTAATCAATTTCGTGATTTATAGGCATATTCAATTTTTGGGGAAAGTTAGAAACAGAGATTCAATTTGAAGAACTTTACTACATTTGAGGTACTATATCACCCGTATGAAAATCGTTGCCACATCATTTCTATTCGCAGTTGCAACCAGTGCGCTCGTTGCACAATCTGCAGTTGTTTCCGCGGGAGGGTCTGCAACCTCTGCAGGAGGAAGTGTAAGTTATTCCATTGGACAAGTAGCTTATGAAAGCTACGGCAACAGTAGCTATCAGATTACCGAAGGGGTGCAACAAGTATTTATCATCAACATACTCGGTTGTATGTCGGCAGACGCATGCAATTTCAACGCCCAAGCCAATGTAGACAATGGCGGGTGCTTATATGTTGGTGATGCGTGTAATGATGAAAATGCCGGAACTACAGGTGATTCCATTTCTGTCGATTGCACCTGCATGGGTGTTGTGATTTCGGTTGATATGACAGAGTCATCTGGTTTGCGTCTATACCCCAATCCCACGTCGCAACAACTGAATATTCAGAGTGCGGGAAATCAATCCATACAGCAAATCAACATTTTGGACATGAATGGCAAGCGAGTGCTTTCGGAATCACCACTGACCGCTAACGTTTCTATGAATGTTGCTTCACTTGCGGCCGGACAGTATTTCGTTGAAGTGAGAACTGCTTCAGATAACCGACGGGTTCAGATTCAAATCTTGAGATGATTGCCCCTCTCAAAACGTAGCCCTCAACTGCAGCGACGCTACATGAATTGCTTTTGTTTCATTTGCATCTCGTCCCTGATAGGTTAAATTCATTTGCAGATTCTTTGCAACTGTTTGTTGCCATGAGATATTCCAGGTAATGTTTTTACCATGGCTAAGGCCTTCAAGAATTTCATAAGCCACTGGAGTATTAATGTCTCCATACAAACTTATCGAGATATACTCAAGACTCATGGTTACAGCAGATTTGTCGGTATTGTTTTGGGTGAAAATCAGGCCCAACTCTCTCACATCACCTGAAGCCAATCCGTTGATTTCTCTCTTAGAAGCATATTTTCCGCGAAGTTCTAAACTCCTGTTAGCAGACCTTTGCCATAAGCACCTGGTTTCAATGTTTTCCATCATAAGATTGAAATTTCTTCCAAGGAGAATCTCAGAGTTTTGACTTTTGGTGTTTCGTGATAGTGTATTAAAAAGCGTGAGCTCTTCAAAGAAAGTGTATCTCATTTGAGCCGACATTACAATCTCTTCTAAAGCATTCGAGCCACCAAGTAATAACTCCGTTCTCGATGTTTTTTGATATGTGAAATCTGCCGCATACAGAGAGCTGTTTCTATTAAAGAAAACAACGTTTCGCAAAACCCCTGAGACGGTCATGAGAGAAGTGTCGAGTTTCCAATTATAGAATGGGTCGAGTTGCGCTTGTGGTAAGGAAGAGCTGGTTTTTCGCTCTTGTCGCCACAATGCAGCGTCACTCCAGCGTCCAATGAATCGCCTGAGTTTATTCGAGTCTCCTGAGATTCGACTCAAATTCAATTGTATGGATTGATTCAGCACATTCGTAAAAGACTTTACATAATCATTCCCGGGTGCCGACACCCGAATAAAGTTTGCTTCGTAATCAAATGGGGCGACCTCAAACTCATTCAGATCTCTGATGCCATCGTTATTGTAATCAACCCATACATGAGTACCCTGGCCCGGCGCCACCTCAGTATAAAAGAAAGATCTTCGTTGTTCCAGCCCTGATCCCACCTCATAAAAAGTCGCGCCCACAATTCCACCCTTACACGCACGCATTGCATGTTCTACTCTACCGACCAAGGTGTTCTCCGGCGCGGCCGCTAACAGATCGGTTCTAATAATTTCCAATCGCCGGTTGGATGCCGTCACTCCCATATAGTTGCCTTCACTCCATTGGTATCGCGATTGAATGCCATATTGCTCTGCCCTCGACGCGGGTATAAGTGTTGAGGAATCAGGTCTTTGTTCAAATCTCTGACGATAATGGATGCGCACAACCCGATTAATAGTGTCTGTTGTTCCGAATGATCCTTCCCAATCATAAAAGCGATAGGAGTCATTGCGCAAAAAAGATATGTCGCTGTCAAACTTCTTATTCCACTCATGCTCATCTCTGAAAACCAAAGAAAACGCGCCAAGCCATTTTGTCCATTCCGACTTATGTCGAATAAACTCAGAAACGTTGGCCCCGTTGACCTTCAAATATGATCCTGTGCCATCTATTTTCCAGTTCTCTTTACGTTCAAGCTTTACCGTGGATGTTACCTTTTTTCCCTGTTGTAGCCCTTTAGCATCAAGGTAATCAACCGCCAATTTCACAAAGCCCGCTTGTTTGAATCGCATTACCGGGGCGAGATGAAACTCGTGCTGATCGCCAGATTGAAAAGACGCGGGAAGATTCCAGTTTCGTGCAAACTCTACCTCTCTGAAGCGCTCTACTGAGGAGAATCGCTTATTTACATATTCATATCTTCCCTCTGCTGAAAGACTTATGCTACGTGGTGTTTGCCCGCGGCCTAACAGAACATTGAGCTGAAATGCACTTCCGACATTATCACTATTTCCCCGGTTAGAAAAAGAGTTTTTGTCTTTATTAGAAACGGCGGCTTCAGCACTAACGACCAATGCGTCACTTATTTGCCATCGCCCGCCACCGCTAACCATCTGTTGCAATGAGGGCGCAAACAACACATACACGGGCGAGTAGTTGCCATAATGAATAGTGTCATCACCGGATATCTGTGGCAGAAGCCAACGATACTTTTTTCCTGCGGGGGTGAAGCCATCCTCAACGTAATCACCTTGGCCCGCGCCTACAAATGAAAAAGATGCGGTTGCTCTCGCTTTGGCGGTATCCGAAGAATACACCAGCACGGAATCAAAGCCCAGTGAATCCCTCAGAACATACATCACCTGATTGTATTCAAAGTTTCCTAATCGTATCCCACTCCTTGTCGCGCCCAGCGGATCGTCACCTGAACTTGCCAGTAACGCTTTGTCGGCATCCGATAGCTCTTGTTGCAATGGTTGGTTTTTAGCGTCATTTTCTGAATAGACATTCACGTAATAATGCCCATGACTTGATGATTTAAAAACAGACGCTGTAAATAGTGGGCGGGCATACCTCTTGTCGGAGTATTGAAACTCCACTACAATTCGTCGATCCTTAGTAATAAATTGACGAGGTGTAAAACTGATTTCGGCCGAGTTATAATCCATCACATAATCAGCATCCTGCCCCCGTTGCAGAAGACGGCCGTCAATGAATACCTGCTCCGTGCCCGCCAATATCACAATGAAGGTCTCACCTTCCGAACCCGACAGCCGATAAGGCCCTTGATTTCCCTCAATACCTTGAATGACATTTCGTGCAAAGCGCCCCTTCGATACCGATGCAGAGGCCTCCCAATAATCTTCTCCCTTATTCTCCTGACCTCGTTGATAAAGGGCTCCTTGTGCTCTTTTAAAATACGTAAGGAAATAGCCCTGGGGTTTTTTCAATTGAAAGTCGCCAGCCGTGAGTTTATTCTTTGCGTCATTCACCTGAATGAAGATTCTATCCAACTCATCCAATTGCTTCGTTTCTCCGCCCGGTTGAATAGGCACATTATTGTCACTTATCATCCCGGCCACAGAAAAGCGATTATTGATTTTGCCGGAAATCTGGAGATTCAAGGACGAGTTAACTGAAACGCTCTGTGCATTGCCCAATTGTAGACCTCTGGATACGGCTCCATTGGTTTCAATGCCGGAATCCGCGTTGCTATCATCACCATCAGGATGTATTACAAAAGGATCCAAAAAACTCAATGGGTTCGGACTCAGCAATGAAATGGGTTTGTTGTAATAGTTTCTGGGTATAACAAAAGGTATGACCTTATAGTCGAGACGGAGACTATCGCAGGATGGGTTCTTTGTAAAAACAAGTCTTGCTGTGAGCCAATCATACTGATATTCGGACGGATCCAACAGCGTGTCATTCGCATAAATGGCCAGGGATCCAGGGAGGATAGAAAGCGAGTCAAGATATAACGTGTCGTTTGTGACGGGCAATACTTTATGCCGGAGAACATTCAATTGCGCTGAAGAATCTTCCGTCGCAAGTAGCAAAATCAACAAAGAAGAATGAATGATTTTCATCCGCCAAAACGAGACGGAAAACAGAATCGCACGTATTGCACTCTTAATCACCACCCGCGAAAATATAGACATGGCGTACGGGTAAATATTACCAACGGGTAACGACAGTAGAATGACGAAACAATTATCACTCCATTATAATTGAGGACATAAAATTTCATACGAGGCAAAATGATCTTGCATTCACAGGGCGCGCCCGCACTAAACGCAAAGAGAGGCAATTATTCTACCGAAGTAACATTTTGCTGCATCTCATTACCCTGGATGCAGGGTAGCGGCGAACCTGTTGGGTCACTCTGTGGTTTATTATGACACAGTATGTTCGGGCTTCTTTTTGGGCTTAACTTCGCTCTTCTCTTGTTACGGCTACTCTCCATACTATTTTTTGTTTCCATCGCCACAATCGCGAACGCTACTCACAATCGCGCAGGAGAAATTATTTATGAGCACGTATCCGGGTTTACCTACCGAATCAGCATCATTACGTTTACCAAGCAAAGTGCTCAAGCTGATCGCAGTTCACTTCATTTGAGGTGGGGCGATGAGCCGCCCAATACACCTGAAGAAGAGCTGGATAGTTTATTTCGGGTTATAGAAATATTCAACATCGGGAATGACGTTAAGAAGAATATATACGTGGGTCTGCACTCCTATAGTGGCCCGGGTACGTTTATCATTTCTGTTGAAGACCCCAACCGGAATTCTGGCGTGCTAAACATCAATAACGGTGACCCTGGCACACCACAGGCCGATAAATACTCAACGTCTGTAAACTCCATTTTCTCTGTCAGATCAACTCTGGTTATTCGGGCGGGAAATAATGGGCACAACAACTCCATCAAATTTCTCAAAGACCCATTTCAAGACGCGTGCACATATCAGCCCTGGATACATAATCCTGTTGCCTATGACTCGCTTGAGGGGGATCAACTCGTGTTTTCGCTGGTGCCGTGCCTCGGCGCTATGGCCGAGCCCCTTCCTGATTGGGAATCACCGACTGACTATACGGATGATCCCTCGGATGTTTTTCAAATTAACCCACAGAATGGAGATATCACGTGGGACACCCCACTCGTTCCGGGAGAGTATAACATTGCTTTCGAAGTAAAGGAATACCGAAACGGGCTCTTTGTTGGCTCGGTTCAGCGAGACATGCAAATTACCGTTGTTGCCTGTGGTAATCGCCCTCCTGTAATTCAACCACAGCCTGCCTATTGCGTAGCCGCAAACGAAACCCTATCATTCGTGTTGAGTTATTCAGACCCCGACTTGCCGCCAGATGATGTTAGTGTTACGGCGGAAGGAGGCCCGATATCTGAAGTCGTCAATATCGCAGAATACGACTTCATTACCCGCCAGTTTACATGGACCCCTCGTTGCTCTGAGGTTAGGGCGCAGCCGTATTATGTTTCCTTCTTCGCCACAGACAACGCCAGTTTTCCTTTAACCGATGTTGAAACTGTTTCTATTCAAGTAGTTTGTCCGGCAGTTGAAAATCCCGTTGCACAAGCTTTGGGCAATTCTATTTCGCTCACGTGGGATCCCTCACCCTGTCTGAACGTCCTGAATCAAGGTGATTTGGATGAGGTGGAATATTTGGTTTATCGCAAAAACGGACTCTCCGGTTTTGTTCCCGACAATTGCGAATTGGGCGTGCCTTCCTATACGGGCTATAGTCTCATCGGCAGCAGCCAGGGGGCCTTAAATACCAGCTTCCAAGACCCCACTGTCTTTTATGGCGGTTTGTACTGCTATATGATTGTGACGGTATGGCCCGATGGAGCCATCAGCTATGCAAGTGAAGAGTTTTGTGACACGGTGAGAAAAGACGCTCCGGTTATGACAAAAGTGAGCATTGCCAATACAGACCTTGAAAACGGAAGTGATACCATCATGTGGTCAAAACCATCGGATATTGACACTTCCCTTTTTCCCGGGCCCTATTACTACAAGCTCTTGTATCTGCCAACTGATACACTACAGGTAATTTTTCAGAGCAGTCCATTCAGCACATTAGATGAAGGCGACAGTCTTTTCGTGCACAATGGATTGAACACATTTGCCAGCTCACATCAATATCAAGTGGAAATATATAATACCACACAAGGACTCTTAGCGTCGTCATCTTCCGCCGAAAGTGTATTTCTGGAGCTTGAGCCCGGAGACAACCAGGCGGGCATATCCATGCAAGCGAATGTGCCTTGGAGCAATTACCGGTTTATCATCTACCGGAAGAGTCCCGGCAACAACCTTTTTGAGATCATTGACACCTCAGATACAGATTACTATGTTGATACCGGCCTGGTAAATAACTCACTTTATTGTTATCGTGTGCGTGTGATGGGCACATATGGCGCAGACGATGTTCCTGACCCACTTGAAAACTGGAGCCAAGAAAGCTGTGTAATTCCATACGACCTCACGCCTCCGTGCCCACCAATAGTTTCGGAAGAGTATGAATGTACGGGGGGGTTATTGGAGTTTCGATGGACAAAAGATGTGTCTGGCTGTGCGGAAGATGCCGGGCTGTACCGGGTGTATTATGCAAATACCGACACTTCGTCGCTATCAGTAATATATGAAGGAGATGCCCAGCAGGATTCGGTTTGGAGTTTCGTTAACCCCGATTATGAAGGAAGCATTGCAGGTTGTTTTGCCATTAGCTATCTCGACTCGCTGAGTCTCTGGCCCGACGGACAACAACGTCGAAATGAATCAGCGCTCTCTGAAAAAATATGCATTGATAATTGCCCGATGTATTTCTTGCCCAACATATTTTCACCCAATGGCGATGGTCTCAACGATTTATTTATTCCGAAAGAGAACAGACATGTTGCAAAGGTGCGGTTTCAAATGATGAACCGTTGGGGCGCAACCGTTTTTGAGAGCACTGACCCCGAAATCCTATGGAACGGAACCGGCCTGAACGGTGAAATGTGTCCTGACGGTGTATACTACTACACGATAGAAGTAGACACTATCCGACTCTCTGGTATCGTTACAGAAAGATTCACTGGCACAGTGCAATTGCTTGACGGCTCTCTTCCAACCAAAAATCAATAAATGTTTTCAGGCATAATAGAAACAATAGGTGAAATTGTGAGTGTTCACCATCACGGCAACAACAGAGTTTTTCAAATTGCTGCGCCTTTTGCGCATGAGCTGAAAGTAGATCAAAGCGTAGCCCATAATGGCGTTTGCCTTACGGTTACCAGGGTCGATGCCGTCAGTTACGATGTGGTGGCAATTGATGAAACCTTGCGGCGCACCCATATTGGTGGTTGGACGCAAGGCCAAAAAATAAATCTTGAAAGGTCGCTGAAATTGGGAGACAGAATAGATGGTCACATGGTACAAGGGCATGTTGACTGCACGGTAAAATGTCTTCGCGTTGAAGAGCAACTAGGGTCATGGAAGTTTTACTTCGAAAAAAAACAGGAGCACGAAAATGAAATAGTCGCGAAAGGAAGCGTAACTCTTAACGGGGTTAGTTTAACAGTGGTCGACGATCTGCCCAACTCATTTAGTGTATGCATCATTCCTTATACCTATGAGCACACCATTTTTCAATATACAATCGTAGATGATCTCGTCAATGTTGAGTATGATATTATCGGCAAATACATCCGCAAAATGCTTAACAAAAACTGAGATATACAAATGCCAAAGCATCCCATTCAACGACTACTTTTACCCACTGAAACCTACACATGATTTTTGCACTTCAACTTATTCTCAGTTTATCACTTCTGATTATTCTGCACGAAGCAGGCCATTTTATTCCCGCCAGATTATTCAAAACAAGAGTAGAAAAATTCTATCTTTTCTTCGATCCCTACTTCTCTCTTTTCAAGAAAAAGGTGGGTGAAACCGAATATGGAATTGGCTGGCTTCCGCTGGGGGGCTATGTAAAAATTTCCGGAATGATTGATGAAAGCATGGACAAGGAGCAACTCGCTAAACCTGCTGAAAAATGGGAGTTTCGGGCCAAACCAGCATGGCAGCGCCTCATTATCATGGTTGGCGGTGTGGTTGTGAATATCTTAATTGGAATCATCATTTACGCTGGAATCGTATGGCACTCAGGGGAAGATGTACTGCCGGTTCGTAATGCCAAATATGGTGTTCACGTTCATCCGATTCTTAAATCACATGGTTTGCAAGACGGAGATATTATTCTGAGTCTTGATGGCAAAGAAGTTTCCAATTATCATGAGATAAACAAGCGATTGGTCCTTGATGCGCCTCGCAACATTACCGTAGACCGCAATGGCGAACAGATCAGTTTCAGTTTACCTGAAGATATTGGGCAAGTGCTTATTGACTCCAATGTAAGAGGCGGCGCATTCAGTTTGCGTGTACCATACATTATTGATTCACTCGCCACCGGAATGCCTGCGGCGTCATCAGGCCTAATGGCGGGAGATCAAGTGATGGCAGTTAACGACGTTTCATCTAATTTCTTTCAGGATATCGCTGCTGAGATACGCAAACATCCCGGCGACAGCATTACACTCTTTATAAAACGAGGTGAACAAGAGCTTTCATACAGAATTCAAGTAAATGCCGAGGGTGCCATCGGGGTGTATAGCCAAACACCTGAAAATTTCTTTGAATACAAGCATGTTGAATACGGGTTCTTTGCCTCCATCCCTGCAGGAATTTCATTGGCTTGGGAAACGCTCACAGATTACGGAAGTCAGTTGCGATTTCTTTTCTCAAAGTCCGGCGCCACACAAATGGGTGGGTTTGTAACCTTCGCCAAACTTTTTCCTCCACAATGGGACTGGCTCATATTTTGGGAGCGTACCGCCTTCATATCATTGGTTCTCGCTTTCATGAATATACTTCCCATACCTGCTCTGGATGGAGGACATGTTATGTTCCTGACTTGGGAAATGATCACCGGTAAAGCCGTACATCAACGCGTACTGGAAATTGCCCAAATGGTGGGTATGTTCCTGTTATTAGGCCTGTTACTCTATGCCAATGGAATGGATATAGTACGCTTATTTTCAGGCAATGGATGAGAACCTTACTGTCTTTCTTGATACCCGCCGTGATTGCGTTCAAATCGCATGCACAAGCGTGTTCTGAAATCATTAAACTCCGATATAATCCCTCGCGCTATCTTACTCTTTCGAATGACAGCGGCTCAACGTGTGTTGCACACATAGACAAAGACAACGAGATAAACGAAATCGATGGCTTGCTCATTTCGGGAGAATTGTTAACCTCCGAAAAAAGTCTACCAAAAGGAAACATATATGCGGGTAAATGCAACTTCGAGAATCAGTTCAAGCTTTTTTATTTCTATTTAGAAGACAACGACACATTCGGACTTTATGGTGTTAGTGGCAACTCCCGCCAACTGCTGACTGAGAGTTCCAGGTCCATTGCCCGGCTGGCATGTGATCGTAAAAATCTCCCCTACTATTTGCATGCCATCGAAGACGCGCGCGGCATTTATGTGTGTATCCCACCTTACGAGAGCAATTCAGATAATAGTGCAATGCAATTGTTGGTGCTCGACAAGTCTATGCAAGTGATCAAGGAAAAAAAACTCATACTTCCATACGGCGGCAACACTTTGGAGACACTACAAATCTTGCCTGATAATCAAGGAAATTTCTATATCCTCACCAAACAAAAGATTATCTCGCGGGCTAAACATCCGCTATCCCGACATTTTCTATTCTATTACAATTTTCAGCGCAACTCTCTAAAAGAATATGATTTACAGCTTCAGGGGAAGAACATAACCGATGCCCATCTTCAATTCAATCCACAACAAAACATAATATTAAGCGGGTTTTTCTCAGAAGATTTAACCATGCAGGTGAATGGCGTTTTTCATTCACAAATTAAAGCTCTCGGCGGTAGCATGAGCGCTATTCGAACGCGTCAGTTTCTTGAGCGCGGGTTGGAAGCACTATCTGGTGACCGCAACGCCCAAAGCGCAATCCCTGACCTCGAGTTAGATGGAATGACAATTGACAGCGTCGGAATTTTTCTTTGGGGCGAAAGAAGATATTCTACCGAGCACACCGGCATTGATCCACTCACAGGGCGCGTATATAATGAAATTCGTTATCACTATGACGACATTGTGGTGGCGCGGCTCGATAGTTCCGGTAAACTAATCTCAAATAGCATCATTCAAAAACAACAGACCACCAGAGACGAAACGCTTTTTACATCTTATCACCCTTTTCGCTATGGCGCCGAACTTCATTTCGCTTATAACGATTATCCGACCAGTCGAGGAGATTCGAACACAATTACTTTTTGGAACTCTTCCAAATCGTTCATTAGCGCATTGGCCAGCGTGACGGGTGAAGGCATAGTAAAGTACCGGAATGAAAAATATCCAGACAACCTGAGAATCATTCCGCATTTATGCGCCGGCTCAATGCTCTTTCATGCCGATGGAAAAGAAGTACGAGTTTGTGAATGTCGGCCAGACTAATACTTCAGCGATAAGCCATCAATAAAGAATATTACTACCGATAATGACTATTCGGTATTGCCCAATTCGCGATCATTTCGCCTCAACAGATCCGCAAAAATTATAGCAGGCGCCTCGCGCTCAGTGACAAGTCGTTGATAAGCCGCGTATACATCCGTTGCAATTGAATAGTGACTATTAATATTCGAGTATATCTCACCCTTATATAAAAGCGGGAGCAATAAATCCCGCTTCACATGCAGTTCAACGTACCCATAATTTACATTAACTGAGACAGTGCCAATTCGCAATGAGTTGTTGAAGTGCGCAGCCAAAATGAAAATATCGCTGGTCATATCAACAGGATAATCCTCTAAGACTTTCGCTCTGCAGTGAAAGAATGATTCATCCACCGAATAATAAAAACGCAGCGCCATATTCCCAATATCAAAACCGGTTTCAATAAATCTCTCCTTTTCATAAATGCCGTGACGCCAATCCTCTTTTAAATGAAGCTCCTTGAGGTCATTCCATACTTGTGACACTCGCTTTTCCGGCGACTTCATTATTCTAAAAATGCGGATCAGGGTATATGCAAATCCATTTGCCCTTTTTCTAATTTCCCAGCCCATAACTCTGCCACATTTATTTCGTTATCTCCAAGATCCCCCAATTCATTATCATGCCACCGGATATCTGCAGCCTTTTTCCTGACGAGTCCAATACCGTATAGGTGCCAATTCCGCGAGAGTTCATTGGCAGATCAAAGTCTGGAGAAAACTCATGGATTTTATACTTCTCAACCTTACCGGCAAGCCATTCCTTTATGGTTTTCTCGCTGATCGTATTGTACTGCATCAACATTCCCTCCTTCCCTGACGCCCTTGTATGATCTAGAAAATGGGAGTAAATGTCAACGTCGTGATGAAGATTGAAGAGAGACGAAACATACAATTTTCCGCCAGGCGCCAATGTGTCAATCAATTGCTCCAGAGCATCTGCCGGTTTGTCCAAACACAGAATGGTCATCCAACAAAAAACAATATCCTGTGTATTTCGAAATTGTGCGAGGTCATAAATGCTGGAACAGGAGAAGTTTTTATTCGGCAAATCCTTGAGCACACTCTCTGCCAGCGAAAGTGCCTCTTGGTTCATGTCAACCAAAGTGTAGTGGGCTGAAGGATAAATTTTCGATATATGATAAACAAGGGTTCCGGCACCGCATCCAACATCCATGATATTGTGGGATGTTATTGGGGGAGTTGCAGATAAGATCGATTCTAACAGAATTTGCTGACCTGACTTCTTTGCGAGATGCTTCAGATAATACTCCTCTGCTTCTTCCTTATCCTTTTTATAGGCATCGAGATAATCACTGTTATTACTCTTCATGGGGCAATTTTATGCTACGGCAAGATAGATATTATTGATGAACTTCACCCCTTGCCAGAAAGGTAGTATGACGAAACATTTCCTTAAACTTAGCTCCTTTATCGCCGCCAAAAATTAATGTATATACAGAAATTATTATGGGCAGTAACTTAAATCATCCCCATCCAAACCGACATAAATTCGCAGCCGAATATCCAATGATTGAGACAAACTATACGCTACCGTTATGATGAGCTCCGTGGCCGCGCTCTTTAAATTACGGCTTACCATGCTTGTGCTTGTCTCTGCCATTATGGGGTACTTGATGGGATGCGACGGGGTAGATTATTCAGTAATTCTATATTTACTGACGGGCGGCTTATTGCTTACCGGGGGCAGCAACGGCATGAATCAAGTGATAGAGCGGGAGTTCGATGCGTTGATGCTCCGCACCCAAAACAGGCCCATTCCTTCTGGCAAGATGAGTCATCAAAAGGCGGCGGTGATTTCACTTTCGGCGGGTTTAACCGGGGTGCTTATACTATGGATAGCCATTAGTAGCACTTGCGGCATTCTTGGTTTGTTCGCCTTTTTATCATATGTGTTTGTATATACGCCATTGAAACGCAAAACCAGTCTCGCTGTATTTGTCGGCGCGTTCCCTGGTGCCATACCACCTATGTTGGGTTATGTTGCTGCTACCGACGACTTTGGGCTTGCGCCAGGATTATTATTCGCCGCACAATTCATGTGGCAGTTCCCTCACTTTTGGGCTATCGCCTGGGTTTCGCACGAAGATTACGTTAGGGGCGGCTACAAGCTGCTTCCATTCTCTGAAGGTCCCTCAAAGCGAAATGCGTTTCAAATTTTTCTATACTCCCTGTTCCTAATTCCTGTTAGTCTGTTGCCCTGGGCTCTACCCATTCACGCGCCGATGACAGGCCTCGTGGCAGCTATCATTACAACATTGGCGGGTCTCGTAATGGCGTATTTCTCGCAGCGCCTATACGCTAAAGCAGAAGTGAAATATGCAAGAGCGGTAATGTTTGCCAGCTTCTTTTATCTTCCTATCGTTCAACTTGCTTACGTCCTTGACCGGGTGTAGTGTATCACTATAACAACTCACTTAACTCGAGCCAGCGCATCGACATTTCATCGAGTTTCGAGGAGGCCTCAGCAAGCTCACGCGTAATATTCATGAGGGCTTCATGATCGCTAAGAGATTCTGAAAGCTTCTTTTCTAAAGCTGCCTTTTTTTGTTCCCACACAGGAATGTCTTTCTCCAGTTTTTCCAATTCGAATTTCTCCTTGAATCCAAGCTTGCCCTTTTTGACCATTTCCTGAGGCTTGGTCTCTGGTAGCTCAACAGTTTTTTTTGGTCTGGCGTTGTCTTTATTCTGCTCCTCCCATTTGCGGTAGGCGTCATAGTTGCCCAAGATATCGGCCAAATCACCCTTGCCGTTCAAAACAAAAACATGGTCTACCAACTTGTCCAAAAAATAGCGATCGTGAGAAACAATGACCAAGCAACCTGGATACTGCAAGAGATATTCTTCGAGCGCAGATAAGGTGAATACATCCAAATCATTCGTTGGCTCATCCAGAATTAAGAAGTTGGGATTCTTCATTAATATCAATAGCAGCTGCAGACGTTTTTTCTCTCCGCCGCTGAGCTTTTCAACGTAATTGCTGTGAGAGTTTCTGGGAAACATAAAACGCTCAAGCATTTGTGACGCCGTGATGGTTTTGCCCTTCGTGAGCGGTATAAAGTCGGCAACTTCTCGCACGCACTCCAGCAAGCGTTGCCCTTCTTTCAATACCATGCCGGTTTGATTGAAGTATCCAAACGACACCGTTTCGCCCACCACAACTTTTCCCATGTCGGGAATGATCTGCTGAACAATCATATTCAAGAAGGTGGTTTTTCCGGTGCCGTTTCTTCCAACGATTCCAATGCGTTCACGATTCTTGAATACATAATCAAAACCATTCAGCACAGTGGTGTTGCCAAAAACTTTCTTCACGCGATGAAACTCAACAATCTTGCTTCCCATGCGCTGTATATTGATTTCAAGCTCCAGGTTCTCCGGGTCGTTATTGCGAATGAGAGATTGCTTGAGCTCATGAAAACTCTCCATGCGCGCCTTGCTTTTAACGGTTCGTGCGCGTGGCATTTTTCGGGCCCATTCCAGCTCCTTCTTGAATAGCTGCTGTGCCTTGTCATGCACAACACTTTCTAATTGCTCGCGCTCGGCCTTCTTTTGCAAGTAGTAGGAAAAATTGCCCTTGTAACGATAGAGCGACTGATTCTCCATCTCTAAAATTTCATCGGTGATGTTTTCAAGAAAATAACGATCGTGTGTAATCATGAAAATGGTCATGGCGGAGTTCGACAAAAACTCCTCAAGCCATTCAATCATATCGAGATCCAGATGATTCGTTGGCTCATCTAGTAAGATCATGTCGGGTTCTTCCAACAACACCTTCGCAAGTGCTATTCTGCGCTTTTGGCCGCCACTCAATTGCCCAACGGATTTGTCTAAGTCGTGAATTTGCAATTTCCCCAACACCTCACGCACGCGTGCTTCAAAATCCCAGGCCGTATGCTGGTCCATTTTTTCATGTGCCGCATTGATTCTCTTTTCGTCGCCACTGTTCAACGCTGCCTCGTATTCTGCTATTACCCTAGCCTTTTCGCTCGAGCTATGAAACACATTTTCAACAATCGTAAATTTCTCATTGAGGCCATGATCTTGCGCAAGAAATCCTAAGCGAACCTCCTTGTTGTATGTAACCAGTCCGCTATCTGGCTGATCAAGCCCCGCAAGGATTCTAAAAAGTGTAGACTTCCCGGCGCCATTTCTTGCCACCAAAGCAATTTTTTGTCCTTTTGTAATGCCGAAGCTGAGGTCATTGAAGAGATGTTGAATACCAAACGACTTACTGATATTCTCTACACTGAGGTAATTCATGGGGCGGCAAATATCGATACTTGCATAATGAATTTCTAATACAGTTAGAGTTATATCAACATCTGCGATTTCGGCCAGGGTGATGACTCCATAACAAAAAATTACATTTCCTAATAAAGATACTCATGTCCGTACAGAAACGTTTGACAAGTGTAATAACCAAAATTTCAAGTTAAGTTTTTAGAATAAGCTTCACAGTTTCTTGACGGCCCTGATGAGAAAGTAAGAGATAAAATCATCTACAACATCACAAAAGCAATGTTTTCAAGCGATAAAGAGCTTTCAAAAAACTGACTGAAAAAATTTGGGAGATAGAACGCTGTTCAATAAAACCGATTACAAGCTTTTTGATTTTTGGGATGAATCAGAGAAGACCGAAACAATTGTAATATCAACTCACGGGCTGATAAAGAAAACAGATAAAACTCCACAAGGTGACTTGGACAAAGCAGAGCTTCTATCAACATTTGTGCTCGGGTATCAGTGAAACGCTCCGAAATCTCTCACTGCGGGAAGTCCCAAACCATCATGCCGTGAAAGAACGTCGATTTTCATCCCAAAATCATTTTTTCGACTATTATATTCTCTCACTAGGTTCTGAATTCTCGTTTTAAGACATCACTCATTTTCGATGACTGATAACCGAAAACTATTTTGGGGCTCTTAAAATCTAAATATAATATTTACTCAATAACAAAGCAAGCCGGATTTTGCAATAATCCGGCTTCCAATTTCTGACCTTGTAAAAAATCTTCAAAAGTCCAGATGATCATCCATATTTTGAAATTGTATGTCGTCAAGATGAAAGAAATCTCCCTGTTTACATTGTTGAGTCTGCGGAGTTGGGGGCGATGTTTATTCTGATGAAACTCTTTGCCGTATCCACTCCGTTCTATTTCTCTACCTCCCTTTGAGCATCTATCAAACGCCCCGGATTTTCATCTTCTACCGGCGACTCCACAGCACTCATCCACATTTGATGACGGTTCTGCGAGGTATGAAATTCCTGCATCAGAAATCTTCTAAACAATTCTTCAGGTCTATTGGATCGACAATATATTTATACTTAATAATGAAATAAGATTGGGAGTAAATTCATGGACTGACGTTATAAGTAAGCGGCGAATAATATTTCGGGAGGACATGTTTTTAAAAGGGTTTTTTTGTAAATTCGAAGCATGGCAAATACCTCACTTAAAATAGACATCGAATCACTACCCATTTCACTTAGAAAGGAAGTTGCGGACTTTGTTGCTTTTCTTAAAACAAAGAATAAAAGAAAGACGACAATTAAATCAAGAGAATTTGGCTATGCCAAAGGGAAAATTCATCTTTCAAAAGACTTTGATGAACCATTAGTCATTTTTAAGGAATACATTTAATGGCATACCTTTTAGACACACATACTTTCCTCTGGTTTGTAGCTGGTGACAACCAATTACCTGAAAGTGTGAAAGCTAAAATCAAAGACATTGATAAGCTTTGTTTTTAAGTGTGGCAAGTTTATGGGAAATTACAATCAAACACCAAATTGGAAAATTAGCATTAGATATTTCCTTGGAGGAGCTTTTTGAATATGCAGACAGAAACCAAATCGAAATAATGCAAATTTCCAATGATCATTTATTGACACTTTCATCTTTGCCCGTTTATCATAGCGACCCATTTGACAGACTAATAGTTTCGCAAGCCCTTACAGAAAATTTTACACTAATAACAAAAGAAAAATTACTTAAGAAATATAAAATTAAGCAACAATGGAAGTAGCCGCCTACCTATAACAACATCAAATGAATTTGGCACCATTGCGACCTCTAGAAAAAATTTTGCTAAAAGACAAACTCTTCTCCGAAACACCGTCTCGGTAAAATTTCGTAAACTTCTTTCGGCGGCAAACCGTCAGGCCCTAAAAAAACGTCGATTTTCATCCCACCATCACTTTTTCGACTACTATATTCTCTCGCAAGGTTCGAAATTCTCGTTTTAATACATCACTCATTTTCGATGACTGATAATCGAAAAATATTTTGGGGCTCTTAAAATCAAAATATTATAGTTACTAAACAACAAAGCGAGCCGGATTTTGCTGTAATCCGGCTTCCATGTTTTCAAACTGTCTTAAAGTCTTCAAAAGTCCAGATGTTCAACAATCCTTTGAAATTGCATATCGTCATGATGAAAGAAATCTCCAGGCTTACGCTTTGAATGCGCCAAAGGATTGTGTTTCCGAAAATCAGCGATACTATGATAATTAGGCCTCAATCCGCCCAGCAGCCATTGAAGCTCAATGTTGCAACAATACTCCCGTTCCAAACGTCGACTGCTGCGAAGACCACTGAGGTAACCATAAAAATAAGGTTTTAGAAATACGACAGACTCAAAAGCCGGAAGGCCTCCATCTTGAGTTCTCGCACTTGGAACTTCAGTTTTACAAGATCCTGTTGATCAACAAATACATCAATCAAACGAACCGGATTGTCGTGCTCCACCGAAGACTCCAATGAACTCATCAACATTTGTTGGCGGTTCTTAGATTGAATAAAATTCATGAATCAAAAATCTCAAAACATCTTTTCTTGTCAAGATGCAACATTATATATTTATCCTCTAATAACGAACAGGGCTGGAGGTAAATTCACGGGCTGCCATTACTAGAGTAATACCCCAAGCGCACTCTTAATGGGAAAGACACGGAAAAAATAATTTTGGAGATGTTATCTAAATAGCTAACTTTGTGCTCGGGTATTTTTAAAAATGGGAGACAAGTTTATAAGAGAAATATATTACTACGAAGACTATTATTTGGACTTTTTTTCAAAGTTAAAACCAGAGGTTCAAAAAAAGTTTAACTGGACACTACAGTTAATTGCGACCATGGCCATCATACCAAAAAAGTATTTTGACCATATGACAGGAACAACCGGCATTTTTGAAATACGTGTAGAAGTTGGAGCTGACATTTATCGTGTGTTTAGTTTCTTTGACAAAGGACAATTAATTATTTTAATGAACGGCTTTCAAAAGAAAACACAAAAGACGCCCAAAGCAGAAATAGAATTAGCAGAACGAATTAAAAAACAATACTTCGATGAAAAAAGCAAAAAATAAATTGACATCTTTTACCGACCATTTGGACAAGCAATATGGTAAGCGTGGTGCAGCGACCAGAGAACAATATGAAAATGAATTTGAAGCGTTTAAAATAGGAGTGATGCTTCAAGAAATGCGAAAAGAAAAAGGTTTGACGCAGGAGCAATTAGCGGAAAAATGTGGCACGACCAAGACTTATATTTCACGTATAGAGAATAATGCAAGTGACATAAGACTCTCGACATTAATGCGGATAATTAATGCAGGTTTTGGCGGACATTTACAATTGAGCGTGAATTTTTAAAACATAGGCCAGGGCAATACTACTAGCAGCATGCTGGCGATAGCCGCTGGTTCAGGGTTAAATTGGTAGTTCGTATTTCTTTTATAAATTTTTTATCGGCTTGTAGTTAAGTGCTTCGGTTTCGCGGCCATCGCCAGCATGCAAACCGTCAGGCCGTTAGAAAACCTCGATTTTCACCTCAACTTCACATTTTCGACTATTATATACTCTCCCTAGGTTCGAAATTTTCGTTTTAAGACATCACTCATTTTCGATGACTGATAATCGAAAAATATTTTGGGGCTCTTAAAATCAAAATATAATAGTCATCAAATAACAAAGCGAGCCGGATTTTGCTGTAATCCGGCTATGACATTCAAAATAATTAAAACTGAAAGGGAGTATAACCTCGCAATTAAAAGAATCGAAGTAATTTTTGATGCCCAAAAAGGAACAAAGCAGGGAGACGAAATAGAGCTGCTTTCCCTTCTCATCAATGATTTTGAGATGGAAAAACGCGCTATTGATCTGCCTGACATATCGAGGCCATCAAATTCAGAGTGGAACAACTTGTCTATTAACAGAAGGATCTTGCAGATGTAATTCGCCTGAAAGGCAGGGAGAGCGAGATTCTCAATCACAAGCCAAGGCTCTCCTTAGAGATATTGCGGAAACTACATGAGGTCATCGAAACTCCTACCGAAGTACTCGTCAAAGAATATTGAGGCACAACCCCTAACATATGCTTTGCGCCATCCCAACATTTGATGGTTCTATCAAAAATTGGGTTATGTTTGAACATGATGCCTGCGCCCTTATCGATGCTCGCATGCTGTAATTTCGCCGAGATGTTCTCAGAAGTAATAATAAAGTCTTGGGACGATATCTCTAAACAAGAGTTGTATTCGATGATGCAGCTGCGCGAAAACGTATTTATCGTCGAGCAACAATGTCCGTATTTGGACGCCGATGGAAAAGACCTAAAATCACACCACGCCATTATAATGAGTGACACTATATGTTGGGCGTGCGCGCGCATATTGCCGCCCGGCGTTTCGTATGATGAATGGTCTATAGGCCGTGTGGTCTCTCATGAGAAGGTTCGAAAAATGGGTTATGGCAAGGCCATTATGCTCGCTTGTATGGAGTGGCTGAGAAATCGTGGTGCCTACGCGGTGAGAATTTCTGCCCAATCTTATCTGATTAACTTTTACAAGTCCTTTGGATTTGACATTGACGGGGATGAATATTTAGAAGACAACATTCCACACACGCAAATGATATGCAAACTCAAGTGACAATCATGCAAACAGAATTGCAGCAAGCAAACGAAAGATTGAATCGCGCCACAGAAGAGATGTTACAGCGGTTGCAGAAATTTTCGGCAAGCCATTTCCCTGCCGAAGAAGCCGGTTGGAATCCGTCGGAAGTCATTCAACATCTTACCATTTCCGAAAAAGGAATTCTCGGGTATGTAAGAAAGAAGACCAGTTCGGGTTGGCTCGGACTCGATGTCGCGAATGAGGAAACAATTCATCGAGGTAAAATCTTATTGGAGCGTTTGGCAACAAGTGAGAAATACCCTGCCCCAGAATTTATCGCAAAACCAGACAAGGGAATTTCACTCAGCGAAGCCATGGGTGAGTGGATCCGTCATCGTGAAGAGCTGAATTCATACTTCAGCACAGCCCCAATAGAGTCACTGAACCTGTTGGTTTTCCGGCAGCCCGCGGCGGGCATGCTCACCTTGATACAAACCGTGAATTTCATTGCCTCACATATCGAACATCACTTTCAGCAAATAGACCAATATTCTGCATGATGAATCATCACCTGGCAGATAAGGTGGCTAATGCTTTGTTATACGTTATTGCATTTTGCATTCCGTTCGCAAAACCTTTGCTGCCACTGCTATTCGCGGTTTTTGGAGGGGTTCAATGTTGGCGGTATGCGATTCATCGCAGATTCTATCGTCCTGCTTGCTCCTTGCCTATATGGACCTCTGTAACGACCTACTTGATTTTTGTGGCCTATACAGTCTTTGGATTCGCAAATGATAGGGCCAATGAAATTCTGGAAATCAAGTTTTCCTATTTCGCGATTCCAATAATGGCTTTTCTCATTAACCCTATTACAACGGGTCAATTGAATCGTCTGTATAAGATGTATATTCTGGGTTGTTTGGCGTTTGATGTTATTGCCGTTGTGCACGCCGCTGTGATATTTCATCAAACCCACGATGTCACAGTTCTCTATTATCAAAGTTTGAGTTGGTACATACATCCAAGTTATCAGTCGATGTACCATGGCTTTGCGATATTTCTCATTGCGCGCAGTGTTTTTGACAAACCCCTTTTTCGTGGTTCAAATGGGATTTCTTTTTTGTTGATTATCATTTTTTCTGCGATGATGGGAGCGCTTGCATCGAAAGCCGGTATCATTTGTCTTGCCATCATGGGACTGTTTCTTTTGTTGTATTCGGCGGTGAAGAGACGTGCAACTAAGAGCGTTGTCGCACTAACATTATGCTCAGTCGTTGCAATTCTTTTGATCAACATCGTTTCGACGGGAGTTGCCTCCAGGATTACTGAGGCAGGAAAAGATTTAGGCGCATTAGTGAATACCGGCTCAGAAGAGGTACTGCATTCTACCGCATACTCCAGTGTCACACTGCGAGTTGTAACATGGTCATCAGCATTTCATGTGTTGATGGCGCATCCATTCGGGGTAGGAATAGGAAGGGCGGCTGGCCATCTCGACGACTATTATATTTCCCATCAGCAACCTTATGCAGCGTCCCTCCATTTAAATGCTCATCAGCAATTCTTGCAACATGGTTTGGATTTAGGTTGGTTGGGAATAGCGCTTCTCATGATAACCTTCGTTGCTGTTATGCAACATCTCTACAAAGGGAAAGAGTATACCGGCCTGGTCTTTTGTGTCTTGTGTTTGGCGAATTTCATGCTGGAGTCCATGTTGGAAACCCAGGCCGGAATCATCTTCTTTTTCTTCTGGCTAATGATCTACTGCAAGGCGGAAGGTCGATTTGGACCAGCTGAATTGAAATAGAATTTTGCGGCAGTAATTAACTGATTCAGACCGATGTGAGAACCAAAACGCATGAGGAACTATCACATGATTAAATGAATTTTAAACCCGCAGAGAATTCGGCGCTAGTATTAACCGACATTGCGCTTAATTGAAACAAAGATGTCGTGACTTGAAGCTCACACGTGTGTGACGAAACATCGGCATTTCATAGGGTATGAAATTTCGGATTACTTTCCCCAAAAATTGTGGCGTATGCGCATTACAGAATTCAGTCTGTATCTCACATTCATCCTGATAATAACACAATGCAGCCCGTCGGCTGACAATTCTAAAACACCCCCACCTATGGCTAAAAAAATCCCTCATGAACTCGTAGAACATGGCGATAAGAGAATCGATAATTATTATTGGATGCGTCTCACCGACGACCAAAAAAACGCTTCACCCGAATTGCGGGATTCTGCAACGGCAGACGTTCTTGATTACTTGAATGCTGAGAACGACTACACCCAAAAAATGCTCGCGCACACCGAGGCGCTGCAGAAGAAATTATTTGAGGAAATGAAAGGTCGTGTGAAGGAGACCGATCAGAGTGTGCCCGTGAAAAGGAATGGCTATTGGTACTACACTCGCTTTGAGGCAGGAAAAGATTATGCTTTCTATTGTCGCAAAAAAGACAATCTCGAGACCGGAGCCGAGGAAGTGTTGATTGATGGTCCGGCTATGGCTGCAGGACACGATTATTGGGCACTCGGCGGGATGGGTGTGAGTGAAGACAATCAACTCATGGTATATAGTGAAGACAAGGTGAGCCGCAGGATTTACAACGCGTCCTTCAGAAACCTTGCTACAGGCCAGGTCTTGAACGATAAGATTGAAGGCATTGCGGGTTGTCCGGTTTGGGCCAACGATAACAAGACCTTGTTCTACGTAAAGAAGGACCCCACAACCCTTCGCGAGTACCAGGTTTGGCGTCACACTTTAGGCGAAACACAAGATAAAGACGTGAAAGTTTTTGAAGAGACCGATGAAGAGTTTTCTTGCGATGTATACAAGACCAAGAGCAAGAGCTACATGGTAATTTCTTCCAACCAAACCCTCACCAGTGAGTGCAGGGTAATTAGCGCAAATGCACCTTCCGGAGAATTTAAACTGATACAGCCGCGTGAACGTAATCACGAATACGGCATTGATCACTATAATGGTCAGTTCTATATTACTACCAACTGGGAGGCAAAAAACTTCAGGCTCATGAGTTGCCCAGAGTCTGCTACTGATAAATCGAATTGGAAAGAAGTGATAGCCCATCGGCCCGACGTTTTGTTGGAGGGCATTGAGATCTATAAGGATTTTCTCGTAGTGGATGAAAGAAAGAATGGGCTTACTCAGCTGCGGGTGATGCGTTGGGACAACCAACAGGAATACTATCTTGAGTTTCCTGACCCGGCCTACAGCGCAGGTGTCGGAGCTAATCCCGAGTTCGACACCAACATTCTGCGATATGGTTACAGCAGTCTAACCACACCAGCAAGCACTTTTGATTTCAATATGTCAACGAAAGAACGGGTGTTGATGAAGCAACAGGAAGTGGTGGGCGGTCATTCACCTGAGAATTACACCAGTGAACGTTTGTATGCAACCACAGCTGATGGTGTACAGGTTCCCATTTCGCTGGTGTATCGCAAGGGCACGAAATTAGACGGAAGCGCACCTGCCTTGCTATATGCGTATGGTTCTTACGGCGCATCTATGGACGCTGGATTCTCCTCGGCTCGATTGTCTTTGCTAGATCGTGGTTTCATTTATGCCATCGCCCATATACGCGGCGGGCAAGAGATGGGGCGCAGTTGGTATGAAGATGGCAAATTGTTGAAGAAGAAAAACACGTTTACTGATTTCATTCATTGTGCCGAGCACCTCATCAATGGCCATTATACCAGCAAAGAAAAACTCTTTGCAATGGGCGGAAGTGCCGGCGGTTTGCTCATGGGCGCTGTTACCAATATGCGTCCAGATTTATGGCGCGGCGTAGTAAGTGCGGTTCCTTTTGTAGACGTTATAACCACGATGCTGGATGAAACCATTCCACTAACAACTTTCGAATTTGATGAATGGGGAAACCCTAAGAATAAAGAATACTATGACTACATGAAGTCGTATTCTCCCTATGACAATATTGAAAGAAAAGACTATCCCAACATTCTTGTTACCTCAGGATATTGGGATAGCCAGGTACAATATTGGGAGCCCGCGAAGTACGTTGCCAAATTGCGCGACCATAAAACCGACAATAACAAACTTCTTTTCTGGTGTAATATGGACGCTGGCCATGGAGGCAAAAGCGGTCGGTTTGAAGCATTGAAAGAAGTGGCCCTGGAGTATGCGTTCATGCTCGATCTCTCGGGTATTTCGCAATAAGTTATCGCAACATCTGAAGAATCGCGTTCTTCAAAACACTCGTATTCTTCTGATAGTAAGCGCCTGTTCCCGGCCCATAAAAGCCGGTATGTACCCACGCTATTTTTCCCTCCCGATCCACAATAATGAGGGTCGGGAAAGCAACGATATCCGTCAGTGATGGGAATAGGTTCGCGGCGGTTTTTTTCGATGCCTTTCCTCCGAAATAATATTCAGGAGCAAGGTCTCGCGATGCGAAGAATTTTTTTGCGGCCTGAGACCATTGTGCGAAGGATTCGCCACGTTCAAATAGTATTGGCATCACACGCAGTGTGGTGTCCTGTATTTCGCCTTTCAGCGTGTCGAGAAAGCGAGACGCATCAAGACAATTCGGGCACCACGTACCCATAATTTCAACTACCGTAATATGATGTTGGAAAAACTCTGGCGATAGTTTAACCGCCTTGCCCGAGATATCGGTTACAGATATAGTTGAAACAACCTCTCCTGTTGGCACAACAATGCGATTCGGGTCTCGTAATGAAAAGCTCTCATCACGCATTGCGCTCCACGGTTGTCGCCACTTGTTAACACTGAGGAAAATACCTGCGGTAATACTATCAGAATGAATTTGGGCTTTGAAGAAATACAAGTGCGCGCCATCAAACGTGCCGAACTGCATTTCTGCACCTTTCAAAACGCCGTGCAAGTGCCTGTAATCGCCCGTTTCCGTCATGAACGTTCCGGTAATCAAATCGTCACAAAATGTAAATTGGCCAATGGCTTCGGTGGTGTCTGAAGCGTTCTGAAAAACGGTTTTATATCTTTTTGTCTCTGACTTGACGCAGGGCTTTTCATCTATTGTTGTTACAGGTGAAATTGTAAAAGCAACCCAATAACTCGAGTCGCGGGTGATATCCTCCCAATGTCCGGAAGCGAAATACTCTCGTTGCCAAGAACCGCGTAGACGGGTTCTAAAAAAGGGTAGCTCCGCAATAAAACCATGGTCAACAGTGGTGTCATGAACTACCTTCAGGTCGATTCGCTCATCATGGTTGCGAATTTGCCAATGCGAATAAGAAAAGATGGTTAGTGGAATGTGTAGCTCATCACCCTGAAGCTGAAAACACAAATCATAATTACCCGGATTCATAAAGTTTGACTGACAATGGCTATGATGAAGGAAAATAGAAAATACAAAAACGAAGAGGATGGTTTGCGCCTTCATGCTGTCTCAAAATCGTCCTTTTCGAAACACATTTCTTGCAGGTGTCTTGCCTTTTCTCAGCGCCCGCTGCTCCTCCTCAGGAAGAGCCGCTGTGGATTTACATTCTTCACTGCAACAATTATTGTATTTCACTCTGCAGTTTTCACATTGAATGAAGAGAATGTGACAGCAGGGGTTTGCGCAATTCGTATGGACGTCATATGGGCCGTCGCAAGTATGACAGTGTGCAATGATGTCATCCGACACTCGCTCAGCCAAACGCTCATCGAATACGAAATTCACACCAACAAACTTGTTCTCTAATCCCTCGCTGCGCACATCGCGGGTATATTTAATGATGCCCCCTTCAAGTTGATAGACATTCGGAAACCCCTTGTGTTTTAGGTAGGCCGAGGCCTTCTCGCAACGTATGCCCCCCGTGCAATACATTACAATGTGTTTGTCGCGTTGATCGTCAAGCATCTTTTCTACCATCTGAATTTCATCACGAAACGAATCTGCATCAGGAAGAATAGCACCTTTGAAATGACCCACTTCACTTTCATAGTGGTTGCGCATATCTACAAGAAGGGTGTCGGGTTGAGAAATCATTTGATTGAAGTCTTCGGCCCTTAGGTGTACGCCGGTATTCGCCGGGTTGAAAGACGGATCGGAAATTCCATCGGCCACGATTTTCTTTTTTACTCGAATGATGAGTTTGAAAAACGCCAGCGAACCCGATTCAATGGCTGTATTAAGGCGAACTTCATTGAGCTCGGGGATAGAGTACAATTGAGAAACAAAGGTCTCATAGTTGCTCTGCGGAACGGCGATTTGTGCATTGATGCCTTCATTCGCAACATAGGTCCGGCCCAACACTCCCAATGCCTCCCAAGTTGCGTATAAATCATCTCTAAAAATGTTCGGGTCGGGGATGGAGAAATATTTGTAAAACGACACCGTCACATATGGCAGAGTATTTTCCGCCGCTTTCTTTCGAAGAATACGACTATCGATCGTGTTGTACAGTTTTTTTGTCGCCATACGAATGTGCCGGCGCAAATGTATTGTGCTAGACCGTGCTGCACACGAGGGTCGTTAACGAATCACCACTTTCCTCATCCAGCGCTGTTCACCCACAGTTATCAATACACAGTACAATCCGGGAGAAAGAGAGGATGTGTCCAATCGGTTAATGGAATTTGAAACGGGTTGCGAAATACACAACCTGCCTGAGCCATCGAGCAGTGAAAGTTGCGCATTAAGTCCATCATGATTTTCGAGCTCCACGTATAGCACGTCATCCGCAGGAACTGGATATGCTGAAATATGCTGCGCTTGAATTTCACTAACACCCACAGCAGCGGTAGTTGGAAAAATATTGATGTCGTCAATGAATAAATTATTGCCCCCATCGCTAATGAACTCAAATTTGACACGAAACTGAGGGGTGAAATAAGTAGGGTCTGTTATGATAATTGCTTCCGACGACCACTGATCAAGAGAAGTGGGTGTAAACTGGGAGTTGGTAGCATTGGCGGTTGGTAGATTGGTTGTGCCGCGTCGCATCTTACGCAATGACCAGGTGTTGCCACAGTCATTGGACACGCTGATTTTAAGCCGATCATCAGTTTCGTTGACCATATTGGCATACGCCCATTTGTACATGACAACAATAGAGTCAGTATTGGCCGTATTGATGGTTGTAGAAATGAACTCATCTGTATTACCTGCGTCAATGGTGAAGTTGCGAAGTTTGATCGATTTGATGCCACTCGTCGCTGCAGACGGACTCACCTCCCAGGTTTCGTCCGCATTAGGGTTATTGATGATCCAGTTGTCTGCAGGGAAAGCATTTTCAAAACCCTCTTGAAGAGCACTGATACCGGTTTGTGGCAGAATCGACATAACAAAGTTGTTATTCGAAGTTACGGTGCCAGTGGGGTTGGAAACCGTGAGAACAACAGTGTAATTGCCTGGATTTGCAAATATGTGCTCCGGATTTTTGTGTACGCTCGGGTCACTGCCGGAGAGGGTAGTGCCATCGCCGAAATCCCAAGACCACGTTTCTACATTGTGATATGACTCATCCAAAAACTGGACCGGAGTGCCAGCGCAGCCAGAGATTTGATTAGCGCTGAAAACAGCGGCACAAAGCGGGGGATTGAGCACGCCTGTTGCCGCGAGATTGGAGTTGGTCCAGAGTTGATTGCGATCAGCAACTGAGCTTAACGCAGCTGCGCGCATACGATTGGCCTGCCCTTGGGTAAACATTTTAGAGCAGTAGGAATACTCCATATAATTCTGCACGTTGTCTAAATCCGATCCACAGGTTGCCGCGCTAAGGTTACAAGAAGTGTGGCCAATGGTATTTGGGGTGTCGCTTACATTGTCATCGATGTTGCAGTTTGCCGGATCACCGGGTGAATTCGTACCGCCCCAAGTGTGATCAAGATTGAGCCAATGGCCCACCTCGTGAGTTAGAGTTCTTGATTTGGATGTGTTAGACGTACCAATTGAACCAACATAATCGCTCCGCATTACGATGCCATCTTCATAATAGCCCCAGTTACCATTTACATCGCCCGGGTTGTAAGTAAAGCCCGCGGTACCGTCGCCGGCATCAGCGCACACCCAAATATTCATATACATGTCTCTGGGCCAATAGCTTAGTGCTTTCATATCGGAATTACCTCCATCATTGGTAAGCGGGCTCATTACGCGATTGATGCCCGGGTGACAATTACCATCAGGGTCCTTTGCTGCCAAGGCAAATTCAACACCGATGTCTGCAGCAATGCCTTGAAATGCTGCCACAATAGAAGATGTATCAGCATTGAGTTTTCGAAAATCCCGGTTGAGTATGGCAACCGCATCGTAAATCTGGTCATTTGAAATGTTCTCCGGACCGTTATTGTGGATGACATGGAAGACAACTGGGATGGTATAGATGACCATGCCGCCGCCGCGGCTTTCGGCGAGGTTTCTGGTTTCTGCCTCGAGGGCTTCCCTGGCGTCGCGCATCTGAGAAACGGCTCCAGGGTGCCGAGAACAAAGGCGTTCATGTGCGTTCTGTTGTCCGCAAAAATGGGTGATATGCTGTGCATGAACTGCGCCGAAGGAAAAAGCCAGAAGGCAGTATAGAATCGATTTTTTCATAATGGGAAGCGAATGTATAAAACCGCAGTTGAAACAACACTTTGGCGGGCAGAATGTTTGGGTGGTCGTACCGAAAGTTGACTGTTGAACTTGATATGGGTTGTATTTTCGCGCGCCGTAAACAATGAGTCAGAAAAACACACGCAACTTTTGCATTATCGCCCACATCGACCACGGTAAGAGCACCCTGGCTGATCGGTTGTTGCAAGTTACCAAGACGGTAGATGAGAGAAATCTTGTAGCGCAAACGCTCGACGATATGGATCTTGAGCGAGAGAAGGGCATCACCATCAAGGCTCATGCAATTCAAATGAACTACGAGTTCAAAGGTCAGAAGTACGTCCTTAATTTAATTGATACACCCGGACACGTCGATTTCTCTTACGAGGTGTCGCGCTCTATTGCCGCATGTGAGGGTGCGCTGCTCATTGTCGATTCCACCCAAGGAATTCAGGCGCAGACCATTTCTAATTTATACCTGGCTCTCGAGCATGATCTGCATATTATACCTGTGTTGAACAAACTCGATCTGCCCAACGCAGAACCCGAAATTGTAAAAGACCAAATCGTTGATTTGATAGGTTGTGATCGGGAAGAGATTATTCATGCATCGGGAAAAACAGGTTTGGGCGTCGACGACATCCTCACTGCGATATGCGAAAGAATTCCAGCGCCGCAAGGCGATGCCAACGCGCCGCTTCAAGCCATGATTTTCGATTCAGTATTCAATTCCTTTAGGGGAATTATTGCATACTACCGAATGAAAAATGGTGTCATTCGCAAAGGAGACAAGGTGCGTTTCATGAATCTCGGCACCACATACGAGGCAGATGAAGTTGGTGTAATGGGAATGTCATTGCAGCCTCGAAACGAAGTCAGAGCGGGCGACATCGGATACATCATATCAGGAATTAAAAAGGCCACTGAAGTGAAAGTTGGCGATACGCTCACCCACGTTGACCGCCCATGTGAAGAAGCGGTGAAAGGTTTTGAGGAGGTAAAGCCCATGGTATTTGCAGGAGTGTATCCTGTTGATACAGATGACTATGAAGACCTTCGAGCGTCCATGGAAAAATTACAGCTCAACGATGCTTCATTGGTTTTCGAACCAGAGAGTTCACAAGCATTAGGCTTCGGATTTCGTTGCGGATTTCTTGGCATGCTGCACATGGAAATCATTCAAGAGCGCCTTGAGCGAGAGTTCAACATGACTGTAATTACCACGGTGCCCAACGTGTCTTACTACGCCTACACCGTGAAGGGTGATAAGCTTGAAATTCACAACCCGTCGCAATTGCCCGAGCAAAACAAACTTGACTTTGTAGAAGAGCCATTCATCAAAGCTCAGGTAATCACAAAATCAGACTTTGTTGGTGCGGTAATGCGTTTATGCATTGAAAAGCGCGGCATCATTATCAATCAAACCTATCTCACGTCTGACCGCGTAGAATTGACTTTTGAAATGCCACTGGCCGAGATCGTATTTGATTTTTATGATCGATTAAAGACCATTTCCAAAGGATATGCATCATTTGATTATCAGCCCATCGGCTACCGTCAAAGTGAACTCGTGAAGATGGATATTCTGTTGAATGGAGACCAGGTAGATGCCCTCTCGGCTCTGATTCATAGAGATCACGCTTTTGATTTGGGAAAAAAGATTTGCGTTAAGCTGAGAGAGCTAATTCCTCGACAACAATTCGAAATCGCTTTGCAGGCAGCGATTGGCGCCAAGATCATTGCACGGGAAACCTTGAGCGCACTGCGCAAAGATGTTACTGCAAAATGCTACGGCGGTGATATTTCCAGAAAGAGAAAGCTCCTTGAGAAACAGAAGGAGGGTAAGAAACGCATGCGACAAGTGGGTAGCGTAGAGGTTCCGCAAGAGGCTTTCCTTGCAGTACTCAAACTCAATTCGTAAGGGCTATCCCAGCGAGTCAATATTTTTCCACGACATATAATTGACCCACTGATTTTCAGTAGCCATGTCATTGCCTTGGTACAATAAAATCGCCGAGGTGTCGCGTTGATATTTACACCAGTATTTCAATCCCGAAAGCAAGCTTTTATCTGGCCTAGTAGCCGATTTGATTTCAACAGCTAAAGGCCCTGAATCTTTTTGAATGATCAAATCAATTTCGTTTCCCAAATGATCCCTGAAATAATACAGGCCTTGGTTTATACCTTGATTAGCGCGATTCTTCTGTATTTCAGAAATACACCAATTCTCGAAAATCGAACCAAAGAGCGAATGTTTTTTCAAACCATCCTTCGAGGTTATCTGAAGAAGTGAACACAAAAGACCTGTGTCATAAAAGTAGATTTTTGGACTCTTAATAATTCGTTTGTTGAGGTTATTGTGCCAGGGTTGGAGCAAGAAAATGATGTAGCTCGCCTCCAACAAACCTATCCATGATTGCACGGTTTTTGAATCAATTCCAATTTGTTTTGCGAGTTCATCACGATTGAGCAGTTGGCCGGCCTGATTTGCGCACAACTGAAGCAACTTGGAAAAGGCGTTCAAGTCGCTGATATTCTTCAATTGCCTAACATCCCTTTGAACGTAAGTCTGAACATAGCTTTTCAACCATTGTTGTGGATTCAATTTCAGTGCACGCACCTCAGGATAACCTCCGGCAAGGATGTTCTGATGAATATTGTCAATTGCAACCTTTTTGTTTTTTAGTTCCCCATAACTAAACGGAAGCAGCGTGAGATAACCCGCCCTTCCTGCAAGCGATTGTGATATCTGCTGGTGTAATAGAAAGTTGTTTGAGCCTGTCAAGACAAATTGACCGCGTTTGTTTTTTCTATCAAGCATTACCTGCAGATATCTAAAAATATCCGGAACTCGCTGCACTTCATCTAAAACTGCCCCACCTGTTATGGCCTGCATAAATTTATTCGGATTATTCAAGAATCGTCCCTCAGTGTTTGGGTCTTCGAAATTGAAATACGGTTTGTCGCGCAGCAACATTTTACTTAACGTTGTTTTGCCGCTTTGTCTGGGCCCCATAATGCATAGCGACCTAAACTGAGTCATACAAAATTGTGCTTCTTTATATATAGAACGATTTACCGATGCGCCCATTTGCCGACAAAAATACAAATCCGGAATTCAATTCCAGAAATGTATAAAAATACAAATCCGGAATTCAATTCCAGAAATGTATAAAAATACAAATCCGGAATTCAATTCCATAAATGTATAAAAACACAAGTTTAGGCCTTATGAATTATGACGACAACAGCTGAGAGGTGCTGATCACCAGGGCCACAAGCAATGGAATCACTAATTCCGAGATTAGCATGAAAACCAAATCGGTGCGCCGCTCCTTGATATATCAAATGCTATTATTAGCTAAGGGCGCCCGAATATTTCTTTGCCACAACATCCCAATTGATCACACTGAAAAACGCCGTGATGTAGTCTGGTCTTCGGTTTTGATAGTGCAAATAGTAGGCGTGCTCCCAAACATCAAGGCCCAAAATCGGGAAACCACCACAACCGATACCCGGCATCAGCGGATTGTCTTGATTCGCCGTCGAACAAACCTCCAACTTTCCATCCTTGTGAACACATAACCACGCCCAACCAGACCCGAAACGGGTTGTGGCCGCCTTTGCAAACTCTTCCTTGAACTTATCGAAACTACCGAAAGCACTTTGAATCGCTTCAGCCAGGGCGCCGGCCGGTTCTTTCGCGCCGCCAGGAATGAGGATTTCCCAAAAAAGATTGTGATTATAATAACCCCCACCATTGTTACGAATAGCGGGCTTGTCAAAACCCTTCACCATTACCTCCTCAATGGTCAGCCCCTCCAAATCTGTCGCTGCAATAGCGTTGTTCAGATTAGTGGTGTAAGCGGCATGATGTTTACCATGGTGAATCTCCATTGTGCGGGCATCGATATGGGGCTCAAGCGCACTATAATCAAAAGAAAGAGGGGCTAATGTAAATGGCATAAAATTGTATTTGTACGACAAATGTAAGTGGGTTAAAACCTCAGCATAGCAAAATTGCCGAATTCGATTCAAGCTTCAATTAGGCTGTGAAAATGGTTAATAACTTGGGGTTTTGGCCCGTTGATAATCTCTGTAATTGCTGTTGAAAAAGGTATTTTTGGCGTGGTGATTATTGTTTGAAAAGGCATTATTCACCCAAATAAATCAAGTAATCCGCAAATATTAAAGCATGGGACTTTTTAGTTTCCTTACCCAAGAAATTGCCATAGACTTGGGAACCGCCAATACAATTATCATCATGAACGATAAGGTGGTGGTAGATGAGCCCAGCATCATCGCGCGAGACAGGGCATCAAACAAAACTGTAGCTGTCGGAAGAACGGCTCAGCAAATGCACGGAAAAACACACGAAAACATCAAGACAATTCGGCCGCTCAAAGATGGAGTGATCGCCGATTTCCATGCCGCTGAAGACATGATCAAGGGTATGATCAAAATGATTTCCAAAAGCCGGGGGCTTTTTCAACCGTCATTGCGAATGGTCATTTGCATACCATCAGGCATCACCGAGGTTGAGAAACGCGCCGTTAAAGACAGTGCAGAACATGCCGGCGCAAAGGAAGTTTATCTGATTCACGAGCCCATGGCTGCGGCGATTGGCATTGGTGTTGACGTTGAAGAGCCCATGGGAAATATGGTAATTGATATCGGTGGAGGAACGTCAGAGATCGCCGTGATTGCCTTAGGGGGAATTGTAACCGACAAAAATATTCGTGTCGCGGGTGACGAGTTAACTCAGGATATTGAGGAATACATGCGCCGTCAACACAATATCCTCATCGGTGAAAGAACTGCTGAACAAATAAAAATCGAAGTAGGTGCTGCCTTGCCGGAATTGGATAATCCGCCGATAGATTACAATGTGCGCGGAAGAGATTTGATGACTGGTATTCCCAAGGAAATCGCGGTTTCATATTCTGAGATTGCACACGCACTGGACAAGTCCATCTCAAAAATTGAAGAGGCCATAATGAGTTGTCTGGAAAACACTCCTCCCGAACTTTCCGCTGATATCTACAAAACAGGAATCTATCTGGCCGGCGGTGGGGCGCTTCTGAGAGGGCTCGACAAGCGAATTTCTCTCAAAACCAAATTGCCGGTTCACGTGGCGGAAGACCCATTGAGAGCCGTAGCGCGCGGCACAGGAATTGCGCTTAAAAACATCAATAAATTCCAGTTCCTCATGCGGGAATGATGAGCGTGCTTCATCATGAACTAACTGTCACAGCCGAAGTATGAAAAATATTATCGCGCTGCTCATTCGTTACCACAACTTTCTGCTCTTTTTAATCCTGCAGATTGTAGCATTGAGTGTACTCTATAACAGCGGAAAATTTCATCGGTCAGAAATTTTGGAACACAGCTCCGATATCGCAGGGTATGTTTATTCCAAACGAACAGATTTCACGCGCTACTTGCGTTTGGGGGAAATCAATGATGCGCTGTCACTCGAGAACGCAGATCTGCGTGGACAACTCGCTGATAAGTTCAGATTGCGCAACGATGTTGACAGTATTGTTGACACGCTGCTGCAACAGCGTTATGCGTTTCGCAGCGCCTCTATCGTAAATGCTACGGTCAACCGAGAGCAGAATTTTCTCGTGCTCGACCGCGGGGCAGATGGCGGGATTACGCCAGACATGGGAGTGATTTCGAATGGTTGTCTTGTAGGCGTTACGCGAAGTGTCAGTAAGCACTTCAGTGTGGTTATGCCGGTTATTCATTCAGACTTCAAAGCCAGCGTGAGGATAGGGAGAAACGGTTCGTTTGGCTCACTCGTTTGGCGCGGCGGTGATGCCGCAATTGCAAAGGTGATTGAGATCCCTAAAAACATTCAGGTGAATCCTGGCGATACGATTTATACCACTGGTTATTCCACATATTTCCCACCAATGATTTTGGTAGGCAGAGTAGAAAGTATCGATGACACCGATAACGACTATCACGTTATTGATGTGCGACTGGCGGCTGATTTCAGAAAAATTTCCTACGTTGATATTATATCAGACCTCTTCAGATTTGAACAAGACTCTCTCGTAGAACAAGAACCCTCAACCCATGGCGCAGCAAATCATAACTAGCACTGTCAGAATTTTATTTCTGCTGCTTTTGCAAGCTCTGGTAGTGAGCAGAATGAATCTATTCGACGGACTGATTCTTCCGTGGGTCTATATCTTCGGAATACTTATGCTGCCTCTGTCTATACCCGCATGGGGGGTCATGCTCGTTGCTTTCGCCGTAGGCATGGTAATGGATTATTTGTCGGGTCCCATGGGACTTCACGCATCTTCTTGTCTGGTCATTGGTCTTGTGCTTCCATGGATGCGGAGAATCCTTGCGCCGCGTGAAGGATACGACAGCACGCAAAAACCCACCGTTCAGAAAATGGGCCTTCCCTGGTACCTGACCTATGCGGGCGCCATCACGCTAGCACATCACACATGGTTTTTCATTGTTGAAGTGTTCCGTACTTCCGATTTTGGTTATCAGCTGATCAAGATTCTGCTGAGCTCAATCCTTACATTGATTCTGATGACCATCGGACAGTATTTGATTTACAACTCCAAAAACTAAATCTTTGAATCTCGGGGAAAGACGTGTGGTAATTATGCTCATCGTTATTTCAATAGCGATCATTTATACCATACGCCTCGTTTACCTTCAGGTCATCAATGACTATTGGCAAGACCAGGCCAAACTTCTTACCGAAGAAGAAATACCCCTTTACCCGCCCAGGGGAATCATCTACGATCGCAATGGAAAAATATTGGTCTTGAATCAAACGGTATACAACCTTATGGTCGTGCCGAAAAAAACAGGGGAATTTGACACAACCTCTCTCTGCAAACTACTCAATGTGGAGGCATCATATATCCGGCGCATATTCGACAAAGCCCGCGCACGGGGCGAGTTTCATCGGCCTCAACTACTGGTAGAACAACTTACACCCGCTCAGTTCGCTGCAGTATCTGAGCAGCTTTTCAAGTTCAAGGGATTCTTCGCCGAGTCTAGAACTCTCCGGGTTTATCCCGAACGCACGGGAGCTCTGTTTTTAGGGGATGTCGGTAAAATTTCTCCTAATGAATTCAAGAATAGCAGTTACTATACGAAGCAAGAATACATAGGTAAAAGCGGAATCGAGAAGGCCTATGAACAAGAGTTAAGAGGAGTAAAAGGAGTTAACTACGCCTTTCGTGACAACGTTGGTAATATCAAAGAGCATTCGGGAGACAAAGCCGACGTGCTCGCCATTCCAGGAAGCGACCTCGTTTGCACGATGGACGCCGACTTGCAGGCATATGGCGAAAAGTTGATGCAAAATAAGCGCGGTTGTATTGTGGCTATAGAACCTTCTACGGGTGAAATCCTTGCGATGGTCTCAGCGCCATCGTATGATCCCAATTTATTGGTAGGTAGGATTCGCGGTCACAATTTCAATGTCCTGCAGAGTGATCCGCAAAAGCCCTTGTTTAACCGAGCAACGCAAGCGCAATACCGACCTGGCTCCATATTCAAATTGGCTCAATCATTAACCGCTTTGCAGACCGGGGCCATCACGGCTCAAACGCGCATTCATTGTAATCGCGGAGTAATTGGATGCCATGGTGCTCATAGCAACGACGATTTGGAGATGGCCATTGTTCATTCGTGCAATCCTTATTTCAGAGAGGTTATGCATCGAGTGGTAGAAGGCGATCGTGATCGGTCGAGCAGATTCAAAGACGCGCGCTTGGGACTCGAAATCTGGCAAGAATATATCACGCGTTTCGGCTTTGGCACCAACCTAAAAACCGATGTACCAAGTGTAAAAAATGGTAATGTTCCGGGCATTTCGTTTTATGACAAATGGTACGGAAAAGAGCAATGGGCCTTTTCGACTATTTATTCATTAAGCATCGGTGAGGGCGAAATGCTTGTTACCCCAATGCAGATGTGCAACATGGCGTGTGTCATTGCAAATCGCGGCTGGTACGTGCCGCCACATTCAGTGCGGTCTATCGGCCTTGGCGGTGGGCCGCGGGATGAATTCCGGATTCGTTATGATACCGGAATTGATACAGCGCACTTCACAACGGTTGTCAACGCGATGGAAAAAGTGCTCCAGCCCGGCGGCACTGCTTGGCGCGCTGCTCCCAAAGACATCACGGTTTGCGGTAAAACAGGCACCGTACAAAACGCAGGAGGCAAGGAAGACCACGCGGTTTTTATTTGCTTCGCGCCCAAGGAAAATCCAAAAATCGCCATTGCAGTATATACTGAAAATGCCGGTTTCGGCGGCACCTGGAGTGCGCCCGTTGCTACTCTGCTCATTGAGAAGTATCTCAACGACAGCATTTCCGAGTCAAGTTCACCTCGCGAAAAAACCATCCTCGAAGCTAATTTCCTTGACCGATGAGCCCAACACGCAAGAACCCATTGATGAATGTCGACTGGATTACGGTGAGCATATATATGGCTTGCGTGATTTTCGGTTGGATGAACATCTACAGCGCGGCCATCGATGAGCTTCACCCAAGTCCTTTCGATATCAGTCAGGAATATGGAAAGCAGTTTTTATTCGTCGTGATATCGTCGCTTCTCGCACTCACGGTGTTGTACATGGAGGGCGATTTTTTCAATAAATTCTCCATTCCCATATATGCTCTCTTTGCATTGCTACTGGTCTTGGTGTTGGCTATTGGAACAACGGTCAATGGAGCTAAAGCCTGGATACAAATCGGTGGCTTTGCCTTACAACCAGCTGAATTCGCGAAGATTGGTGTGAGTCTTATGCTCGCCAAATACATTGCCAACACACCGTCCAGATTATCCGGTTGGCAAGCGCGCTTCGTGTCAGGTGTAATCATCATAATTCCCGCCGGATTGATTGCGCTGCAGCCCGATGTGGGTAGCTTGCTCACGTTTGCGGCGTTTATACTCGCGCTCTACCGAGAGGGGCTCTCAGGTAATATTCTGATTGCCGGAATCGGCGGAATCGTGCTTGGTGTGGTCAGTGTAATCAGCGGCTTCAGCAGAATTGATTTGCCTTTTCTTGGTGAAAGAAGCGGCGTTGATCTCCTCATTATTATTGAACTCGCACTGGGCATCCTCATTCTTTTTCTCGCACGAAACAATGTGGTTCCTCGCAATCGCAAAAAGGTGTACTGGATTACGATAGGAGTTACCATTGCGGCCGCATCATTCAGTTACTCGGTCAATTATATGATTGACAATGTGCTTGCCCCACACCAGAAAACCAGGATATATGTTACGCTCGGTTTAGAGGAAAAAGCCGATGCCATGACCGATGAAATGGATGAAAATGGAGAAGTGAAGCCACAGAAAAAAAAGAAAGACCCGGGATATAATGCGCGAATGGCGAAAATAGCCGTGGGCAACGGAGGTCTTCTTGGGCAGGGGTTTATGTCAGGTCCAATGACGCGAAATAAGTTTGTGCCCGAGCGGTGGACCGACTTCATTTTCAGTGTCATTGCAGAGGAGTGGGGATTTATTGGCAGCACTCTTGTTATAACCCTTTTCGTGGTATTGATCATTCGCATCATCAACCTTGCCGAGCGACAACGATCACAATTTTCAAGGATTTATGGTTATTGCGTTGCTTCCATTTTCTTCTTGCACCTGCTCATCAACGTGGGCATGGTGATTGGTCTTGCGCCCATCATTGGAATTCCCTTGCCGTTTATGAGTTATGGTGGATCGTCGCTAATTGCTTTTACCCTGCTGCTCTTTATCTTCCTCCGACTCGACGCCGAGCGACTCAGCATTTTCCGTTAACGCACTCTTGAGCGCTTGAGATTGTCACGTATTTCTTTCATAAACTCCGATGGAAACACGAAGTCATTGAGCTCCTGATTTTCGGCGGAAATTATTTCTGCACGATTTCCCTTCCACCAGAGATTACCTTGATGAAAAAAATTGATTCTGTCGCCAATTTCCATCACTGAATTCATGTCGTGACTAACGATGACTGTTGTTGTATTGAATTCCTTGGTGAGTTCGTAAATCAAGTTGTCGATGAGAATAGAAGTCTGCGGATCCAACCCAGAGTTGGGTTCATCACAAAACAAATACTTTGGGTTGAGAGCAATGGCTCGTGCAATACCCGTGCGCTTTTGCATCCCGCCTGAAATCTCACTCGGATAGAGATTGTTCTTGCCCTGCAACCCCACGCGATTCAGACAGAAATTTGCGCGGTCCAACATTTCATCTGCCTTTAATCCACTCAGCATTTTCAGGGGAAACAAGACGTTCTCTTCTACCGTCATTGAGCTGAACAATGCAGAACCTTGAAAAAGCATTCCCATCTCCCTTCTGATTTCTCTGCGATCATCCCGATCCATGGCGGTAAAATTTCGACCTGAAAAATGTATTTCTCCTTCGTCGGTCTCTAAGAGGCCCACTACGCATTTTGTCAATACAGATTTTCCGCAACCGCTCCTGCCAATGATGAAGTTTACATCGCCCGGAAAAAAAGCAGTTTCGATATTTTTCAAAACTTTATTCCCTGAGAAAGACTTCGATATGTTTTTGATTTCAATCAATCAGCAAAATCTGGGTTAATACATAATTCGCGATGAGGATAAGCACCATGCTATAGACAATTGAGCGTGTGCTGCTTTGTCCAACTTCTCTGGGACCTCCATGTGTGTAATACCCATGGTACGCACTTACGCTGGTAATGATAAAAGCATACACAAGTGTCTTGATCAGGCTGTATGTAATTTGAAAAGTCTCAAATCCCATCATCAGGCCCCTCTCATAATCCGCCATAGAAACTATCCCAGAACTCAGGCCAACAAACGCCCCCGTTGCGATGCCCAGGAACATCGCAATTAACATGATGAAAGGGAATATCAAAACAGCCGCAATGATTTTTGGGAGAATCAGGTAAGACGCCGTGTTCACTCCCATAATTTCCATTGCATCTATCTGCTCGGTGATGCGCATTGTACCAATTTCAGTGGCAATATTTCCGCCCACCTTACCAGAAAGAATAAGGCACGCAATGGTGGAAGAAAATTCAAGCACGACCGACTGCCTGGTAGTGAATCCGATGGTCCATCCGGGAATCCATCCGCTATCAATATTGGCTGCAGTTTGAATACAAACCACTGCCCCCATAAAGCCCACCATCAAACCCACAATACCAAGCGATTGTAGGCCGATTTTATCAAACTCCTCCACGAGCAATTTTCGATACACCCTTGCCTTCTCGGGTTTTGTAAAAACTTGTGCGAGCAACAAACAATAACGGCCGATATGTTGGAAGGTAGAAACCACGGTCAAACTTACAGCAGAAATTCGGGCTTAATCCATCTTGAAAAACTGTAAGGCCAATTATCTTAGCCATCATGATTCGATATCGATTAGTCTCCCAAATTATTCTCTTGTCTCTTGCTTTATTAACGCTTTCTGCTTGTGCCTCGCGCAAGCCCAAGTGCAGAACTTGTCCGAAATGGGACGACAACGTTCAGAGTGCTCAAGAGCCTTATGAAAGAATCCACTGATCTCGAAACGGCTCTTCAAAGATTTCTGCCAGAGGCGGCAGTGGCTCGCGCTTGCGAAATGCTTCGGCAATACCCGCACCACCTGATTATTACGCCGCCGCGTTCCACCAAACTCGGTGATTTCACAGCCCGCAGAGGGGGCAGGCATCTTCTCACCGTCAACGGAAATCTTAACTGCTATGCTTTTCTCATCACCCTAATGCATGAGCTCGCCCATCTTATCACCTATCTCGAGCATCGTGATAATGTAAAGCCGCATGGGACTGAATGGAAATCAGCCTTCCGCACCACGCTTTCACCCTTCATCAGGGCGGGGGTATTTCCGAATGACATCAGTGAAGCGGTGAAGAATTACATGGCAGATCCCGGTGCGTCTACCTGCACTGATATCAAGCTATCCAAGGTGCTCGCCAAATATGACAAGAACAGCAATCCCAATGTGATGCTGCTAGATGATGTGCCTGCTGGGGCTAAATTTTATTACGGCCGCACCAAAAGAATTTTTCAAAAAGGAGCCAAGCTCAGAACACGATACAAGTGCATTGAATTGCCCGCCAAACATCAGTATTTGTTTAGTCCGCTCGTTAAGGTAATGCTCTGTAACCCCTGATCGACGCGGGTCATAAGACCACCACTTCGCTGTCATCAATCGCGGCCATTCCCATGAACTTTTGCATTACGCGCGCCATAGTAATTACATCTTTTCTGCAATACGTGGCAATACGCTCCAGATTTTTCTCCTTGTAATAAACGTCATAAACATCGGCGCCGCTGATGTCGTCCTTTGGTGTGGGGATTGAAAAAAGTTGCGCCAGTAATTTCAACGATGTATAGTTTTTGTAATCCCCGAACTTCCATAATTCCATTGTGTCGAGATGTGCCACCTCCCAGGGTTTTTTCCCTGCAATGTTCAGCAATTGCGGAAGATGTATTCCATGAACCAACATTCGTCTGCACAGATAAGGAAAATCGAACTCCTTGCCATTGTGTGCGCATAGCAATCGGAAGGGCTTGCCGGTGTGACTCTCCAACAAATTAGCAAATTCCTGTAATAGCTTTTTCTCATCATCGCCTTCAATAGATCTCACGCGAAAAATTCTCTCACCGTTACGCTGCGCAAAATACCCGAGACCAATGCAGATGATTTTGCCAAACTCGGCAAAAATTCCCGCTGATGAATAACTCTCCTCCAATGAGTATTGATTCTTCTCGCGCAGAAAACGCGATTTTTCCTCCCATAAATTTTTCCACTCATCGGGGAGTTGAGAAATGTCTGCTGCCGCGGGCACCGTCTCAAGATCGAGAAACAATACCTCATCCAAGTTTAAATCTTTGATCATAACCGTTTTATATACATACAGCCGGATGGCCCAACTCCGGAATATCCTCAAGGGCTTCTTCTATCAATATCTCCGGTGAAACGTGAAGTTTCAATTCACATAATTCAGTGCCCGAATAGAAGGTTATCCAGTACGTTTGTTTGAGTTGTGAAGCTGACTGGTCAAGCATTTCCACCGGTGCTACAAAACCTGATTTAAGCGATTTGATGTAGTATAGCAATTCCGCAGTTTTTCGCTCCTCGCCATTCAAAATTCCTCTGCCTCCCGCGCTGATGAGGATATTGGTGACTTCTTCTTTTCTACGGTTGAGTAAAAAAATTCTCCAGTGTTGTTGCTCTTCGTTCAACTCCGGAACGGCAAGAATGAAAACACCATCGCTATTGGGTATGTGAATGTCTTTTCTCATGATGCTTGGGCCAGTTTTTTTGCACATGAAATGTAGCGCAACATATCGGGCCGCTGATGCCTGATTTTGTCTCTTGATTGATCATGTCCCAGACGCACCATCACCAAATTGCTTTCAGGCAACGCCACAATATACTGCCCGCGCATTCCCTTACAACTGATGAACCGTTCGCCCTCATATTCTCCGGTCCAAAAATGAAGACCATACCAATCTACCACCTCGCCAGATTCATCCTTTGCAGTTAAAGGTTTAGCACATTCATCGATGTACTCAGGACTTACCAAGGTATCGCCATACATGATGCCCCGACGCAAAATCAGCTGGCCCAACCGAGCATAATCCTCGGCTGTCGCATACACTCCTGTAAACGCCTTTTCCACGCCTCCGGGGCGGTCAACATTCCAGTATGCCAGACGGTCAGTGCCTATTTTACTCCAAAGCATTTCGCTGCACAATTCGCTGAGCGACATGCCGCCGGCTTTTGCGGCTATCTCGCCCAACAGAGCGGTATTGCCGCCTTCGTAAATCCAATTCTCGCCGGGCGCAACGGCGCGTGAATACTTCATGGTTTCAGGACGTAAGTCACGACAATAATATGCGCGTGCCATGTAACCAAAAGGACTGTTATAGCTCTCACCAAAAGGAATTCCGCTGGTCATCTGCAACAAATGACGGATGGTTAACAGAGAGTCATTGGCATATTCGGGAATAAACTCGCCCACACGCACATCGAGATTGCGAATTTTTTTCTCATCAATCAGGCGGCCAATGATGAGGGAAGTAATGGATTTAGCAATCGAGAATGAATTGGAATAAACGTGTTCACCGCCATCGGCAAAATACTTCTTACATACCAGTGAGTCATTGTGTATCACCAGAAATGCCGTTGATCCCAGCTCTTCCATCCACACTGAATCCTCGGCAGTCAGTGGACGATCGGCAATGTCCTTCACAGGAAACTCTATTCGTTTTCCCCCGGCAATGGCACGAACATCAAACAAATGCATGTCATCAATGTCGGGCCTCAACTCTCCACGGAAATATGTGCAATACATCCCGCGTAGCACGTGCCAGTTATCTGTGAAATACAGTGCCGCCACTGCTACAATAGAGACAGATATAAGCGTGATGAAAACGTTCCTTACGATTTTTCTTATCATGGTGTGAATTACTAGTCCTTGCGAAAGTCTGCACAATCGCCGAACATTGCGGTATGAAAATTACCACGGGTTCGAAAGTTTCCCTGACATATATTCTACGATGTGATGATTCTGCGGGCGAAATCATTGAGGAGGCAACCATTCATGAGCCCATGGAGTTCACTTTTGGCGTTGATCCTATGCTGGATGATTTCGATAACGCATTGAAAGGTCTTCAGTCGGGTGAAAAGTTTCAAGTATCGATTCCATCAGCGAGAGCTTATGGTGAAGAGAAAGAAGAGCTCTTCATTGAATTACCAAAGTCGAAGTTCATGGCCGATGGCGAATGGGATGATGAGACGTTGGTTGAAGACGAAATCGTGTCGATTGAATCCGATGATGGAGAAGAGATGCAGGGATTGATTGTGGAGGTCAGGTTGAACAGTGTTGTAGTAGACTTTAACCATCCGCTGGCAGGTGAAAATCTATTCTTCAGCGGAGAAATATTGAAGGTAAATTGATGGAAAATGACGAAAAATTTTTTCTATAAAACGGGCGGAAATACCGTCTCTTCGATCTCAACAGTTGTGGGCATCACGCTTGTGCTCGTGATGGTGAGCATTATTGTAATCGTCTCCCAACTCGGCATTGCCCTTACGGATCATTACAAGGGACAAGCGGTAATACAATTGATGCTCGATACCGACATTTCGGAAGAGGCGGTAAAGAAAATTAACACCGCGCTTCGCAATGAGCCCTTTGCGGCCGAGGTAAACTACACCACCAAGGAAGAGGCGGCGCGAATCATGCAAGAAGAATTGGGCGAAGACTTTATTGGGTTTCTGGGATATAACCCTTTGCCCTCCTCCATCGATTTGAAGTTACATAATGATTACAACACCACCGAACGCGTTACCGAGGTGGTTCAGAAGCTGGAGAAGTTGAGCGGAGTAAATGAAATTGTGTATCAGAAAGACCTGCTCGAGCAAATGAACACCAACCTCAAAAAGTGGCGCACAGGTTTATTGATCATTGGGGTTTTGTTGCTTGCAATTGCTGTAGTGTTGATTGTTAATACGATACAGCTTGCCATATTCTCGCAGCGCTTCCTTATCAAGAGTATGCAGCTTGTGGGGGCTACCCATTGGTTTATACAGCGGCCCTTTATGCGTCGTGGTCTCTGGTACGGTTTCATCTCCGGCCTATTGGCGTTGGTAGTAACATTTTTGTTGATGCTTGCCTTCAGAGATGAAATGGGTGATATCATCCGGGTGCTTTCAGAAAAAAATCGATTGCTGATTTTGGTATTGACGGTGATGGCAATCGGCCTGATGTTGTCGTGGATAGCCACAATCTATGCGGTGAGAAAATTCCTCTATGCCGACACCGGAAAACTTTATTGAACCGCGCACCTGAGCTTCATTCATTTGTTTTCCAATCATGCAAAATAAAAAACGAGCGTTGTTGCTCGTGAATCTGGGTTCTCCGCTCAAGCCCGAGCCATGGGCCCTGTACAAATACCTTACAGAGTTCCTCAATGATTCCCGCGTTGTGGATTTGCCGGCGCTGGGACGCTTCCTGTTGGTCAATGGCATCATCGTTCCCTTTCGCCATCGCAAGAGCGCGAAAGCATATAAAGAATTGTGGACATCTGAAGGCGCGCCGTTGATTACATCGTCGAAGTCTGTGCAAAAAAAATTGCAGCAGCGCCTTGATCCATCCAGTGAGAGCATCAAAGTATTTCTTGCCATGCGTTACCAAGAGCCATCCCTGGAAATCGCAGTAAAAGAAATCATGCATTGGCAGCCCGACGCCATCACCGTATTGCCATTATTTCCTCAATACGCATCGGCGACTAACGGGTCTGTGATAGACAAAATGATGCGCATAATGCGCGACTCGTGGGTTATCCCTGAGATGCGTTTCGTGGCACAATTTTGGGATCACCCGAAATATCTGAAAGCTGTAGCGTCGCGAGCGGTGAAACATAATCCAGCCTCTTACGATCATATACTATTTAGTTTTCATGGGGTGCCTGAACGCCATGTAGATAAAGTGTATCCGGATTCAATGTGCAAAGACCATGACTGTGAACATGGTGTGACCGACGAAAGTAAATTTTGTTATAAGGCCTCGTGTTTTTCAACTGCTCACGCGGTAGCAGACATGTTGTCCATCGATCGTTCGCGATATACAGTTTGCTTTCAGTCGCGTCTGGGTAGAGGGTGGTTAGAGCCCTTCAGTGACAAGGTCATTAAAGATCTTGCCAAGAGTGGAAAAAAAAGGCTGCTGGTTTTCTCCCCTGCCTTTGTGGCTGATTGTCTGGAGACCACCATCGAAATTGGGGAGGAGTATTTAGAGCTATTTCAACACAATGGGGGTGAAGAGTTACAACTGGTAGAGAGCCTCAATGATGGTGATGACTGGGTAGAAGCGCTTGCGGAAATTTCTGGATTTACTGTGAGTCACTGAACCAAGAGGCATACTTGATATAATTGCCAGCGATACGCGCGATCTCACCTGAGGCCGCCGAAGCTTCTACGCTTTTGACCTTTCTTGCCGGCACACCGGCATAAATGCTTCCCGCCTCCACATGTGTTCCCTCGAGTAATACTGCACCTGCGGCGATGATGCTTCCTGATTCAATTACACAATGATCCATCACAATGGCGCCCATACCGATAAGCACATTGTCGTGAATGGTGCATCCATGCACTAGAGCGCGATGACCAATAGAAACATCGTTACCAATTACTGTTGCGGCTCGCTCGAAGGTGCAATGAATTACAGCGCCATCTTGAATATTGACTCTGTTGCCAATGCGGATACTGTTTACATCACCTCTTACAACAGCTGTAAACCAAACGCTGCAATGATCTCCCATCACCACATCACCGATGAGAAACGAGCCATGGGCAAGGAATGTAGACGCGCCATACCTAGGGGTAATGCCGCGCAGTTTTATTATTTTAGACATCGTGTTCAATAATCATTAGAATCCATATCACCCAGCATCCTTAATCATTAGCTTAAAGTGGTCAAAACAATTGTTGTGTTTCCCCATCGCGTATTGAGAGTTCAACCATCCCGCTTTTTCATCCGGCGAATTACAAACAATAACACTATCCAAGACCAACATCAAGTAGCATCATCACAACAAAGCCACAAATAAAACCGAGGGTAGCAATATCAGTATATCGGTCTTGCTGAGTGGTGGGCACAACCTCTTCGATAACGACATAAATCATTGCGCCCGCGGCAAATGCCAGGGCATAAGGAAGAATAGGTTGTAACTGAATTACTGCCAATGCGCCGATAACTCCGGCAATGGGCTCCACAACCGCCGACAGTTGCCCGTAAAAAAAAGATTTTCTTCTGGACAAACCGCTGCGCCTCAGTGGCATTGAGACAGCCAAGCCCTCCGGGAAATTTTGCAAACCGATACCAATCGCAAGGGCAACGGCACCGCCGATAGTGGCCTCTGGCAAACCCGCGGCCACACCCCCAAATAAAACCCCCACAGCAAGCCCTTCGGGGATATTGTGCAATGTAATGGCCAGCACCAAAAGAAGTGTGCTGTGCCAATTGGTCTGAACGCCCTCAGCCCGATCCGTTGGAAAATTGATATGCAAATGGGGTAACCATTTATCTAGACCAAACAGAAATAACGCTCCCGCTATAAAACCAATGGCCGCAGGCATGGCCTGAGTAAACCCTTCGCCCGGACTCATATCAATGGCGGGTGCAAGCAACGACCAAAAACTTGCGGCTATCATAACGCCGCCTGTAAAACCCAATGCGCCATCAAGCACTGCACGGTTCATGGTTTTGAAAAAAAAGACCAACGAAGCGCCGGCCGCTGTGACCAACCAAGTGAAGGTGGTGGCTATCAATGCGCCCCATACCGGGTGAATCTGCTCGAAAAATGAGAGAATGCTATCTTGCATAAAAAACTGTATTGAGTGCAAGCAAAGTTGAAGCGAATTAAATAGAATCAACACGAAGAATGAAGAAAAGATTGTTACATCTGATACGACACGCAAAATCCGATTGGTCAACTGTTGGGCAAAGTGATTTTGAACGTCCGCTTAACGCCCGCGGCCGTATTGATGCGCCCATGATGGCCGAGAGATTCTTCACTCGCTTTACTTTTAAAAAAGCATTTCATGTGAGCGCAGCAACACGCACCCGCGAAACAGCAGATCTTTTCTCTAAGGGCTATTTAGATAAGATTTCTTCCACCCACCTTCATCAAGGTCTTTATCACGCAAGCGCTGAGGATTTGTTGGAGTTCGTTTCTCTACTACCGGAAAACGAAATGGAGGTTGTTATTTTCACACACAACAACGGGGTGTCAGAGTTTGTTTCCCATTTAGCACAGCAAAATATTGAAATGCCCACATGTGCAATTGCAACTTTTGAGTTGGAAGAATGGGCGCGTGTTTCGTCCCGAGAAGCTGTGTTAATTCGATTTGATTATCCCAAACTAGACACATGACACTAAACGATTTTACCTCCCGAAAGGCACTCACCCTTGTTGCTGTGATTGCCCTGATATGCTTGGTTTACGCCGTTAGAAATGTGGTGGTTTATATTGTATTGGGTCTGGTTATTTCGCTGGTCTGTGAGCCGGTTGTAACACTGCTTGGCATTATTAAGATTCGCGGTCGCGCATTACCTATAGCGTTTCGCGCACTGCTCGCGATGTGCCTGTTCATTGGGTTTGTCGCTGGTGTTATCTGGGTCTTTTTTCCGCTATTGCAAGAGGAGTTCAGAATTTTACAGAACATTGATATCACTCTTGTAAAGGAAAGGATGTTGCGGGAATTTCCTGCGCTACAGCGTTTTAGTATAGATGGTTCTAACACGGTTATTGGTGCTGGTTTCGATAATCCATTCAACTTCCTCTCCAACCCAGAAAAAATGGCGGACGTTATTTCCCAGGTCTTTGGCGTGCTGGGCAGTGTACTCGGCGGCATTTTTGCCACACTATTTATTACCTTTTTTTTTCTCAAAGACGGATCTCTTTTTTCTAAGATGATTCACGCATGGGTGCCTGAGCAGCGCGAGCAACAAGTCGATGAGGTGCTTGAACACATCCACGTTCTTTTGCGCAGATATTTCGTTGGTGTGTTGTTTCAGAGCATCATCATTTTCGTCCTTCTATCTGTATCACTTTGGTTTTGTGGCGTCAACAATGCTCTCGTAATTGGCCTTTTTGCCGCAGTAATCAACCCCATTCCATATGCGGGACCAATCGTGGCTATGGCATTTGGCCTGTTCGCTGCGGTTACAACGGGCTTTCAGCAGAACCCCGACATCGATATAGCACTAGTTGCTTTACGTGTGTTGCTCTGCTTCGTAGGCACGCAACTCCTAGACGCCTTCCTGATCCAGCCTAACCTATTAGGCAATAGTGTCAAAGCGCATCCTCTAGAAATCTTTTTGGTAATATTAGTTTTTGGTACGCTCGGTGGGGTCGTGGGCATGTTGATGGCCATCCCTGTATATACCATTCTGCGCGTTGTGGCGAGAGAATTTCTTTCTGAATACAAAGTAGTAAGAGAGCTTACTGACCATTTGGATGAAAATTAATCTTGCGAACCCCCGTTTTCCGTTAGCTTTGAACCCCGTATCCAAACCATTGGTAATCGGGCATGTCAGAATCCATTAAATATGTTTTTGTCACCGGCGGGGTGACCTCCTCACTCGGCAAGGGAATCATCTCTGCGTCACTTGCAAAACTTCTTCAGGCCCGCGGATTCCGCACAACTATTCAAAAGCTTGACCCTTATATAAACATTGATCCTGGCACACTCAATCCATACGAGCACGGCGAATGTTATGTCACCGACGATGGCGCTGAAACCGACCTCGATCTTGGCCACTATGAGCGCTTCCTGAATGTGCCAACATCTCAAGCCAATAATGTAACTACCGGACGCATTTACCAAAGTGTAATAGAAAAAGAACGCCGTGGGGAATACCTCGGTAAAACAGTTCAAATCATTCCTCATATCACCGACGAAATCAAAAGATGTATACAAATCCTGGGGTCCAAAAGTGAGTTTGATGTAATCATTACTGAGATCGGTGGAACCGTTGGAGATATTGAATCCCTGCCATATATCGAGGCAGTCCGTCAAATGCGTTGGGAGAAGGAAAAAGATTGTTTGGTAATTCACCTAACGCTGATCCCTTATCTCGCCGCAGCAGGTGAGCTTAAAACCAAGCCCACCCAACACAGCGTTAAAACACTGCTTGAAAACGGAGTACAACCTGATGTTTTGGTGTGCAGAACAGAGCACGAGCTTTCTCCTCAAATCAGGAATAAAATCGCGAAGTTTTGTAACGTCACTTCAAACGCGGTAATTCAGAGCATCGATGCCGAATCAATTTACGACGTTCCGATGCTCATGATGAGTGAAAAACTCGACTTAGTGGTAATGGAAAAGCTCGGTATGCCTCCAGGTGAGCCTCCTACCATGGAGAGATGGCAAGAGTTTCTCACGCGGTTGAAAAGCCCACAACACTCCGTTCAAATTGCGCTTGTCGGAAAATACGTTGAGCTGAAGGACGCCTACAAGTCGATCAGTGAGGCCTTTGTTCATGCCGGCGCTTTTCATCGCTGTAAAGTGGAAATCAGATGGGTACACTCTGAAGAGCTTACTACTCGAAATGCTTCTGAAAAACTGCACGGTGTTTCAGGTATTCTGGTCGCCCCTGGTTTTGGTTCCCGTGGTATGGATGGAAAATTAGAGGCCATCCGAATAGCGCGCGAGAAGGGTGTGCCGTTTTTGGGTATTTGTTTGGGCATGCAAATGGCGGTGGTAGAATTTGCCCGCAATGTTTTGGGAATGGCCGACGCGCATTCTGCCGAGATGAAAGAATATACCGCGCATCCCGTCATCAGTCTTATGGCAGAACAAAAGACCATTTCTAACAAGGGGGGAACCATGCGGCTTGGGTCGTATCCCTGCAAACTTGTTGAAGGCAGCAAGGCATACGAGGTGTATGGCACCGGGCTTGTTGAAGAGCGTCATCGACATCGCTTTGAATTCAACAACGACTATAAAGCTCAATTTGAGAATGCGGGAATGAAATGCACGGGCATCAACCCTGAAAATGGTTTGGTGGAAATTGTTGAGGTGCCAGCCCACCCGTTCTTCATGGCGTCACAGTTTCACCCTGAATATAAGAGTACCGCCGAAAACCCACACCCGCTTTTCATGGCTTTGGTCCAAGCGGCCGTTAATTATAGGGTTCCTTAAGGGGGCTTATCTGCGGCCCTGTTATATGCTTCTTTATGGCAATGAGGGTGAGTTCCCTTCTACTCTACTGTGACACTCTTCGCTAAATTCCTAGGTTGATCAACATTACACCCTCTCATTATAGCAATGTGATATGCCAACAACTGAAGAGGAACCACAGACACAAGTGGTACTAAGCTATCGTCTGTTTTTGGAATCTCAATTGTATGATCGGCAAGGTCTCTTACGGTTTTGTCGCCAGCCGTAACAATAGCAATAATTTTACCCTTACGGGCCTTAACCTCTTGAATGTTGCTTACAACTTTATCGTATGATGCTCCATGGGTCGCAATAACAAAAACCGGCATCTCTTCATCAATAAGGGCTATGGGGCCGTGCTTCATCTCCGCAGCAGGATAACCCTCAGCGTGAATATAAGAAATCTCTTTAAGTTTCAGGGCTCCTTCAAGCGCCACGGGGAAGCTGTAGCCGCGACCAAGATAAAGAGCGTTTTTATGATCCTTGTAGATCGCCGCAATTTTTTGAATCTCAGTATTGCTCTTCAGGGCCTCCTCTATTTTAGTGTCTACGCTATTCAACTCTGCCATAAGCCGATATAAGCGCTCGTTAGAAATGGTTTTGCGCTTGACAGCAACACTAAGAGCAATCATATACAGAACAGCTACCTGCGCAGTAAAGGCCTTAGTTGAGGCAACCCCAATCTCAGGGCCTGCGTGCGTATAGGCCCCGGAATGTGTAGCTCTGGATATCGTTGAGCCAACAACATTACAAACTCCAAAAATCAGTGCGCCGCGCTCTTTAGCCAGCTCTATGGCCGCCAAGGTGTCGGCTGTTTCACCAGACTGTGAAATTGCTACCACTATATCTCCAGGTCTAACCACCGGGTCGCGATAACGAAACTCTGAGGCATATTCTACTTCTGCGGGAATTCGAGCAAACTCTTCAAACAAATACTCGGCAACCAAACCCGCGTGCCATGAGGTGCCGCAAGCAACGATCAAAATACGCTCAGCGTTTATCCATTTATCCTCGTGCACATCAATTCCGCTCATTCGTATAGACCCTTGTCCCATATTCAAGCGGCCTCTTATAGAGTCTCTGATCGAACGGGGCTGCTCGTGAATTTCTTTGAGCATAAATGAGTCATACCCACCCTTCTCGATGGCCTCAAGCTTCAACTCAAGTTCTTGAATGTAAGGGGTCTTTCTCTGGTTTTGAATATTCACAATCTTCAACCCCTCGCGAATATCCAATAAAGCCACCTCTTCATCCTCTAAATAGACCGCATTCTTAGTGTACTCTATGAATGGCGTAGCATCGGAGGCTATATAAAAGTCATTGTTCGCACCAACGCCAATAACCAGCGGGCTTGATTTTTTCGCACAAACTATTCTTTCCGGTCTGCGTTTATCAATGAGTACGATGGCATAAGCTCCTATTACTTCGCCCAACGCCATTCGAACCGCCTCGAACAAATCCGAGCCCGTCTTACTCATTACGTCCTCAATAAAATGCACCAAAACCTCAGTGTCTGTATCGCTCTTAAATATGTGTCCTTGAGAAATTAAGGCCTCCTTCAGCGATGCATAATTTTCAATAATTCCGTTATGAATTAGCGCGATGTTGCCGTCTGAAGAAAGATGTGGGTGGGCGTTTACATCATTCGGCTCGCCATGAGTCGCCCATCTCGTATGGCCAATCCCACAATGGCTGCTCGTCGGAGAATCCGAAATTCGTTCTTCCAAGTCTGATACCTTGCCCTTACATTTAAAGACAGCGAGTTCATCCTTTTGTATTAGCGCTATTCCAGCACTGTCATATCCGCGATACTCAAGTCTCTTTAACCCCTTTATGAGGTAGGGATGCGCTTGCTCCTTTCCGATATACCCAACGATTCCACACATGTTAGTTAAGGCTTAGTTACAATGGGCAAATATAGATTCCCTCGACGAATTATCTTGAGTAGGTTACCACAAGGCGCATGTTCTGTGTGGTGTCCGCTGAGAAACCAGGCCCATTGAGAAGGCTCCGTTTTACACCTAAGGAGTTGTACAAACCCGCCAATCGACCGGACGCCGACAACACCAATTCTGTTTGATTATGCTCCCCGTTAATCAACTCCTGTAAGAAGCTTGTAATCGCGAATCGATAGTAGTGATCCGTTTTTCTGTATTGCCCACCCGGAGTAGTTAGCGCGTCGCTCAACAATGAAAAACCACCTCCGATCGTTTCGTACGCAATACCAATAGAGTCCAACTCGTCAAGTTTATCAGATGAATTAAACGGCACTATCAGTTCGGCCTTATTAATGGTAAGCGGGCCCAGCCCCCTAAGTCTTAGTGCATCACCCACATCAATCGTTACTCTTGTTCCGCCGCCGCCTTGAAGGTATGCGACTTGAGTGCCTGATACTTCATTACTACCCATTGATAAAGAGGCAAGTTCAGAGCCAAAATATTGCCTGTCCATGAAGGTATAAGCCTCGCTTGATGAAGAAAAACCGAAGCGGTATGAACCCGCCTTGGACCTTCCGTCCTCAGTATACCTATACTTCAACACCAATTCTGAATCAATGCTATAAAAGGACAACACGCGACCATTAACCGTTGTAGACGAAATCGATAAACCAGGAAAAACATCCCTAAATTCTGGAAATGACCCAAACAAAGAGTCCGTCGCCAAAAGCCTTGTGCCCAGCGAGGTGTTAATAGGCAGCTCCAAGTAAACTCGTGTGTCGCCACTCAGCTCCGCATATTCCGTACGCGTGGTTTGGGTTTCACTGCCGGCAAGAACCAAATTGTTCGGCAAGACTCTTAGTCGACGATTGCTATAGTATGACGTGTCAAGCTGAAAGGGTTCTGCCACCTCTTGAACTACAAAATACATTGGTGTATTAGCGCCATACGCAAAAGGCTGATAAGCCAGCCGCAAAGTGGCGTCGTATACCTCGATTGAGTCGGGGAGTTGCGGCAGAGTTGGGTCCGGGGCAAGTTGAAAAAAGCCCGTGCACTTCGTGGTCCCAAAAGATTGATCAACATAGTTTCCGCAAAGAAAATTCGCAAAAACATCCGTCCTGAAAGAATCTACCCGGGAACAGGTTACAGCAAGATCAAACGCCCGATCCGCGCCCACCTCTATAAGGTCGTCGCCGGGTAAATACTCCATCCCGGGGGTCATTTCCGGTTTCTTGCACGATAACAACAACACCACAATAAACGCTAAGCTAAACTTAACTTGTAATTGTTTCTTCGGGCGAACCTTATGAAGTAGCACCCTTGTTAGGAACAGCACGAAAAACAATCGCTGCATGATACAATCAATCGGCGTTTATTGCCTGCTTAGCGATAATCAAAGGGCTAATTCTTCCTTCGCCATAGTTACGGAATCATACAATTCATCCATGGCGTCTAGTGAATTAAGCTCTCCTTCTATGTTCAAAGATGGCAAACCCATTTCTGAGCAGAACTTCTGAATACCAGAATGTATGCCTTGCTCCGCAAATACCACCGCGTCTGAGTGTTTTGCCGCAATTTTCGCCAGATTGAGATGGGTGGGCTCCTTTACCAGATCAATACTTTCGTCCTGAATCTGATCAAACATAATCTTTTTGGAAAGTGTAGAATCAAGCGCGCCCGTGAACTCGTCTTTGAAGAATGAGGTCACCACTTTTGTTTCGGAGAAATAAGGATCGCGTGAGTATAGCTTCTTAATGTAAAGTGGCATCAACGATGTAAACCAACCGTGGCAGTGAATAATATCCGGTGTCCACCCTAGCTTCTTCACGGTTTCCAACACGCCCTTCGTAAAAAATATCATCCGCATATCGTTGTCCGCGAACATCTGCTCGTTCTCATCATGGAAGAAGGCCTTTCTATGGAAAAACTCCTGGTTATCAATGAAGTAAACTTGAAGGCGAATTTGAGGGATGCTGGCAACTTTTATGATGAGCGGATGATCGGTATCATCGATAATCAAATTCATTCCACTGAGTCTTATGACCTCATGGAGTTGGTGGCGGCGCTCGTTTATTTTACCGTAACGCGGCATAAAAATGCGCGTTTCCTTGCCGCTCTCGTGCACTGCCTGTGGAAGAAATCTGGCTTGATTGGCGGTTGGACTTTCTGGTAAGAAGGGAAAAATTTCCTGAGATACAAAAAGAACTTTAGTTTTATTCGACATGTTGTTCAATATTTCAAAAGCCGTGCAAAGATACTAATAAAATTACCCGAGATTCCCAAAACTTTTACTTTTGCCCGCTTACAAATTGGTCAATGCAAGTATTTACAAGCAATTCACACTTACAAGGCGCGCTGGATCATTATCGACTCGAGAGTAAGTCCATTGGATTTGTTCCGACAATGGGCGCAATTCATCAGGGCCATTTGTCCCTTATTAAAAAAGCCCTTGCTACTTGTGATCGAGTGGTCGCGTCAATTTTTATCAACCCCAGACAATTCAACAACGCCATCGATCTGGCGAGATACCCAAGGACCATAGAGCGCGACATTGACCTTTTGAAAGGTGCCGGCTGCCATTATCTGTATAATCCCAATGAGGCAGAGGTGTTCAAAAACGAGGAGTCAATTAGCTGGGACTTCGGTGAGCTCATGAGAGTAATGGAGGGAGAATGCCGCCCGGGCCATTTCGAAGGAATGCTTTCCGTGGTTCATCAGCTGCTGCTGATCATTCAACCGAATGATTTATTCATGGGAGAAAAAGACTTTCAACAAGCTGCGCTCGTCAGACAGTTGTTGAACATGCGCCACAAAAACATACGCTTTCACCTTGTGGGTACCGTGAGAGAGCCCGACGGTTTGGCTATGTCTTCAAGAAACGCTCTATTGTCGCCTGAAGACCGTGTCCTTGCCCGGCTAATCCCGTCTGCATTGATGCAACTTGTTGCAACGCCCGACATCGCAACTTGTGTGAGTGCCATAGACCGGTTTTCACAAAGCCTTTCGGCATCAGGCATAAAAATAGACTATCTGCAGTTAAGACGTGACGCAGACCTCGGCGAAATGAAACCGGGCGACTTGGGTCATGGGCGTGTTTTTTTTGCGGGGCACGTTGGCAGGGTGCGTCTAATCGACAACTTTGCACGAAATTGATCTTGCCGTTTCAGGCCCCTTGTTCAATCGTCTTTGATATTCTTCCTAATAAGTGCGTATGTTTGGCCTAAAATTTTGTCATGGGAAAATTCGGTACTACTGAAATTTTGTTAGTTCTGCTCGTTGTTCTTCTTTTTTGGGGTGGGAAAAAAATTCCAGAACTCATGCGCGGACTCGGCCGTGGGATGAAGGAGTTCAAAGACGCCAGTCAGGGCAAAACCGAAAACGACGACACCAAAACCTCTTAAGGTTCGGCCACAATCATGTGTTGATAAGCCGTTGAAGGAGGCGCGGCAATTGCCGCGGGGCGTGCTATCATAGCGATGTTATCGGTTTGTGAAAATAATTTCACGCCATCGGGGTTCATTTAATATCGCAAACGTTTAGGAAACAAAACTCACATTTGATGTTGCAACACCTTCCATTCCGCTCTTTCGCCATTACCGCCACCTTCCTGGCAACTCACCTAGTTTTACACTCCGCTGTAAAAGACTCGATTCCATCGACCACATTAATGCAGCAAGACCTTCCTGATGTTGCTGCCATTGATCAAATGTTGGTGTCAAGTTATTTAAACCACTATTGTTTCAGTGCAGACCCTTTGCTGCTGAATGCATATGGTTACGAAAAGTCTGTGGTGCCTTCATTCAGCCAAGAAATCGTGGCAGAGCGTATGCGAAACCTAGATCGCAACTCTCCTTTCGACCTGGTTTATAACCAAACGGTCCAGGGATTTATTGACTTATACGCTATCCGCCGGCGTGAGCTCACCTCTAAAGTGATGGGCCTGTCTGAATTATATTTTCCGTTATTCGAAGAGAGTCTGGCGAAATACAAAATTCCTCTTGAAATGAAGTACCTCGCAATTGTGGAGTCTGCTCTCAATCCCGTTGCCATCTCTCCGGCAGGGGCAGGCGGCCTCTGGCAGTTTATGGTAAGCACCGGAAAAATGTACGGCCTTAACGTATCAAGTTATCAGGACGACCGTTTCGATCCTTACAAATCCACTGATGCCGCCTGCCGGTTTCTCAGTTTTTTATATAAAACTTATGGTGATTGGCAGCTGGTTTTGGCAGCATACAATAGTGGGCCCGGAAACGTAAATAAGGCCATTCGGCGCGCGGGGGGCAAAATGGACTTCTGGTCTATCAAGCCCTTTCTTCCGAAAGAAACCCAAGGGTATGTGCCCGCCTTTATTGCCGTTAACTACGTGATGAACCACGCCACAGAGTACAATATATACCCAAAAACACCGGTGCGCTCATTCTTTGAGGTAGACTCCGTGCATGTTACCTCGCGCATAGATTTCAACGTTCTGTCCAAATTGATTGATATGCCCATAGATGATATTCGCTATCTGAACGGCACATACAAACTCAACGAAATACCAGATAATGGCAACAAACATTATCTCATCCTGCCCCTAGACATGCTGGGCTTGTTTTTAGCAAACGAAGACGTGGTATACGAACAAAGCAAGGCGGCTAAGTGGCAACCCGAATTGCTTGCCAGCAATAAAGACGTTGCGCCGGATGGAAAAATCGCGCAGGTGACATGGGATGTAGTGTGGAAGACACACAAGGTTAAGACGAAGGAAACGCTTAGCGCAGTAGCAAAACGCTATGGGGTTACCGCCGCTGAAATTAAAAAATGGAATAAACTAAAATCAACCTCAGTAAAAAAGGGACAGTCTCTCAAAATCCAAACGCGCGTTGCCCGAACGGTTTGGGTTGATGACACATCCAAAAACAATTCTGCCGTGGCCGCCCCTGATAAATCATCGGTTGACGACGAAGACTGCTACAAAGACGGCGTTAGAACAGAGATAGCCGACTCTCAAGAAAGCACAAGTGTTAAAGAGGAGAAAACTGCGCCGGTAAATGCTGAAAAACCAATAACGGCGCCCAACAAAAAGTTCCATACTGTAAAATCCGGCGATACAATTTCATTCATAGCTAAGAAGCATAAAACCACAGTCAATAAAATTATATCATTAAACAAAGGAATAAGCGTGGCCAATATCAAGGTCGGACAAAAGGTTCGGGTGAAATAAATTTCTACCTTTCCGAGACTCTATCTGTTGGTGATTGTTGTAATTTTAACTTTGTGAAGTTCATCTGTCCTATTCTTCTGCTGATTAGTCATTTGCTCCGCGGGCAAGCTTCGCTAGAACAAAATCTAGCCCTTTACCGAACTGGGCAATATGAGGCTGCATTACACAACCTTGATTCCATCATCCTTCGCCAGCCAACGGCTGAACATTACTTCCTGCGCGCCGACTGCAAGCACAAACTCAAAAACTTTTCAGGAGCTTTGACCGATTATGATGCGGCAAAAATGAAGGGCTATGCCGGCACCGAACTCTTTCTTCATCGCGGTATCTGCCGGGTCTCCCTGCAAATGCTTTCTGGTGCCCGTGAAGATTTAAATACCTATATCGGATTCAATGAAAGATCAGCAAAAGCCTACTACTGGCTTGGTACAGCCGACTACATGGAAGTAGAAAATTATGCAAGCATCGAAAAATTGGACGTTGCAATAATGCTGGATAGTGCTTATGCCGAGGCTTATTTCCTGCGTGCTGCCAACTATGCAGAGTTGCGCAAATACAACAAGGCCCTTTCAGATTACGGCGCAGCACTAACCTATTCGCCACAACTTTATCAGGCCCGACTCAATATGGCCCGCGTATATCTTGAAACGTCCAACTATCAAAGCGCCGAAGAAATCCTCACCGAACTTCGATTAGAGCCCATCGACTTTGTGTCTGATGTTTACTATTACCGTGGTGAGGCGCGTTACCGAATGAAGGATGAAGAAGGCGCTTGCAAAGACTGGAAAGAAGCTGCCATTGAGGGTGATCCCGATGCCAAAGAAAGCTACGACGCTGTTTGTCTGAACCGTGACGGCAAGCCGAAATACAAAAAGCAAACCTATTTCGAGTTCTAATTATTACCTCTTGCAAATCCCCTCTGATTTTCTTTCACTGAATTAATTCCCTCCGTTGAATATTCTATCCAAACACATCGAGGCAGCAGTAGAACAAGTAGGTAGTTTACCCGGTATCGGTAAAAAAACTGCGCTTCGTCTTGTATTACATCTGCTGCGACGCAAGCCTGAAGACGTAGAAAAATTTAGTCTAGCGATTTCACGAATGAAAGAAAACGTGCGGAATTGCTCCGTTTGTTTCAGTCTTACTGACCATGAGGTGTGCGGCATCTGCTCTTCACCATATCGCGACAAATCCCAATTGTGTGTGGTGGCCGACATTCGCGATGTTATGGCGTTAGAGGCCACCGAGCAATACAAAGGCCGGTATCATGTTCTTGGCGGTGTCATTTCGCCACTTGATGGTGTTGGACCATCAGATCTGGAAATCACCTCACTTGTTGACCGTGTTGCCAAAGAAGAAATAAAAGAGGTCATTATGGCGCTAACCCCGAGCATGGAAGGTGATACAACATCGTTCTATATATTCCGGAAACTCGAGCCCTCCGGCGTCAAGATTTCCGTTCTCGCTCGCGGCGTAGCCGTTGGGGGAGAGCTGGAGTATACCGACGAGGTTACATTGGGTAGAAGCGTGCTGCAGCGAACCCCTTATGTGCCGTCCCTCATGAAATAAGGGCGCAATCGACTTGCCTAAATAGTATCTTGGCCCTTCGAAGAATGAAGCTTTCTGTTGTCATCGTGAACTATAATGTTCGATACTTTCTCGAACAATGCCTCCACTCTGTGTTCAAAGCAATTGAGGGAATACCCGCGGAGGTTTTCGTTGTAGACAACTCTTCGGTGGACGGCTCGGTAGATATGGTGAAGGAGCGATTTCCCGGGGCTGTGGTTATTGCCAACAATCAAAACGTTGGTTTTTCAAAAGCCAATAATCAGGCTATTCTCAAAAGTTCAGGTGAATACGTTTTGCTTTTGAATCCCGACACACTCGTTGAGGAACAGACGTTTCAAAAAATTCTTCGCTTCATGGATGAACACCCTGAAGCCGGAGGCCTCGGCGTCAAAATGGTAGACGGAAAAGGCACCTTTCTGCCAGAGTCTAAACGCGGACTTCCTACACCATTCGTTTCCTTTTGCAAAATATCTGGCCTTTCGTCACTATTCAAAAAGTCGTCCCTTTTCAACCGATACCATCTGGGTCACCTCGACAACAACCAAACTCACTCAGTGGAAATACTTTCCGGCGCATTCATGTGGATGCGCAAAAACGCACTCGACCAGGTGGGGCTTCTCGACGAAGCGTTTTTTATGTATGGCGAAGACGTTGATCTCTCTTGGCGGTTGATTCAGGGCGGGTGGAAAAACTACTACTTCGCCGAAACATCAATCATCCACTACAAGGGCGAGAGCACAAAAAAAGGCAGTCTCAACTATGTGTATGTATTCTATCAGGCGATGGCCATTTTCGCCCGCAAGCACTTCTCTCAAAAAAACGCAGGCGTTTACAATTTCTTTATACACTCTGCTATTTGGGGTCGCGCGTTTTTCGCCTGGTCAAAGCGAATTGTAACCTCAGCGGCCCTTCCACTTATTGACATTGGGCTAGTGTGTCTTTTATGGATGGCAATAAAATCCTGGTATTCTTCATCCACTGGGATTCTATACAAACCCACCCTGTTCATGAGCGCAATGCTAGCGTCCATATCTATTTGGGTTTTCAGTCTTTGGTTGGCTGGAGCGTATGACCGCCCATTAAAACCCCGCAAGGTGATTTTACCTGTTTTCGCCGGAAGTGCCCTCATTTTATTGGTGTACTCCCTGTTGCCCGAAACCCTACGGTTTTCTAGGGCGCTGATATTGTTGGGTTCCCTTGTTGCCATGGCTATGTTCTTTTTCAATCGGTGGGCGCTAGCTCTCACCAGAGCAAGAGAAACCGGCGCTACACGAACTGTCGTATTAGGGTCTCAGGAAGAAAAAAAGCGTGTCGCAAACGTGCTGAACTCAACTCATGTCAAATGCGAAATTTTTCCAGTGGCCCAGCAAACTATAGATGCATTTATTTCAGGAGCAAGCACATCCTCATTCGGTGATTTTTTGCGGGTTGAAAAAATCAAGCAAATAATATTTTGTGCCTCCGATATAGACGCCGCTAACATCATTTCTCTGATGGCGTTCGGAGGAAACCAAATTGAATACAAGATCGTTCCTCCAGAGGCGCTGTTTATCATCGGATCAGGAAAAATCAATACCGCAGGAAGTGAAATTGTGCAAGACATTAACTCCATTGTTCTGCCACATAATCAAAGAATGAAACGATGTGTTGATGTGGTTTTCTCCATCGCAATAATTCTTGCCGCGCCTATTTCCATCTGGTTGGCAAACCATCCCGCAGGCGTGCTCAAAAATTGTCTTAGCGTGATTCTGAATCGAAAAAGCTGGGTGGGTAAAACATTTCATTCGCCACAGATGGCCGCACTAAGCTTGTTAAAGCCGGGTATTATTATGCCGTCTCAATCCATTGGCGGCGACCCTTCCGAGACCGTTTCAATAAAAAAACATTTGCTGTATATCAAAGACTACAGCCCTCTTTTCGACATTCGCTTGATTTGGTCCTACAGAAACCTTTGGGGTGATGGGTCACGTGTGTAAACATTACACTAACTTGCTCATCATAAAATTCATTAATATGCTCAATAGACTTTTAATGGCTTGTTTCATTGTTGCGGGCCTTTCTGCACAATCCCAATCGACAGTAAAGAAAATAGTTTTACAGGGCTTCTGGTGGGATTATTACAATAGCAACTACCATCTAAACTGGAGTAATTATCTGACCGAGATGGCGCCTCGCCTAAAGGCCGCGGGCGTTGATGCAATCTGGATTCCTCCAACATCAAAGAATACAAGCCCGTCTTATGTGGGCTACGCGCCATTCGACCATTACGACCTCGGAGATAAATTTCAAAAAGGATCTACCGGAACGCGCATGGGCAACAAAAACGATTTGTTGCGCATGATTGCAGTTATGCACGCAAATGGAATTGAAGTAATTCAGGACGTCGTGCTTAACCACGTAAACTCTGCGGGAAGTAATACCGGGGCCGGCGGACAAGACCCCAACTCTTTCTCTATGGTCAATCAAGGCGGATACAAAAATTTTCGATATGTGTGTTATGACTCGCCCGCATCCAGCGAAACACAATCCAATTATTGGGCCCGAAAAGGTCGTTGGTTCAAGAATTACACAAACTTTTATCCCAACCCCAATAACAATTGCACAACGGGCGACATCTGTTCAGATTATTTTGGTCCGGATGTGAGCTACGAAAGCTCCGCATTCGGAGTGAGCAGCAATGTCAGTGGATACAACCCTGCGCAAACCTCCAATTATATGCGCAACGGTGGACGTGATTGGATCATGTGGTACAAAAAACAAACCGCTGTTGATGGCTTTCGTTGGGATGCGGTGAAGCACTTTCCCACATACGTACAAGAAGATTATAGCTACAACTTAAAAAACATTTTACCGTCTTGGTGCAAGGGCGGACAAAACATGTTCAATGTTGGCGAATGGGTTGGAAGCAAAAATGATTTGGATAATTATGTAAACACCATCGCCGCGCCTTCAGGAGATAAAATGATGGGAACCTTTGACTTCGGTCTGCGCGCTTTTGATAACGGCGGTGGCCTTTACGGCATGGTGTACGGCATGGGCAATTTCAACATGGCCTCTCTTCCCGGCGCTCAACAAAATGAACGGGTTACTTATTATTCATCCACCAACACCTACGTGCATCGCACTGTGCCGTTTGTCAATAATCATGACACGTTCCGCCCTCAAGTGAGCTCGACCGGTAATTATACCGGTTGGAATAGCGGTGGTGAATTGTCGCCTCACATTGAGCCCAACGAACCCCGCCTTTCTGCTGCCTACGCCGTAATTCTTGCTATGGACGGAAATCCGCAAATTTTCTTTGAAGACTTATTCGATATCGGGTACAATGGCAATAGATACAATCACGACCCCAAGTCAAACACCTCACTGCCCATGCGATCAGACCTTCAGAATCTCATGTGGTGTCACCAGGCGCTCGATTTCAAATCTGGCCCTTACCAGGTTCCACACGCAAGCGCCGATTACCTCGTAATTGCCAGGGCCGGAAAAGCTGTAATTGGTATAACTGATAGCTGGTCAACTTGGCAAAATCAATGGGTGTATACTTCATTTCCTGCGGGCACCGTGCTGAAAGATTATTCTGGAGCCAACGGAACCACAACCGTGACCGTTGACGCCAACGGCTGGGCTCAAATCAATACGCCGCCTGTAAACCCTACGCTTAACATTGCCGGTAGAAGAGGTTATAGTGTTTGGGCGCCTGTTGGTCTAGATGCCAACACATACGCGCCGGCTCGCGCCATTACTACAACACAAGAATGGGAGATGGCCGGTGACCTCGGTGATAGACACGCCTCGTCATTGGGCCAAGGCGGGGCCATCCCCGCGTCGTCAACCAACTTTAGAACCGTCGGTAAAATTTTTGTTGAGTCTGGAAAGCCTGTTACTTATATCCTTTATCCTCAAAATGCCACCAAGAGTTTGTTTATCGGGTTGTATAATAACGCTGGAACCCAATTGTCTTCTATGACTGGTTTGGGCACGCTCACCGGAAACTATACACCCAACTTCACAGGATGGATCACGCTCAAGGTGCGCAATAGCGTTTCGTCTAATCCCTCTCAGAAATGCTGGGTGAACGTTACCTACACGGCTCCTGCTGTGGTGACGAACGCATACGCGTTTCCATCCAACAATACCGCCGCGTTCTGGTCGGGCAACGGGGGTGACTCCAACTGGTTCAACGAAAACAATTGGGAAGAGGGAAAAATTCCTGACGGTACAACCGACGCAATCATACCGGGCAACGCATTTCCTCAGCCCGCGATAACCGATGAGGCGAGTGCCGGAAAATTGACCCTGGAGGAAGGTGCGCATGTATACCTGTCGGGCGAACTTAGTGTTGCTGAGCTCACGGGTGATGGAGTCATCAGCGGCTCCGGAGGGCTGTTCGTTAACGGACAAAGCGCTCTGCTCGCCAACTCAGAGAATTCAAGCTTCAAAGTATTTCCGAATCCGTTTTCAGATCAATTCAATATTGTGGCTGAAGGGTCTTTTGATTCCGGCTCCTTGGTGCGCGCAGAGATCTTCTCTACTGATGGTCGACTGATCCTGCAGTCCTCAGGCCAACTGGCACAAATCAACGCCGCGCTCAACGATGCTTTCGCGCCATTGCAAACCGGAATTTACTTTCTCCGTGTTGCTGGTGCCAGCAGTCAGTTTCTGCGCGTCGTGAAGGAATAAGAGGCGGGCCCAACTCTGCATATACACATACGACCCTAACGGGTTATGCATATTTGTGATTTTACGCACCTCAGCATAAAGCGAGGGCGGATATTTTTGCCCACTTGAAATTCCAAAGTATGAGAGTAATTTTTTTGAGCCATTTATTCTTATTGCAAGTTGTACTTGCGTCCGCCCAAATCTTTGAGCCCGTCAAATGGAAGTTCCAATGTCTTCCCCAAGAAAATGGTGAACACGTCTTCAGTGCTACCGCCACAATTGATGCGGGGTGGCATGTATATGCGCTGCACGTTTCATCAGATCCAAACGCGATTGGCCCCATTCCCACCAGCCTTAAGTTCACGTCTGGCTCTGAAATCGAAATTCTAGGCAAACCAACGGAAGGCAAATACATCACGCATCATGACCCCAACTTCGAAATGGAATTGAACTATTTCGAAAACACGGCCACTTTTAAACAGCGCATCAAATTGAAAACAGACAAGCCCACAAAGCTCAAAGGCGAAGTAGAGTTCATGGCTTGCAATGATGAACGTTGTATTTTCCCAGAGCCCGCAAGCTTTTCCATTCCGCTAACACCCATTGGGTCTTCAGCGGAGGCGGTGGTTCAAGATTCAGTGGCCGCAATCGTAGACACCGTCACAACATCAGCGCCACCCGCCAACGACAGCGCAACAGGGTCAATGATATTGCTGCCTGGTGTAGATCTCAACCACCCCGTCAATACCTGTGGTACTGAAAAAACTCAACAGGGCCTCTGGGCTATTTTTCTTTTTGGTATCATCGGCGGATTGCTCGCGTTACTTACGCCTTGTGTTTTTCCAATGATCCCTCTTACCGTTTCGTTCTTCACGAAAGGTGCGGGCGGCGGCAAAAGCATGGCGTTGCTCTATGGACTATTTATTCTTCTCATTTACCTATTGCTTTCTCTACCATTCCATTTATCAAAAAACGTTGATCCCGAGGTGCTGAATTCCATCGCCACAAATACCTGGCTTAACATTGGGTTCTTTGTGGTCTTTGTAGTCTTTGCGATTTCGTTTTTCGGGTTCTTCGAAATCACATTGCCCAGCTCTCTCGCCAACAAGGCTGATAACGCCTCGAATATCGGCGGCGTAATCGGTGTTTTCTTCATGGCCCTTACCCTCGCTATTGTTTCCTTCTCGTGCACCGGACCCATACTCGGCACCGTGATTGGTAGTATATATAGCGCCGATGTCCAGGGTGTTTTTCAATTCGCCGGCTTAGAAATGTCAATGCCCGCAGCAAAAGTTTCAGCGGCCATGTTAGGGTTCGGTCTGGCGCTTGGCGCACCCTTCGCATTGTTTGCTGCGTTCCCCGCTATGTTGAAGAAACTTCCGAAAGGTGGTGGATGGATGGATGACTTCAAGGTTTCGCTTGGCTTTCTTGAGTTGGGCCTTGCGGTAAAATTTCTCTCCAATTCTGATTTGGTTGAACAGTGGGGGCTATTGAAGCGCGAAACGTTTTTTGCCATTTGGATATTGATCGGTGCTTTCTGGCTTGCCTATATGCTCAAGCTTTACACCTTCAAAAAGGGCCAGGGCTCAAAGGGTTATTCAGCGCTTAAGATATCCTTCGTTGTTTTAATCGCGGCGTTTACACTGCGCATCATTCCAGGGGTTCTGCCTTCCTCTTCGCTCAATGATTTCAATTTTCTGAGTGGCTTTCCTCCGCCTAAATCGTATTCATGGTATCACTACGAACATCCCTTCCACATCTATACTGATTTGGAAGAGGCAATGGCAGAGTCACAACGAACAGGCAAACCACTTTTTCTCGACTTCACCGGATGGGCTTGTGTGAACTGTCGCAAAATGGAAGACACGGTTTGGCCTACGGATGAGGTGCGCTCGTTGCTCAACGACAATTACATCATGTGCTCTCTATATGTTGACGAGAAAGTTGAGTTGCCCGTTGATCAGCAATTCGTATACACAACCAAAGATGGTCGGCAGAAAGAAATAAAACGCGTTGGCACCAAGTGGGCAACATTGCAGACAGAAACTTTTTCTAATAACTCACAACCCTTTTATGCTCTGCTCTCACCCAATGGAAAGCTCCTCGCGCCTACCGAACAATACAATCCAAGCGCCGATCAATACGCTGCGTGGTTGAGGTGCGGACTTGAGGCACACAACACCATGAGTGGCGCTCATTGATTAGTTGTTATTCCTCTGATTAATTATATCCATGAATTCCTTTGCTAACCGCTAAATTCGTGGCCTAACCTGCCTCATGTATTTGCGCGTCTTCTTGCTATTTGTTGTTCTGTTTTGTTTCGGTGATTTTCATGCGCAAAAAACTATTGTTTATGGTCGTGTGTACGACGCCCTCACAAATGAGCCATTATCATTTGTGCCGGTAATGTTTGTTGGCACCAAGTCGGGCGCACAAACAGACCTCGACGGCAAATACAGAATTGAAACGTATTACAGCAGCGACTCATTGCGAGCGATGGTGTTGGGTTATCAAACGCAAACCGTGAAGGTCAAACAAGGACAATCAACCGAAATCAACTTCATGATGAAAGAACAGGCGGGCCTCGCAAGCGAGGTGGTTATTCGTCCAGACGACGAGCCCAATCCCGCCATTGCGCTGATGAAAAAGGTGTTGCGCAACAAAGACATCAACAACAGAGAAAAACTCAGCGCATATGAATATGAAGCTTACAATAAAGTTGAGTTCGATATCAACAACTTCGGCGACAAGATTCAAGACCGAAAAATCATGAAGCCATTTTCTTTCATTTTCGAAGGCGTTGATTCAACGGGACAAAAACCCTATTTGCCCGTATTCATGACCGAATCCATTTCCAACCTTTATTATCGCAAAAACCCGAAAGCATCGAAAGAAATCATTCACGCTACGAAAGTGAGCGGTGTAGAAAACGAAAGCATCAATCAATTTCTTGGCGACATGTATCAGGGGGTGAATGTATACGATAACGAACTCGTTGCTTTCAATAAAAGCTTTACAAGTCCTATCGCATCTTATTGTCTTGGTTTTTACGACTATGGGCTTATGGATAGCTCGTGGATCGATGGTCAGTGGTGTTATCTCTTGCAGTTTTTTCCCCGTCGCAAATCCGAAAGATTGTTTTTCGGTGAGATGTGGATTCATGATACTACTTATGCTATTAAGAGAATTGAGGCAACCATAGCAGAGGGCGCGAATATCAACTGGATCAGAGATTTCAAAGTGGTTCAAGAGTTTGATGAGGTGGAGCCAGAGGTATGGATGCTTACTCGTGATGAGTTGATTGTCGACTTCGCATTAAGTGAAAACAAACTGGGGATGTACGGCAGAAAAACAGCCACTTACAAAAGTTTTGTCATCAATAAAGAGCGCGACATTTCCTTTTTTCGGGGCACCAGCGATATTGTAATTGATCCTGAGTCGGGCAAAAAGACCGATGAATTCTGGGCGCAGTCAAGGCATGTACCGCTAACTGCAAATGAGGTCCGTATTTATAATATGGTTGACACCCTCAAAAATTTGCCGCAGTTTGTTACTATAGCCAACGTAGTCAATCTTTTCGTCAACGGTTATAAAGTCATCGGGCCCTTTGAGCTGGGCCCATACTACACACTCTATAGTTTCAACCCGATTGAGGGCAATCGCTTCCGCTTCGGTGGTCGCACCAGCAACGACTTTAGCAAAAAAATCATGTTGGAGGGATATGGTGCATATGGTCTGCTCGACAATCAATTCAAAGCGGGCGGCGGTATTACTTATGTCCCCATCAAGAACCCCCGGTTGGCGTTCAATGTGTTTGCTAAAAACGATCTCGAGCAACTTGGCCAGGGCACTGGCGCGTTCAGACAAGACAATGTGCTATCATCATTGTTTCGGCGCAATCCCGCAAATAAGCTTACATACGTAACCGAGCTCTCATCTTATTTAGAGAAAGAGTGGCTCTTTGGTTGGTCAACCCAAATGATTTTCAAACATCGGACCCTCATACCTGCTGGGGCCACTTATAAATATCTCGCTCCTCCGAACGAACTAAAAGTTCAGTCATCCATTCCCTCGCTAACCACAACAGAAGTAAGCCTGTACAGCCGCTTTGCATATAAGGAGCGCTTTGTTTATGGTGAGTTTGAGCGCATAAGTCTCGGCACCAATTATCCCATTGTTGAGGCCCAATTTTCTTTTGGTTTGAAGAATGTCCTGTCCTCCGACTTCAATTATCAGAAGGGGGTTCTCCGCGTTTCTGATAACATGCGCTTCGGTCCGTTCGGCTATTTGCGGCTTACCACCGAGGTGGGCAGAATCTTTGGAAATTTGCCCTATCCTCTGCTCATGATGCACGCGGGGAATGAAACGTTTTTTTACGACGAGGCCTCCTACAACACGATGAACTTTTTTGAATTTGTTTCTGATGAATGGGCCAGCGTTTGGGCAACCTACCATGCAGAGGGTTTGTTCCTGAATAAGATTCCCTTGCTCCGCAGACTCAAGTGGCGCGAGGTGGCCAGTGCAAAAGCCGTGGTGGGTGGGTACGATAGATCTAATGATCAAATCATGGTGCGCGACTTCAATAATGATGGAGTTGATGATATATTCTTACTTCAAAAACCCTTTGCAGAAGCGGCATTGGGTGTAGAAAATATTTTTAAAGTCTTGCGCCTCGATTTTATTTGGCGCCTCACCTATCTCGACAATCCGAATATTGTCAGGTATGGTATTCGCGCCAAACTGCAGTTTGATTTCTAATGGGGTTGAACACTAATTTTACGGCATGAAAAAATTTTTGGCCTCCATCAACATTATGCCTCACGATGCACTGCTCGATCCTCAGGGCAAGGCGGTTTCCTCCGCGATGATAAATGTGGGTCTTCCTAACATTACATCGGCGCGCATCGGTAAACATATTACATGTGAGATCAATGCGTCTAATAAGGCAGAGGCAGAGAGCATGGTTCAATCGGCCTGCGAGAAATTATTATGCAATCAGATCATGGAGAAATTTGAATTTCACGTGAGTGCTGCAGAGTAAGATCATTCCACAATAAAGCGCAATCCCAAATAACCCATCGCTCCAAAAACAGGACCCCAGGTTTGTGACGCGTCCATCGTTGAGCTCACAACATTCGTGTAATCAGTTATGGCATCTTGAATTTTGTAATTGCTCAGGTTTTCTCCCCCTAAATAAATTTCAAAGTTCTTTTTTATTACATAGGTGGCTTGTGCCATCCACTGAAAAAATTCTGGTGTATAGCGCTCTGCTTCGTCGACGCGTATCGCGGGTCTTCTTTTTTTCCCAATCCATTGCACCGTGCAATCAAAGCGAAATTGTCTGCCCCTTTCATTTGCTTTGGTTTCATAGGCCATGTTTACAAATGCCCGATGGCGATTGGTTAGCGGCCTGTCCTTCAACACCTCGCCATACTGCGTTCTCGCCTCGAGCCAGCGGTAGGCTGTTCGCACATCAAGTCGACGTGCGGGTGTAAAATGCCACTCCACCTGAACACTATTGCTATAGCTTTTTCCTTGTAGATTATAAACAAAAACGTTTCCCGGCGTTTCATAATCCACAACGGCCTGATTGACAAATCGCGTGTGGTATGCATCGATGGTCAGCGTGTGTTCCCTGTGAAACATCTTGCCCTTTTGAACCCAGATCAAACCATTGTTCCAGGCTTCTTCCATCTTTAATCCATTTGGCCCGTTGCTCATATCACCGGCCAGCCATAGGTTTCTGTTGCCCCCCAAAAGTCCAACATTATCCATGATCGGATTTGCAACGCGTCTACCACTGCCACTTACCCACTTTATAGCGGCTCGGTCTGTTACATTCCAACGCAGATGAAGTCGCGGGGTATAGAATATTCCATAAAGGTTATGATGATCCACGCGCGCGCCCGCAACGACAATGAGCTTTTCATTGGGGGTAAAGGTGTATTCTGAAAATGCGCCGAAAACTCTCTCGCCGCGTTTTAGCACAAATGAATTGAGCAGTAACGGACCCGTAGTGTCTGCGGTCAGTTGCTCGTTATACATGTCGTTTACCAACGTTGCTCCCGATACCGCCTGGTGTTTTCCATTCACGCTTGCAGCAGAATAAAGAAGGTGGCCCCTGAATGTTTCTTGCGTGCCGAGGTAGTCTCTGAATCCGTATCGGCCAACTATATCATGTTGTATATATGAGAATTGGCTACCGATACTTTTTTCCGCCTCGGTTGGAAACACATATCCCACCTTCGCGTGCGCCTCAATTCGCTCGGTTGTGTGGTGCGCGCCCCACAATGCGCTTTGTGTGCTGTCTTTAGAATAATCCAATTGTCCACTCGTGTGGTTATTGTTTAAATAACGCCCCGTTACGAGCGCGGTCAATCCCTCGATGAGCTCAATACTCCAGTCGTTTTGCAATATCACATTCTTAAAAAGAGGATTGTCCATAAATCCGTCGCCATTCATGTCTGCTCTTGTGCCTGAATAGGCGCCATGGGCAAGCAGACTTGTCAGCACTTTGTGTTCGTGGTGATGATCATCGTCTTGATGGCCGTGTTGCGGAGATTTCATCGGACTCCATATGATGTTCAATTCCTGGCGGCCGCTATTAGAGGTGTAAGCGTTAATGTGTAACGGTTCTGCTGTGGATGTGTTTTTCGTGGCCACATTGATTTGACCGGTGATGCTTTCATAGCCCGACGTTACCGAGCCAACACCTTTCGACAAGTATATCGCATCGACCCAAGGGCCCGGAACATAACCCAGTCCATATACACCCGATAGCCCTCGCACATTAGGTATATTATCGAGCGTTATCTGCGAGTAGTATCCCTCCAATCCTAACATTTTGATTTGACGGGTGCCTGATATTGCGTCGGTAAAAGAGCCATCAACTGATGCGTTGGTTTCAAAACTTTCACTCAAGTTGCAACAGGCCGCCTTGCATAATTCCTTCTTGCCCATGACCTGCAGATTCTTGGCGTCTAGCAAACTTATGGTGGTGGCAGCCCTATCGCCCGTCACATTCACAACACCCAAATTCAGATTGTTTTGAAGAAGGATAATACCATTGGCACGTGCAGTTGCAACGGTGTCGGATCTATAACCCACCAGGGATAGAATTACCAAACTATCCTCACTCTGCAAGGTAAAGTTACCGATGCTATCACTTACTGCGCCCGTTCTTCCCGAGATGGCGCGTATGACCACTCCCTCCAAAGGTTGCCGGGTTTGTTCGTCTTTTACTGTTCCTGATATTTTTTGTGCAACAGCCGGACAAGCCAACAACAACATCAGCGCAAGACATATCGCTCTCATTTGGTTCAATGTCTTGTGAGCTCGCGGTATTTACAGCAACCATGCACCTTGCTGTACTGTTCGTCGGTGCATTTGCTTTTATCGGTGTCGTAACCAGCAGAATTCACGAGGGCGTGAATTTCGGCCTCGGATATTTTCCACGGCTTGTATGTAACGGTGGCCAGCATGGTTTCAAGGTCATAATCTCCGGCGATAATTCCCTTTGCGTCAAGTGATCGCTCAATGGCTGTTTCGCACATTCCGCATACACTTTCCACGTGAAATTGAATGGTTGTGGGTTCTTTGTCCTGACCATACACTGTAACAGGAACAAGAAAAGAAAAAATGATTTGTATTGTTTTCATAGAAATGGATAAGTAAGAAATGAGTGCTTGTTTATATCACTAAGCTTCAAATCATCTCATCACAATTCTTGCGCTGACAAAACACTATGTATGTTTTCTTCTTGAGTGGGGGCGGCGATTCCTTGATGTTGATTTTCAAATCGTCTGATTGAATAGACCGCAAAGCAAGAAGGGGTTTCCGTTGCGCCTCTAATTTCATGGGTAGGTCTACACAAACCGGTTGTGGTGAGCAATGGTCGGCACTATTGTTAATGGAGATTGTCTCGTATCTACAACAGCCATTATCCGGCTTACAACATCCCTCGCCATCACAACCCTGGGAGTGGTTTTCTGAAGTCCCCCAATGGATATCAGCTAAGTGCCCGCAGCAATAATGCAATTGTATCTGCACGCCAACTGCTGATAGCGTATAAATGATCAGGAGGAAGCTTTTAACTAAGCCCATGAGACAAATTTAGTTGGTCCCGCCGCCTCAAGCAAAAATTATCGGCTATTATTCTTTGTTGCTATCCACCGGCAGGCCTCCTTCAATGTTGGCGGCTTCCCACGCGGTATGGAAGATGAGTTTTCCAATTCGGGACATCTTACCGTACATGATTTTTTCAGGATCATCCCCTGGTTTATGATAGTCTTCATGAACTCCACTGAAATAAAAAATCACAGGAATCCCCTTCTTCGCGAAATTGTAATGATCGCTGCGATAGTAAAAGCGATTGGGATCATCAGGATTGTTGTAGGTATAATCCAATTGCAGCTTCGTGTATTTTTCATTCACCCGCTCCGACACTTTATGCAGCGTTGAGCTCAATTTGTCTGAGCCAATCAAGTAAACATAATTAGCGTCTTTGTGATTCTCGTCCTGCCTACCAATCATATCAACATTGAGATTGCACACCGTTTTCTCGAGCGGTAATATCGGATGATCAGCATACCACTCACTGCCCAGAAGCCCCTTTTCCTCGCCGCTGACATGCAGAAACAAAAGACTTCTTGCCGGACCATTGCCCTCCTCTTTAGCTTTCTGAAAAACCCTGGCGAGCTCCATTAATGTCACCGTGCCGCTACCGTCATCATCAGCACCATTATGAATTTCACCCTTAATCACTCCAACATGATCATAATGCGCAGATAAGACCACCACTTCTTCTTTCATAGCAGGATCGCTTCCAGGAATAAACGCCAATACGTTGCTTGCATTGAAATTGCTTGTGTTACGTTCCATGTGAAATATCAAAGGGGTGGTAATTTCTTTTTTTTGGGGTGATTTTCCCTCAAGAATGAGTTTCTTCTTCTTGTGCACTTGTTTATCTGCGCCTGCTATCCATTTGGCGCACATGTCAGGGCTTATAAAAACAACGGGGATATTATAATCGCTAAACTCTTCTTTACTTCTGTCGAGTCTCAATGGGGATTGCTCAAACCAGTAGCGCGCCCGTTTTATGAATTTATCATATTCTCTGTTGACAATTATCAATGCCTTTGCTCCTGCCCTTTCCGCTGCTATTGCTTTCAATGTCCAGTCTGAACTCCACTCGCTTAATTCGTTGGTTCGGGTTACACGTGAAATTCCGGAATTATCCAAAGGCTCACCACTCATACATAACGCCGTTTTTCCTTTTACGCTCTTACTTTGGTAATCATTATAGTTACCAGTCTGAATACCATAATCCACCCAAACAACATCAGCACAATCGAGCTGTTTAATATTTATTCCGTACATGTAAAAATCATCTATGTACTTAAATTCATCCTTTCCAGTTGTGGCTGTTGATCCTTGAAACGATTCTCTCTTCAGTGGGTATAACTGCTCCCATCCGCCACTAATGAGCTTTTGCAGACCACATTTTTCATAGTAGTCTTTCAGAAAATTTGCCGCGCTCTGCTGTCCCTTTTCTCCTGTTTCTCTACCCTCATAAGAATCAGACGCGAATTCATATAACAGCGTTTTCATTCTTAAGCTATCAATCATTCCCGCATAGTACAAAGACTTATCATCTTGCGCACTTAAAACAACTTTGCTTAGTAACAAAACAACTATCCAACAAACCTTATTCATTTTCACTATCAATTTTTCTTATTCTGTTTGAATGCCTGCCACCCTCAAATTCCGTGTTAAGGAATTCATTTACGATTTCTATCATTTTTTCCTTATCCAAAAAACGCGCTGGTAGACAGATAATATTCGCGTCATTATGTTGTCTGGATAATCTTGCTATTTCCATATCCCAGCACAAGGCGGCGCGTATGCCCTTCCATCGATTGGCCGCAATACTTACTCCTATACCACTACCACACAACAATATTCCTAACAGGTTCTTGTCTGAAGACACTTTCCCTGCCACGGCGTTCGCGTAATCAGGATAGTCTACAGAGTTTTTATCGTAACAGCCACTATCGTAACAAGTAAAATTTTTTAGCTTCAAGTACTCCAAGAGCTCGGTCTTCATATCAAATCCCGCATGATCACTGCCTATTACTATTGATTTCATCTATTGTTATTTGCTTGTGAATTTCACGGCAATATCTAACTGAAAAGTAATTTTATCTTGTTTATAACCTTGTCTCCAGTGAGTATTTTGAAAGATACATTCATTTCATCAACATATTTTCAAGTCTAATGACTATCCAATCCATCCAACAATTATACCATTTCTCCTTATACACAACATTGTGAATATCTGCACTTAGCTTCAATCTAACTGGCGTTTTAGAATGTTTGTTCTATTAGTAAGTTGTGAAAAAGTAATAGTAACTCAAAAATCAATAGACCGGGCAATTAATTCTACACATTTCAACCAATCTATACTATCACAAACTTCTATACTTTAAAATATATTATTTATGATTGGTAATGATAACCTTTTGGTTGGCCTTCAAACTGAGAGAATACATTTGCTGAAATGAAATCTGTACTTTTTGTAATGGTTTTCGGTTGTTTGGTTTTCTGTGATGAATTGAAATGCCAGGTTAAGTTCGTGCAGTATTTTTTTGAATCAGGCAGGGTTAGCAGTGAAGGTTGGATGGTAAATAACAAACCTGATTTAGAATGGAAATCTTACTATGAATCAGGAAATATAAAGTCTATAGGTAAGCGGAAAAACGGTGAACTGGATTCGATATGGGAATTTTATTCTGAAACGGGTCTAAGAGAAAAAGCTACAACCTATAAAAATGGTCTACGAAATGGCAAGGAAACAATTTTTGATACCAAAGGTCAAAAGGCTTCCGAAGTCATGTACGATTCCGGAATACGCAGTGGAGAAGGGAAATATTTTTATCCTACTGGTGAGCTACGACAGGTTGTTAAATTCAATGAAAATAAGGAAGAAGGTAGGAGTCTTGAATTTGCTGAGGATGGCAGGATAATTACGGAGTATACCTATAAATCAGGTTTCATTTACGCAGAAGAAAAAATCAATCGATACGATTCGGAAAAGTTGAAGTCGGGAGTATGGAAGGTGTTTTTTGAAAACGGTAAAGTTCAAGAGGAAGGAACTTGGCAACATGGTCTTAAACATGGGATATATAAATATTATGACGATTCAGGAAAATTCTTACGAATTGAGCGTTATGAAATGGGAGTGCTCATTACGGATGATCAAACTACGAAGCTACCTGATATTAAAAGAGAATATTATGCTGATGGCACTATTGCTTCAGAGGGAACGATGATAGGAGGAAAAAAACAAGGTAACTTCCGATTGTATGATAAGAATGGCAGAGAGGTGGATGGTGAGCTTTATGATAAGGATAAGCTCATGGCGCGGGGAATGATCGATTCACTTGGAAGAAGGGAAGGAAGCTGGATTTTTTATTACGATACGGGTGAAAAAAGATCGGAAGGAAAATATGAAAAGGGCATGAAGCAAGGCCCATGGAAGTTCTATTTCAAGAATGGTAAAATTGAACAGGACGGCAATTACAAGGACGATCTGGCTTACGGTGCGTGGAAATGGTATTATGCATCAGGGACTCTGCACCGCGAGGAATTTTATAAGAAAGGAAAGGAGGATGGAAATAGCGTTGAGTATGATAGTGCTGGTGTTGTGCTGAATCAAGGAGAATATATTGAGGGTTATAAAACGGGTGTATGGCAGCTATGGGTAAATGATCATCGAGAACAAGGCGAATTTGTAGATGGTGAACGAAATGGTAAATGGGTTTGGTATCTCAGTAATGGACAAAAGGTGTTTGAAGGTAATTTTCAAAATGGTCTTGCAATAGAAAGACATAAAAGGTGGTACCCCAATGGAAATTTGATGGAGACCGGCAAGTATGAAGGCGGCGAAAGGAATGGAAAATGGCAGTATTACAATGAATTAGGTATTTCTGATCTCGAATTGGAATATGAAGCTGGTCGTGTAGTTAGAATCAATGGAGAGAAGATTTTGGTGAGTGAAACCGAATGATTTTAAAAGCAGAGGAGATGAAAATGGATCAAATTGGACCAGAACTTTATTCTTCGCTGAGTCTTTCGTCTGAAGGTTTTGTGATTATTCATAATCTACAGATTAAATGGATGAATGAAAGGGCCGAAGAAATATTTGGTCTAGTTGAAGCGCGACCGAGGAATCTTACCATTGATAATATACTTTCTGAAGACGCCACACGAAAAATTAAAACCCACCGGAAATCAAACAGCACAGACTCTTTGGAAATTAATATTCCTGGCAAAGGAATGTATGAGTTCAGAACAGGCGCGTTGGGAGATAGTATAAATGATTGGGTAATTAATATCAGAGACCTTAATGTATATAAAAGACTAATACGTTCTTCAGAGCGGGCTGAGCTGGGTTTAAAAAATTTAATAGACAATCTCAATGAGGGAGTGATATTGCTTTATGAGGGGAAGATAGAATATATAAATACCCAAGGTGCTGATATCTTAAGAGATACTATGGAGCTGTGCCTCGGCAAATCTTTTATCCATTTTATCCATAAGGCACATCAAAAAAAACTGTTGCGAAGAATTGAAAATACGGAATGTGGAGTGCTCACCGCATACGAGGAAGTGCGAACCATATATGCGGAGTCAGACCCCGACGTTGGTGTAAGCATGGTGCTCACTATTTATGAAGATAAACCCATGGTTCAGGTTACACTGAATGACCTCCGTCTGAGAAATATATTGAAGCGAGAACAGGTTAGAGCGGAATCGCTACAATTGTCAAACGCCGCACTCTTGGATGAGATTGAGGAACATAAAAAAACGAAGGAGAAACTCCAGAAACAGCAAGCAGAAACCAAAGAACAAAAGACGCGGCTGCAAGCAGTTTACGACTCCAGCGGTGATGCATTGATGTGCACAATTGATTTCTCAGGTCTTATTCTCGTAAGAAACAAAACAATACTCAATTGGTCAGAGAAATATCTGGGTGATCCCATTCAACCGGGAGACAATCTGTATAAGTTCTTGTTTGAACATAGGCTGCAAGAAAAATATCAGCAGGAAATTAAAATACTGCAGGAAAATGTACAGAATGGTATCGCTCAAAATTTTGAAATGGCCCTTAGAACAACCACAGGGAAAGATATTTGGCTGCAAATACATATGGCAATGATTCGCCCGGTTGGCGGCAGAAGGGAGGTTTCTGTAATGATGTTTGATAATTCAGAGAAACACGCCACCGACAAAAGAATCCGCGACTCACTGCTCGAAAAGGAGGTCTTACTCAAAGAAGTTCATCATCGGGTTAAAAACAATATGCAGCTGATATCAAGCATGCTGAATCTTCAGTCGTCTTATTCCAGCAACGATGAATTATCCGCAATTCTGCGCGAATGTCAAGGCCGAATTCAAAGCATGGCGTTCATTCACGAGATGATTTATCGCAATCCGAATTTTAGCGGAATCGATGCAGCGGATTATTTAACGCTTCTCTGCGGCCAGCTCATTCAAGGTTATAGCCCACCGAATACCGATTTATATTTTACAAAAGACATTGAACGCGTGTTCCTTTCATTAGAAGAAGCAATACCCATGGGCCTCATCGTGAATGAACTGATTAGCAATTGTCTAAAGCACGCTTTCGTGGGTCGCAAGGAAGGTAAACTGAATTTGTGTCTCAAGGAAATTGACCGCCGCGTGCATTTATCCATAAGCGATGATGGCGTTGGCTTGAAGGAAGAATTTGGTAAGGCCCAAACCGATTCTCTCGGCACGCAATTGGTTCTCGCCCTAACGCAGCAACTGGATGGAGAGCTTTCTTCCGAACGGATAAACGGCACGAGAATAAATATTGTTTTCCAAAAGAGATGACCACTATTATTGATGTTTGTAAATACATAATGAAAGGAGTATGAAAGTTCTATTAGTGGAAGACGAGGTAATTGTCCGTAAAGACATTGAGAAAAGTCTTACCAAAAACGGTCATGAAGTTGTGGCTCAAACCGATAATGGCGATGCTGCTATTCAAATGGCACGACTGGCCGGACCCGAAATTATTCTTATGGATATTCAAATTAAGGGGGACAAAACCGGTATCGAAACAGCAAACGAAATCCTTAAGGAAGTCAACCTGCCCATTGTGTTTTTGACCGCTTATGCAGATGTAGATACTCTCTCGAAAGTGAAACGGGCCAACCCTTACGGCTATATTCTAAAGCCTTTCAATGAGACTGAGTTGTGCGCCGCCCTTGAGCTGGCCCAAGCCCATCATAGCAAGGAACGCGAACTCAAGGCAGAAAATGATATGCTGAAATCATTCTCTTCCTATAAGCCGGGAGCAGATCATTTATTTGTGAAAAGTAACTCGCGGTTTATGCGCCTGCCCAACGACGAAGTGTTTTACGTCGAAGCACTCAAAGACTATATGCAAATCGTTACACGCAATAAAACATTCGTAATTCACGCAACGATGAAGGAAACCGAAAGGAAAATGTCAAGCCCCGATTTTCAAAGAGTGCACAGGTCCTTTATCGTGAACATGAATCACATTGACTATATAGCAGCCGGAGAAATTGTGATGAAGGAACTCGGTGTGAAGATTCCCGTGGGCGGCCTCTATAAAGAAAAGTTTGCCGCCAGAATTAACGTGCTGTGATGAAGAGTAAATGGTCGCGCAAACTGATTTCCTATGTGCTCAATGGCCTAATAATATCGCTGCCGGTTTTCGGCACGGGCTATATCGTTGTTAAAATATTTGTTTGGCTCGATGGTCTACTGCCATCAATTTTCGTCAGCGACCCATCCACCCTGGAGAAATTGGGCCATCGCGGGATCGGAATTATGATGCTGATTTCGCTATTGTTCCTGATGGGTTGGTTGGGAAGCCTTTTCATCAATGACAGAATGAAGGGTTTGTTTGAAAGCATGATTGAACGTATCCCCGGGGTAAACAATTTGTATAGTTCTATTTCTGATTTATTGAACGCGTTCGTGGGCAATAAGAAAAAATTTAACCGGCCTGTTTTGGTGAAGGTAAGTAATGATATGGACCTGGAAATGATTGGCTTTGTGACGGATGAAGACTTAAAGGAACTCGGACAAATTGATGGGAAGGTGGCGGTTTATTTTCCGATGAGTTATAGTTTTTCCGGTCATCTTATGATTGTACCCAAGGCAAACGTTAAGGTAATCGAGAGAAACGCAGTAGAGGTAATGAAATATACGGTGAGCGGCGGCGTAGTTGAATTCGATGATGACAAAAGCCGTCGCGAGTAATACTTTACTTCTCCACTTTATCGTGCTGATTTGGGGCGCCACCGGCATCCTCGGCAATGAGATTCAACTCAGCTCTTCTCAAATTGTTGGGTGGCGAATTGTATTCGCATTAGGCGCTATTACACTCTATGCCATAACGCGCCGTAAATCTTTGAGAACAACCCGAAGCGACATGAGGGATTTTGCGCTGTCTGGCGTGCTCATCGGTGTCCATTGGTTATGTTTTTTTGAAGCGATAAAACAACTCAATATTTCTCTCCCATTAGCAATTATGGGCAGTACCGCATTCTTTGTTTCACTGTTGAATCCGTTGCTTAACAAACAGAAATTATCTCGTCAAGATCTCCTGATAAGTGCCGTGGCTTTTGTTGGACTAAGTGTGGTTTTAGGCATCGAAGAACCAGAAGTGATGCCCGCTCTGATCGCCATAGCAGCGGCGATGCTGTCAGCTGTTTTTGCAATTTTAAACGGCCGTTTAGTGCAAAAGCACGACGCAATAAAAATCGGTTTTTGGGAACTGGTTTTTGCCGGCGCAACCATTTCGGTTTGTTTGTTCTTCGAAGGGGGCGGCACGACAAGTTTTGCTCTTCCCACAGGAAGAGATGTATTGTTGTTGGCACTGTTGGGTATTGTGTGCACCGCTTTTGCTTTCATCGCTTCTATAGGTGTGATGAAAACACTCTCGCCATACACCTGTTGTTTGGCCATAGCTATGGAGCCCGTATACACCATCTCTTTTGCAGCGTATTGGTATGGTGAAAAAGAAAAATTGTCGACCGGATTTTATATAGGCGTGGGTCTTATATTGCTCTCATTGTTGCTCGACGCACAATTGAAACGGAGAGAATCTCGAATGTATGAGCGCGGTCAATAGACCTAATGACACAAAGACTTATCTAGTCGCTGGCGCGATTGTGCCCTTGACGTGTCTATTGCTCATGCTGGTTTCATGCTCAAGTGAATCGACAGAAATCACGGCAGAAAATATTCACGCAACCGAAGACGGTAAAGATTTTAGAGGTGTGAATATTGGTGATCCTCCCAGCGAGGTGTCAAGCACTGAAATTGCGAAGTCGGTATACACCATGCCCGACGAGCTGATCTATCGCATTCAAGCTGATCGCAATGATTCTACATGGTATGAAATCAATTACGGGTTTGGTGATCAAGGGTTAAATAATATTGAGCTCTCTGTTTTTTTACCCAATGTGAACGACGCTATGAACCTGAGAAATGAATTTCGCGCGCTGTATTCCGAACGTTACGGCGAGTGTAACATATACCAGGAGTTTTGCAGCTGGTCAACCATAACGGCCAACGGAAAGGATGCCGACATCTATCTGAAGGATCCTGTAACCATTGAAGACAGAAGCAAACTGGTTATTCAATTCAGAGAAGCATCACGATGATGGAGGATTTGTACCTAACTGTTAAGCAACTTAACGTTGTCACGAATGCAGAAGAAAAACCACTTTTGAAAAATGTTGGTTTTACTATTCCACGTGGAAAAACGGTAGCGTTCGTGGGTGAGTCGGGCAGCGGAAAATCCCTTACAAGTCTGGCGCTAATGGGTTTGCTTGACACTGCGAAATTGCGCGTGACCGGGGGCGAAATAACCATCACCCCCGCGGGCGTAGAAACACAGGCAACGCCCCTGAACCTATCGGATGATGTAGCCGCCACTGAGCGACGAGGAAGGGATTTTGCTATGATTTTTCAAGAACCTATGTCGGCCCTCAACCCGCTGATGACTTGCGGAAAACAGGTGCTTGAGTCGGCACTGATATTTTCCCAGGGCAACACGCAACAAGCAAAGCGTCTGGTGCTCGAGTTGTTTCAAGAGGTGCAACTGCCCAACCCTGAGATGGTGTATGAAAAATACCCCCATGAAATCAGCGGCGGCCAGCGGCAACGGGTGATGATCGCCATGGCGATTGCATCCTCGCCGAGCTTGCTGATAGCCGATGAGCCCACTACAGCCCTCGATGTCACAGTGCAAAGCGAGGTACTGAAACTTCTGAAGAGCCTGCAAGTGAAGCGAGCTATGTCACTGCTTTTTATCACCCATGATCTCGCTGTAGTATCTGAAATCGCCGATGAGGTGGTGGTGATGTGGCGCGGGGAAATGGTTGAGGCCGGCAAAGTGGCAGATGTTTTATCACAACCCAAGCACCCCTATACGCAGGCGCTGATATCGTGCCGACCTGCGCCGGACTCAAAGGGAAAATCACTCATTACAGTGAGTGATGTAATCGAAAGCCGAAGCACAACAGCGTTGGATGCACGACGTGTTACCGACAACATCTTGCTCGAAGCCGCATCGTTGCGCAAGCACTATCGCAATTCATCAGGACAATCTATTACAAAGGCGTTGGACGAGATTTCGTTTTGCATTAACAGCGGTGAAACACTAGGATTAGTGGGCGAAAGCGGCTGTGGCAAATCCACTCTTAGCAGATTGTTGATGGGGTTTATTAAGCCCGACATGGGCACGGCGATATATAATTTTTCCTCTGGAGGCAAAGTGATTTTGCCCGCCGAGAGCCGAAACGATCTGAAGATGTTGCGCAGTAAAGTGCAGCTCGTTTTTCAAGACCCTTTTTCTTCATTGAATCCGAAAATGCTGGTGCGCGACATTCTTATGGAGCCCATGATGAATTACGCATCCATAGAGCGCGCACAAAGGGATTCGCAAATAGTGGAGCTGTTGAATCAAGTGGGATTGGCTGCGGATAGCGCAAATAAATTTCCGCACGAATTCAGCGGAGGTCAACGTCAGCGCATTGTCATTGCACGCGCGCTCGCGTGTAAACCGGAGCTATTGATCTGCGACGAGAGCGTGGCTGCATTGGATGTTTCGGTGCAAGCGCAAGTGCTGAACCTGCTCAATTCATTGAAGGCAGAACTGGGGCTCACCCTGCTCTTCATCAGTCACGATCTGAACGTGGTGTATTATATGTCAGACCGCATCATGGTCATGAACAAGGGCCGCTTAGAGGAGATGGGAAGCGCCGACAAAGTTTTTTACCACCCGGAGTCAGAGTATACGAGACGATTGCTTTCATCGCTGCCAGGCAGGAAGGGCTCCATCGCGCCTGAAGGGTAAGGTCGTTGCACATATTGTGGCATTTCCAAACAGGTCGCGAGTCTATCCAACAAGACCCTTCTGTTCCGTGAATGGATTAAAACACATCCCGAAAAGTTTATGGTTCAACCGAGGGTGGTTACCGCGTGAAATGGATAGCGTCATTGCTCCTTTATCAGTTCAACAATTTCCCTATCTTCGTCCTCGAATTGCACACGAGCAATTCCCAACATACGAAAACAAGATTAGCGTTTGCGAAGATCCTGTATCTGAAAAGTAGAAATTTCAATACCTACAGGGAGCACAAGCAAACGCTCACGTTAAAGCGTGGGCGTTGCTTTGCTTTGTAGGTAAGGGCTTCTACTCCCTCAGATACGAGCACGACAACTGTCCCACGCTGATTTTTTATACTAACCCTGCCGCAGGGACAAGGCAGCACAACAAATTATGTTTATGAAAAAAACTCTTTACGTTCTCACGTGTGCTCTGTGCGCGCTGCTTGTATTGCCCGCCGCCGCCCAGGTGCCTTCTTATGTGCCCACCGACGGCCTCGTGGGCTGGTGGCCGTTTAATGGGAATGCCAATGATGAAAGCGGGAATGGGAATGATGGGGTGGTGAATGGGGCGACGTTGACGGAGGATCGATTTGGGAATGCGGAGAGGGCATATGATTTCAATGGCAGTAACCAATATATTGCCGTGAATTCGGAGTCAACCGCCCTTTTACCCACAGAGCAAATCTCAATATCTACATGGTTCAAAGTTGATTTCGAGGGAGGTTATAGCGGCAACAATACACAGGGTCACATTATACGCTCTCGATTTTACGGCTATGTTGTTTTGTACGATAGCGTATCAACCTCAATTATTGTGATTACACACCATGAAAATAGCAGTGAAATCATTGGTTCAATAACCCAAACGCCCCCAAGTGTAAATGACAACCAATGGCATTTGATTACTAGTACTTTTAATGGGTCGATTTCTTGCCTTTATATGGACGGCGTTCTTGTTGATTCATTTGCCGCTAGTGGTAATTTGTACTACGTGCCAGACGGGATTGTTGCATTTGGCCGCGACGGCAATAACCCAAGCCCACTAACCGCTCACTTCGCTGGCTCCCTCGATGACATCGCAATATACAACCGCGCCCTCACCGAGCAAGAAATCCAAAACCTCTACACAGGCACAACACCACCGCCGTGTGTGTCGCTGCCCAGCAACCTCCAACAAGGTCTCGTGGGCTACTGGCCGTTCTGCGGCAATGCCAATGATGAAAGCGGCAACGGCAATGACGGCGTGGTGAATGGCGCAACGTTGACGGAGGACCGGTTTGGGAATGCGGGTAGTGCATATAGTTTTGATGGTGTGGATGATTACATAGAGCTGGCTTATAACTCGACTCTAAATCTTCCATTAGCAATTACGATTTCGGCATGGTTCCAAGCCGACACGCTCGCTAGCATGAGAATAGTCGACAAAAGTACTGTTGGCGGCGCTGATGGATTCTTGTTAGATATTGGGGGTAATAACAATAACAAATACATTCGTGCCATCCTAGCAGGGCAATCTGACAATCAACCCACAAGTTCAGAATTTATAAGTGAAACGAATACATGGTATAACATTATTGTGACATATGATGGCATCGCCGTTCGTTTTTATGTAAATAATGAATTGGACACTGTATTGGATATAAGCGGTGAATCGTTGCTTAATTCCTTACCACTTCGTTTTGGTGCTAATAGTCTCTTGATCGATAACTTCTTCAACGGCCTCCTCGACGACATCGCCATCTGGAATCGCGCCCTCACCCCAGAAGAAGTTCAGGAACTATATACCGGCGAACCTGTCGCTCCTCCAGTCTCATGCACACCGCTTCCAGTTAATTTACAGCAAGGCCTCGTTGGCTACTGGCCTTTCTGCGGCAACGCCAATGATGAAAGCGGCAACGGCAACGACGGGGTGGTAAATGGCGCGACGCTGACGGAGGACCGGTTTGGGAATGCGAACGCGGCGTATGGGTTTGATGGGGTTTCTAATTATATTGAAATTCAAGATAATGACAATTTAGATTTAACAAACCAATTCAGCATTAGTGCATGGGTCGAAATACCAGATTACTCACTTAATCCTGGGTATTCTCAAAGAACAATATTAGGGAAGCCAAGGCCTAACGGAGGAACAGGTTTTTCTCTATTTGCACTAATTGGGAATGATTGCTCTTGTCCTAACATTCTTCAATACGGAGCCGGATGGAATAATGATATTGTTAATGAATTTATTGCTTCGGCTGATACAATGCCACTCGCAAGTTGGACACACATTGTATTTACTAATGATGGATACACTGCCAAATTATTCAAGAATGGCGTAGAAGTTGCTACTACAGATTTTGATCTTAGCTTATTAAATTCGGATCAATCATTATATATAGGTAAGGAGTTTGATTTTAGCAATTCATCAGACAACCGATGGTATAAAGGACACCTCGACGACATCGGCATCTGGAACCGCGCCCTCACGCCCGAAGAAGTGCAGGAGCTTTACACCCTCGATGCATGCACGTTTACGGTGTATGATACAGTGATGGTGGAGAATGTCATCAACGTATACGACACCCTCACGATTGAGAATATTGTCGAGGTATTCGATACAACGATCGTTGTTGAAACGCTTTATGACACCACCTATACCAACATAGAGGTATTCGACACAACGACCATAGTTGAAACCGAAGTTGTGTATGACACCATTACGGTAGAAAACATCGTAAACGTATATGACACAAGCTATATAACGGTCACTGACACTCTGCTCATCGACATCACGTTCACGGGCTTCGAAGGTCAACCCAGCTGGCTCAATACTGTAATCGTTTACCCCAATCCGGCGAATGATCACATCACCATTGACTATGGCAATTTCGCACTCATGGCGGGGTATAACACCATCATCACTAACGCAGCGGGCGCCACCGTCTACTCAAGTGCCGTGAACACACAACAGGTGGAAATCGACATCAACGCCTGGGGCTCGGCGGGCGTGTATTACATGAGTATCTATGATGCCAACGGCGCACTGGCAGCAGTGAGACATATCGTGTTAGAGTAATATTGTAGACGTAAAAACAAGAATCATTGGGGCGCCGAAGTGCGCCCCTTTTTTAT
>CAZKRL010000002.1:0-13627 GCA_964555295.1 uncultured Comamonadaceae bacterium | reverse complement strand
ATTGTAGACGTAAAAACAAGAATCATTGGGGCGCCGAAGTGCGCCCCTTTTTTATCCGCCACCGGTCAACGTATTCGCTCGTAATTGCAGTAAATGGCAACAACCGTTGGTTAACCTTCGAAATACGATTCTATTCCGCGAATAGATTGCAACACATCACCCAAATAAGTTTGGATGTACTTATCCATACACGAGATGTTTTTGTTGGTCGATGGTCTCTTGAAACAAAGGGTTGCGAATGGCTTGAGCTTCCAATAGGTCTACCTTTCGATGAAAGAGTTTTTCCAGCTCTTCTTTCAGTGTGAAATAGTTGTCAGCGTAAAGGCGTAAGTCAACCTCGCTAAAATCGACAATCATATCAATGTCGCTATCCGCGTTAAAGCGATTACTCAACACCGAACCAAAAACAAACAGTTTTTCTACCTTATGCTTTAGGCAGAGCATGCGCAATCGATCGATGTTCGACTCTATAAGGTTCATATGGTAAAGTTAAGAAAATGAATGTAAGAAATTCAGTTGGACTTCCATCACCTTTCAAGGCGGCACATAAGGCACAAAGCTTGACTAAATTTACCGCACTTAATTGGTCATGGAAGACAAACTATCTACGCTCAAAAAGCGAAAGGAAAGCGCACAATTGGGCGGCGGCGAAAAACGAATAGAGGCCCAACATAAAAGAGGAAAACTGAGCGCGCGCGAGCGACTTAGTCTGTTGTTAGACCCGGGCTCATTTCAAGAATTCGGTATGTTGGTGCAGCATCGCGCGGTGAACTTTGGCTTGGATAAGGAGCGCTACGCCGGCGATGGTGTTGTTACCGGCTACGGCCGAGTCAACGGAAGAGACGTGTATGTTTTCTCACAAGATTTTACAGTGTTCGGGGGCTCGCTCGCCGAAGCCCACGCAGAGAAAATTTGTCGCGTAATGGACATGGCCATGAAAAACGGCGCTCCGGTAATCGGACTCAACGACAGCGGTGGCGCTAGAATTCAAGAAGGGGTGGTTTCATTAGGCGCGTATGCAGATATTTTTTACAGAAACGTAAAGGCCAGTGGTGTGATTCCACAAATCAGCGCAATCATGGGTCCCTGCGCCGGCGGAGCGGTGTACTCGCCCGCACTAACTGATTTTGTGACCATGGTCGAAGGCACAAGCTATATGTTCGTGACCGGCCCCAACGTAGTGAAAACGGTAACCCATGAAGACGTAACGAGCGAGGATCTCGGTGGCGCTAATACTCACGCAACAAAGAGCGGCGTGACTCATTTCACCGCAGCAAATGATGCAGCATGTATTGATCAGATAAAGAACCTGCTCTCTTATTTACCCCAAAATTGTGAGGAAGAGGCCCCGGTAGTTACATACAGCAGCACCGACGAAACGAGACCGGGCCTCAATACCATCATACCCGAAAACGCAAACCAACCCTACGATATGCATGAGGTCATATCACAGATTGTAGACGCCGACTCATGGTTTGAAGTGCACAAGGATTTTGCAGAAAACATCATCGTGGGTTTTGCTCGCGTGGCAGGCCGAAGCATTGGTGTTGTGGCCAATCAACCCGCGTTTCTCGCCGGTGTTCTCGACATCAAATCTTCGGTGAAGGGCGCACGTTTTGTGCGCTTCTGTGATGCATTCAATATCCCGCTACTTGTGTTTGAAGATGTACCAGGTTTCCTCCCCGGAACCGACCAAGAGTGGAATGGAATCATCAACAATGGAGCAAAGTTGTTGTACGCATTTAGCGAGGCCACAGTGCCCCGTATTACCATCATTACACGCAAGGCATATGGCGGGGCCTACGATGTGATGAACTCAAAACACATTGGCGCCGATCTCAATTATGCGTGGCCTTCCGCAGAAGTTGCGGTCATGGGGGCCAAGGGCGCAGCAGAGATTATATTCAAAAAGGAAATCGCAGCGGCAAGTGACGCTGAAGCAAAATGGAAGGAGAAGGAAGCGGAATATGCTGAATTATTCGCAAATCCATATAGCGCCGCAGAACGCGGTTATGTAGACGATGTCATCGAGCCATCTCAAACCAGAACCATGGTGATAGAGGGCTTTAGGATGTTGCAAAATAAGGTCGACACCATGCCGCGCAAAAAGCACAGCAATATGCCCCTTTAATCGATGGGAGTAATGAAATCAATGACGGGTTTTGGGCGCGCAGAAGGCGCTTGGAACGGACGACAATACAGGGTGGAAATCAAATCACTCAACAGCAAACAGCTCGACGTAAACACGCGGATTCCGAGCAATTTGCGCGAAAAGGAAATGCAAATCAGGACCGATGTAAACCAGGTGTTAGGCCGAGGCAAGGTGGATGTCGGTATTTTTTGTGACGACGCAGGAAGGGAGGCAAAATCCACACTGAACATTCCTGTTATGCAGGTCTATTATGATCAGATCAATGAGTTCTGCAAGAAGAATGGCCTCGAAAACAGTGACATTCTCGCGTCGATTGTGCGTTTGCCCGAAGTGGTTTCGTCTGATTTTTCAGCACCGGGGGAGGATGAGTGGGTTTTTATTTCTGGCCTGCTGAAAGAGGCGCTGCAAATGACGGATGATTATCGGGTGAGAGAAGGCAACGCTCAATTCAAGATGTTCAGCCAGACCATTCAGGAGATTCTGGCACAGCAGAAGGTGTTATTACCATTGGTTGAAGCCCGCAACAATAGATTGCGCACACGGCTTGAAAAGGGACTGAATGAACTGTTGTCATCAGAAAAGCTAGATCAAAACAGGCTCGAACAAGAGGTGATTCTCTACATTGAAAGATGGGATATTGCAGAGGAATTGCAACGGCTACAAGAAAACTGTAGTCACTTCACCACCGAGATGAATGAACAATCGCGAGGTCGCACACTGGGTTTTATCGCTCAGGAAATTGGTCGTGAAATCAACACCATCGGAAGCAAGGCGAATGATGCCGAAATACAAAAAATAGTAGTCTCTATGAAGGAGTCGCTGGAACAAGTAAAAGAACAACTGGCGAATGTCCTCTGAGGTTGTTCCACATGGAAAAGCAGTGGTGATTTCTGCCCCAAGCGGAGCGGGAAAGACCACCATCGTGAGAAGATTGCTTGCGAACGAAGAACTGAAGTTGTCTTTCTCTGTATCGGTTACAACACGTCAGCGCCGCGACTATGAAGTGCACGGGCGAGATTATTATTTCACAACACTGGAAGAGTTTGACGCGGCGGTAAGTCGAGGTGAGTTTATTGAATGGGAAGAAGTTTACCCGGGTCAGAAATACGGAACATTAAGAGCTGAAGTGGAACGTCTCTGGCGTGCCGGAAGAAATGTGATTTTTGATGTGGATGTCATCGGTGGTCTTAACATCAGAAAAATACTAGGGTCGAATTGCGTGGCTTTGTTCATTCGTCCACCGGACCTTGACGCGTTAAAGACACGTCTCCTCAACCGAAAATCAGAAACCCTCGAAAGCATGAAGACGCGCCTGGAAAAGGCCACGTATGAAATGCAATTCGAGTCGAGTTTTGATGCTTCTGTTATCAACGCAGAATTGGAGCAGGCGGTGAAGGAAAGCTACGAGCACGTTCATTTTTTCCTAGAGAATGAGGTATGATTGGTTTGTTTTTTGGCAGCTTTAACCCCGTCCACAAAGGACATATCTCTGTTGCACGGGCCGCTCTTGAAGCTACGGCACTTGCGGAGATTTGGTTTGTGGTAAGTCCACAAAACCCATTTAAATCGGAGAAGGAATTAGCCCCGGCGTCTCACCGAGTAGAAATGGTGAGGGGCGCGTTGAGCGGCGAATCCAGAATGCGCGTAAGTGATGTCGAGCTGTCGTTGCCGACACCCTCTTTTACTTGTAATACGCTAGACCATCTGAAAACCCGTCATCCCAATGTTGAGTTTGTGTTGTTGCTGGGATGGGACACCTACCAAAATATGCGACAATGGCATCGCGCCGAGGAGGTGATGAAGTATAAGAAAATTATTTATCCGCGCGGCAACGACGCAGCAAATAGGCCGGAGAAAATCATAGACGGCTTATTATTGAGCCAACCTATTCTTTCGGTAAGCGCTACCGAAGTGCGAAGAAAAATCCTTGCGGGAGAGGGTTGTGAAGACGATCTTGAGTTATCAACCCGGGAGTATATTCTGAAAAACGGGTTGTATCGATAGCAAAATCGGTTTGCGAAGCCCACATGGTTGTGGAGAATAAACTCAACATTCGCCGCACTTTATGCAGAGAAAAGAACCGATTGCGGAGAATATACCCGATATTTACCGCACTATCTGCGGACATTAGTAGAAAATGTACATTTACGAACATCTGAATTGGCCCATCTTCGAATGGAATGACAAGCAGCTTTTGCCTTTGCTGTCGCATGAGCCCTGAATACCACAATATAGGCTAAAGTTGCTAAGTGCTCGCAAGACAGCGCTTTAAGGGGTATTCAAGATCTAATCGACAAGAAAATATTAACGAAAAGCGAGCAAAGGGGGCGAAGCACAAATTATATTCTTACACCCATCTCAAAGGAGTGAGTTCATCGGCGGGGCCATTATTGTGAATCATCACGCCCGCGACTTTCCAATGAGAACATGACTCAGTTACTTTTGCAAAAAATATTTGTAATGAACAACTACGCAACACTAGGAATATCTGAGACCAATGCGGGTACATTTAGCGGCAGCAAGGCGATTAGCTCACCGGATTATCTAACCTCATTTTCACCTGTTGATGGAAAGGAAATAGGTCGCGTGAGCATCACGGGCAAGGAAGATTATGATCAGGTTGTTCGTCAGGCCGAGAGCGCGTTTCTTGAATGGCGCAATTGGCCCGCGCCCAAGCGGGGCGAGATAGTTCGTCAGTTTGGAGAAGAACTCCGAAAACACAAAGAATCCCTCGGCCATTTGGTTTCATACGAAATGGGTAAGTCCCTGCAAGAAGGGCTGGGAGAGGTTCAAGAAATGATAGATATCTGTGATTTCGCCGTTGGGTTGTCCAGGCAGCTGTATGGTTTAACCATGCACAGTGAGCGCCCCGGCCACAGAATGTACGAACAGTGGCACCCTTTGGGCGTGGTTGGAATCATAAGCGCATTTAATTTTCCCGTCGCCGTATGGGCCTGGAACAGCGCGCTGGCCTGGATTTGCGGTAATACCTGTGTTTGGAAGGGGTCGGAAAAAACGCCTCTTTGCGCGGTCGCGTGTCAGAATATTTGGAACGCTGTCGCTTTAAGAAATCAAGTTCCTGAGGGCGTTTCCTCCGTGATTACTGGTGGGGCCGACTTAGGAAAAGGCATGGCTACCGACCATAGAATTGCGTTGGTTTCTGCCACAGGCAGCACGCGCATGGGACGTTCGGTGGGTATGGATGTGGCTCAGCGTTTCGGCAAGGTTCTGTTGGAGTTGGGCGGCAATAACGCCATTATTGTAACGCCAACAGCGGACATGAAAATGACGGTTATTGCCTCTGTTTTCGGGGCTTGTGGAACCGCTGGTCAACGCTGCACTACAACGCGAAGATTGATCGTACACAGCTCTGTTTACGACAAGGTCGTTGACAGCCTTAAATCCGCATATGCTCAATTGTCAATTGGCTCGCCTTTAGACGAACGTAATCACGTTGGCCCTCTTATTGATCGTTTGGCGGTTGATAGTTATTTAAAAGCGATCCAAGAGGCGAAATCGCAAGGTTGTAAGGTGATAGTTGATGGGGGTGTTTTGGAAGGGAATGGTTATGAAAGTGGTTGCTATGTGCGACCATGTATCCTGGAAGCGCCGTCGAATGATCTCGAGATCGTGCAACAAGAAACCTTCGCCCCGATACTTTATGTGCTGAAATACAATGAGTTAGCTGAAGCCATACAGATGCAGAATGGGGTGAAGCAAGGTTTGTCGAGTAGTATTATGACCTTGAATATGCGCGAGGCGGAAAGATTTTTATCTGCCGGGGGCAGTGATTGTGGGATTGCCAATGTGAATATTGGTACCAGTGGGGCTGAGATTGGTGGTGCATTTGGTGGCGAAAAGGAAACAGGCGGCGGTAGGGAGTCCGGCTCGGACGCATGGAAGAATTACATGCGCAGACAGACCAATACAATCAATTATTCTGAGAGCTTACCGTTGGCGCAGGGAATAAGATTTGAGCTGTAATTAGCGACCGAGTTTAATCAGGAGAAGCGCGATATCGGCGGGACTTACGCCACTGATACGGGAGGCTTGTCCAATGTTTTCAGGACGAATTTTTGTGAGTTTTTGCCGGGCCTCAATACTCATATTCGTGAGCGAATTGTAATCGAATTTAGCGGGAATGATGACGTGCTCAAGGCGAACGAGTTTCTCAGCATTGGCGCGTTCCTTCTCAAGATAGCCACCATATTTCACTTCAATTTCTACCTGTTCCATTACCTCGCCCTGATATTCAAGAGGAATCTGATTTACCAAATGAGACAGGATGTCTGCAACGAGATTGAAATTGAGTTCTGGTCGCGATAGGACCTGAGAATATGGGGTTTTCTGAGAAATTTTACCACTGTTATTCGCCTCGAGAATGGGGTTGATTTCTTCCGGCAGAAAGGAGTTCTTGGAAAGGTTTTGTAAGAATTGTTTCTTGTGCGTGCGCTTCTGTTCCACGTGGAACGCGCGCTCAGCACTTACAAGGCCGAACTCCGCTGCAATGGGGGTTAATCGGTCGTCGGCATTGTCTTGTCGCAGAAGCATTCTGAACTCGGCCCGACTGGTGAACATTCTGTAGGGTTCGTCTGTGCTTTTCGTGATGAGGTCGTCAATGAGTACGCCGATATACGCTTGGTCACGATGAAGTATAAAAGGCTCTCTCTCTAAAGCATGTAAACCAGCATTGGCTCCTGCCATTAAACCCTGGCATGCAGCCTCCTCATACCCTGTTGTACCATTGATCTGGCCCGCCAGAAATAATCCACGAACATCTTTGGATTCCAACGTGTGATTGAGTTGTTCAGGCGGGAAGAAATCATACTCTATTGCATACCCAGGGCGAAACATTTTGGCTGTTTCAAAACCAGGGATAAGTCGCAAGGCCTTCAACTGAACGTCTTCTGGAAGACTTGTAGAAAAGCCATTCACATATACCTCAATGGTTCTTCTTCCTTCGGGTTCGGCAAAGATTTGATGACGATCCTTATCATGAAATCGCGTGATTTTATCTTCGATGGACGGACAATATCGGGGACCAACACCCTGGATACGACCAGAAAACATTGGACTTTTCTCAAACCCACTTGCGAGCACCTCATGAACGGCGGCATTTGTATAGCTAATCCAACAGGGTATTTGTTCTTGAACGGGTGATGTATTGGTAAAGCTGAACTTTCCTGGCTGATGGTCGCCATGCTGCACCTCCATTTTTGTGTAATCAAGGCTACGCCCGTCTATTCTTGGTGGTGTTCCGGTTTTCATTCTGCCACTTCTCATCCCGAAGGAATTGAGTTGTTCGGTGATGCCAATTGAAGACTTTTCGCCCATCCGTCCACCGCCAAATTGCTTCTCACCGATGTGAATGACCCCATTCATGAATGTGCCTGAAGTAATGACCAATGCCTTACAATGGAATCGGATTCCCATCTGGGTGGTAACCCCTGAGACTTTATCGCCCTCGAGGTGGATTTCTGTAACCATGTCTTGCCAGAAGTCTACGCCAGGCGTGTCTTCGAGAAACTTGCGCCAAAGGGTAGTGAATTCTTGACGGTCGTTTTGGGCTCGCGGACTCCACATGGCAGGCCCTTTGGAGCGATTCAGCATACGGAACTGAATCGTGGTGAGGTCTGTAACAACCCCAGAAAGTCCGCCAAGCGCATCAATCTCGCGGATGATTTGTCCCTTTGCAATACCGCCCATTGCTGGATTGCAGCTCATCTGACCGATTTTGGTCATGTCCATGGTGATGAGAAGCACAGAACATTTTAGCCTTGCAGCTGCCGCAGCCGCCTCATTGCCTGCGTGTCCTGCGCCGACTACAATTACATCGAATTTATTTTCCATAGGTTTCACGTGAAACGAGAAGAAGCTTTTCGGGGCGTAGGTTCATATAGTTACTTTCTTTTTTTCTCATGATTTTGGCTTGTGCTTTGGTCTTGTCTGGATAGCCACACAGATGCATAACCCCATGAATTACAAGGAGTTGCATTTCTTTTTGAATGTGATGTTGATGTTCTTTGGCTTGAATTTTGGCTTGATCTACGCTAATGTAAATTTCCCCCGAAACGGCGGGTGAACTCTGCGACGGGAAGGTAATTACGTCGGTGAAGTAATCGTGTTGAAGGTATTGAATATTCAAATCCAAAAGATATGGGTTGGAGCATTGAATTATGGAAATAGAACCAACTTTCAGGCCTTCTTGTGATACTGCGAAATGGAGCCATTCTCGAAGAGACGGCTTCGCGAGTAAAGTGTTTTTAATGTCGGCAGTATAAAACGAGATAGGCACAGGGCAAAGTTAGCCCAAGTATACTAACCGCCGATTGTTCGAATTACCGATCGTTGTTTGCGTTTATACAGACAAGTCCTTTTTAATGTGGGCAATTCTCTTTTGCATATGGTCACAAATTTCATCGTATTGTGATGTGTTGTCCAATGTTCCAGCCAAGGAAAAATAGAATTTGATTTTCGGTTCAGTTCCACTGGGCCTTGCTGAAATGACGCTACCATCAGCAAGTACGAATTGCAGAACGTTGGATGAAGGTAGGTCGAGTTTACGGACAGCGCGAGAAGAGAGGGTAACACATTCACCAGACAATATGTCACGGACCTCTGCGACGACAATTCCACCAAGTGTTGCCGGTGGTGTTTCACGCATTCGCTTCATCATAGATGTTATTTCTGATGCGCCATCAATTCCTTTTAAGGTGATTGAAACAAGCTCCTCGAAATAGAGCCCGTATTTGCAATAAATTTCAAGAAGTAAATGCCAACAACTTTGTCCCCGAGACTCACACCATGCGGCAATTTCTGCGAATTGTGAAGCGGAGAGAACAGCGTCTTTATCGCGAACAAATTCTCCAGCTGAATATCCGTAACTCTCTTCGCCGCCCGCCACGAAATACCCAATGCCCTCATGCTTACGAATAACTTCAGCAATGTATTTGAAGCCCGTTAGTGTCTCATAACAGGGCACGCCATAATCACTAGCAATCTTAGATAACAGAGCAGACGTAACAATGGTCTTTGCTACGTAGTCGCCAGGTCTTTCCAACTGCAACTCTCTGCGCAAATGGAGCCGGTAATACACGAGCAATGCCGCAGCCTGATTGCCATTGAGTAGTCGTAGATTTCCGCTTTCATCAGGAACAGCCAACCCCACACGATCCGCATCAGGGTCAGTTCCTAAAACCAATTTAGAGTTTCTTGCCTTTCCGTGATTTAAAGCAGACTGCATCGCCACTTTCTCCTCTGGGTTTGGCGATGCCACAGTAGAAAAGTTACCGTCAGGAAATTGTTGATCAGGCACGACAAAGACATTTGAAAAACCCAACGACTTGAGTGCGTCCGGCACCAGTGTAATTCCGGAGCCATGTATTGGAGTATAAACGATGGATAGATCAGGTTGGCTGCGAATTGATTCTGGTGATAGGCACAGCGAACGGAGATCTGAGAGGTATTCTTGCTCTACATCAGGTGAGACACTCTTGATGAGCGCATCATTGGCAACGACCTTCACAGCAGAGGGAGAAAGAATTTTTCTAACCTCCTTAATTATGGAAACGTCGTGAGGCGGAAGCACCTGGCCGCCATCATTCCAATACACTTTATAGCCATTATATTCTTTAGGGTTGTGCGACGCGGTAATCACAATGCCCGACATACAATGCAGTTTTCGCACAGTATATGAAAGCAACGGTGTTGGACGTAGTGACTCGTAAATAAAGACTTCAATTTCGTTGGCAGAGAGAACGGCTGCAGCGGTCTTTGCAAAGAGCGGAGAATTGTTCCGGCTATCGAATGCGATGGCCACAGAAACTTTTTGATTTGGAAAAACCGACAACAAATAATTGGCAAGCCCTTGCGTGGCCATGCTCACCGTATAAACATTCATGCGATTTGAGCCAACCCCCATAAGTCCTCTCAAGCCGCCTGTTCCAAATTCAAGATCTGTGTGAAACGCCTCCATTAATTCATCCGGAGCATGCATCAGTGCATTCTGAATCCAATCCTTTGATGCATTGTCAACCGCTTCATCAGAGAGCCATTCTTTGGCCTTGGCAACGGCCTGAGTCATTAATTTATCTTTTACCATATCTGCAAAATTATCAGCACATCTGCAGTCTGCGTTCATTCAAGCATTTCAATAACGCAACTTTCCAGTGTGGTATTTCCCCAAACGCAGCCTCCCATTTGGTGCAATTGAGTTTAGAGTAATGAGGACGTTTTGCTTTTGTTGGATAATTCATAGCGTTGGCATGATGAATGACCATTTGCTTTTCGGTCATTGAGAAAATCGCAGCAGCAAAGTCGTACCAAGACGCCTCCCCTTGATTCGAAAAATGCCATGTTCCAAATGGAATATCTGCTGTATCGATCAAGGCCTTTTTCAACAGATCATAAAGGGCTTTCGACAAATCGCCTACCCATGTGGGAGAAGCTATTTGGTCCGTTACAATGCTGAGCTCCTTCTTCTCCTGTGCAAGCCGCAACATGGTGTTAAGGAAGTTGTTGCCATGATTGCCATATAGCCATGAGGTTCTCACGATATAATGTTGCACACAATTTTCTCTAATGAGCTGCTCACCTCGCTGCTTACTCATTCCGTAAACACTTATTGGCCCTACAACATCTTCCTCCGTGTATGGATTTTCAGATAACCCGTCAAATACATAATCTGTGGAAATGTGCACCATAATAGCGCCAATAGCGCTTGCCGCTTTAGCCAGATAGCCCGCCGCTGTGGCATTCAATAGCATGGCTTCATCGGCTTCATCTTCCGCTCGATCAACGTTTGTGTAGGCGGCACAATTGATAATTACATTCGGCTGGTGCAGTTCAACGAAGTGTGTAAGCTGGGGTTCGTTCCTAATATCCAATTCGGCGGAGCCAGCAAAAAGCAACTCGAATTGTTCAGCCCAGAACTCGCCGGCAGAGCGGATGGCGTTTGCTAATTGTCCGTTGGACCCAATGACGAGGACAGAATTTTTTTTGATAGACAAAAGTTCGCTGTGTATTGATTTAGTTAAGAATGCGATATATTTGAGCGCCAACAAATTTAACCGCGGTATCTATGAAAAAGCAATGTCTGTTATTTTTACTCACAGCGATTCTCAGCATAAACGTATCTGCCCAGTTGGGCAGGAAGATGTCTTTCTCGGCGGGGTTTCAGGTGCTGCAGCCCACCAAAGAGTCCCTGAAAGATGAGAATACCCCAATTGGCCTTGGTATTCAGGCGATGCGCCCGATATTGAGGTCGCCAATTGAGCTCGGTATTGGATATGCATGGAACTCACTTGGAACGAGAAATCAAATTATCAATGCAATAGATTCAACCGCAGGGCAGGTTGAAAACCTTAAGCTCGAGGACGGGCTGAAGGTTATAAGCAAAATGAGCAGAACAACAACACATCTCAGGTTCCGCATACTCGACGGGAAATTACAACCAATTGTTGAGGCGATATGTGGTATGGAAGTTTTCAGGACAGACATATCGCTTAATGAGGAGAGCATCAAGAAGGAATTAGCCAATTCCATTGTAAACAGCACTCAAGAGCGCCTTAGGATTCCCAAATTTTTCTACGGCTATGGTTTGGGGTTGAGATATCAAATCATTCCACACGTTTTGTTGGAGGCGAGAGTTGAAAATCTGTACAATGCGACAACCAAGGACGTTAGTAAAGTCGTAGCAGACGTAGCGGCTGATGGTAAGGTAACAATTCCTAGTAAGGACGAGCTTTTGAATACTCTTGACGATAAAAAAACCGATAAGTTTATTTTCCAGATAGGTATCGCTATCGGCCTGTAATCTTCAGTTACAAAACTCGTCGAAGGCCCCTTGTAAATGCGCGGCGATCATGTCTGCTGTGCGGCCTTCGATGTGATGGCGCTCTACCATGTGCACCAATCTGCCGTCTTTGAAAATAGCGATGCTGGGAGACGATGGAGGATAGGGCAACATGTATTGACGCGCACGTTGAACGGCGTCCGTGTCAACTCCAGCAAAACTCGTATACAACTTATTCGGCAGTTTCTGAGCTGATTGAATTGCTTTTCTAACACCCGGGCGCATGCTGCCCGCGGCACAGCCACAAACAGAGTTCAATACAACAAGTGACACGCCCTCTGATTTCAATGCATTGTCAACCGCCTCGGGCGACAACATCTCTTCAAAGCCAAGTTGGGTGAGTTCGGCCCTCATTGGAGCCACAAGTTCTGGAGGATACATAGTAAAATTTTTGGGCGAATGTAACGCCAACATCTGCGATGATTTGTTCAAAGTTGTTAAGGCCTATAAAGGGATAGAACAGCAGTTATTTCCCGCGCGTGTTCACTTGATTCATCGCTCGCTCAATACCTATCTTGCCCATCGCCTCGATGGCGTGAACGCTTCGTTCAATGAATGCGGGTAAAGACTTGAATTCTTCCTCAGACCACCTACCCAAAACATAATCTACTTGCTGACCCTTGCTGAAATCCGCGCCAATCCCACATCGCAACCGTGGAAAAATATCTGACCCAAGGATTTCTTGAATATGCTGCAAGCCATTATGACCGCCAGAGCTTCCGCGGGCACGCATTCGAAGCGCGCCATAAGGCAGTGATAAATCATCCGTTACAACCATTATTTCCTGAGCGCTGTATTTGCCTTGCTGCATATAATAGCGCACGGCATTGCCGCTCAAATTCATGAATGTGTTGGGTTTGATAATAGTGTAAGAAACCCCTTTGATCCGGCCCTCTGCCACATCAGCGTAGCGTGAGGTATTAAAAGAAGCAGACGCCTTCAAGGCGAAGGCGTCTGCTATTTTAAATCCAATATTATGTCGTGTGTTTTCGTATTCAGCACCAGGGTTTCCGAGACCGACAACGAGAATTCCCACGACGAAAATTATTTCTTCTTATCAGCGGCCTTCGCGCCAGCAGGTGCTGCTGCCGCTGCTGCTTCGGCCATAGCGGCGCGCGTAACCTGAACGGTAACAATTGCAGAAGCTTCTGCCTCCAACACTTTACAACCATCAATCTTAATGTCCCTTACGCGAATCATGTCGCCAATCTTCATTCCAGAAATGTCAATTTGAATATCGTCCGGAATCACTTCAGGTTTTCCACTGATGCGCACCTTTCGGTAATTGATAAGCAGCTTTCCTCCACTGCGAACCCCTTCAGAAACTCCGTGCGTGCGAACAGGCAAGGTGGTCTTTACTACCTTACCAGGAACCAATTCAAGCAAATCAATGTGGGTCACCAAATCCGTCACCGGATCTTGCTGCATTTCCTGAATGATGGTTGGGATGGTTTTTCCACTCACCTCAATGTTGATTTGAAGAGTGTCGGGACGCGCAATGATTTTGTCCCAATCGTTTTTGCTAACACTGAAACCCATTTGTGTTGCGCCACCGTAAATGATTCCAGGAATTCTGCCCTGCTTGCGCAACGCCTGTGCGTCCTTCCTTCCTACGCTCTCTC
>CAZKRL010000001.1:57768-193859 GCA_964555295.1 uncultured Comamonadaceae bacterium | reverse complement strand
AATCTTTATCTGCCGTCTTCAAATATTGAGAAACAGATAGTTTGCTGTCTTTGATGAACTCCTGGTTCAACAAGGTGCTTTCCTTAAAGAACTTGTTCAAACGACCCATCGCAATCTTCTCGGCCATCTCCGCTGGCTTGCCTTCGTTGATGGCTTGCTCTTTTCCGATTTCAATTTCCTTCTGCTTCACATCTTCTGGCACTGAGCTTTCATCTACACTCACTGGTGCCATTGCAGCTACCTGCATCGCAACGTCCTTTGCCATATCATCAGATGTAGTTTTATTGAAGCCAACTACAGCCGCAAGTTTATTGCCGGGGTGGTTGTATGCATATACCTGCTCTGCCTTTACGACGCTGTAATGTGAAAGCTCAATTTTCTCTCCAATCTTGCCAATCTCTTCAATGATTTTATCGGCGATAGTGAGGTCAGTTCCGGTGTAATTCAGAGCTTTCAAAGCATCTAAATTTCCAGCACCTGAGCTGATAGCTGTTTCAAGGATATTGCTTGCAACAGCCACGAAATCTGCGTTTTTCGCTACGAAATCTGTCTCACAATTCAAAGCAATCATTACACCACGCTTTCCACCATCGGCAAGTTTAGCGAGGATTACTCCTTCTGTCGCTTCGCGATCTCCGCGGTTGGCGGCTACTTTCTGTCCCTTCTTACGAAGAATATCTATAGCGGCATCAAAATCACCATTGGCTTCAGTGAGTGCCTTTTTACAATCCATCATTCCCGCACCAGTAATTTGGCGGAGTTTGTTTACGTCAGCTGCTGTTATACTCATTTCTTTATTATTTAAGCTTCAGTTTGTTGTGCTTTTTGTTTTTTGGCTGCGGCATCTTCCGTCTCGCGGTCTTTCTCGGCCTTACGTTCCGACAATCCCTCTGCTACAGCTTCGATAACCACATCGAGAACTTTGGAGATACTCTTGGTAGCATCATCATTCGAGGGAATTGCGAAGTCTACCTTGCGAGGATCGCTATTGGTGTCAACCATTGCGAAAACAGGAATACCCAGACGTTTTGCCTCAGCAACGGCAATATGCTCTTTCATGATGTCTACTACAAATACGGCGGCAGGCACACGATTCATATCTGAAATTGAACCAAGGTTCTTGGTCATTTTCTGAAGCGTACGCGTCAGCTGCAAACGTTCGCGCTTGCTCATGGTGGCTGCGGTTCCGTCGTTCTCCATCTTTTCAAGCGAACTCATCTTGCGAACAGCCTTGCGAATGGTTACGAAATTGGTAAGCATTCCACCAGGCCAGCGCTCGGTAACAAATGGCATTCCAATTGCACCTACACGTTCGGCAACAAGTTCCTTCGCTTGCTTTTTGGTAGCAACGAAAAGGATTTTCTTACCAGACTTCGCAATCTGCTTCAGTGCCGCTGTTGCCTCGTCGAGTTTGACGATGGTCTTATTGAGATCAATGATATGAATCCCCATTTTCTCACCGAAAATGTAAGGAGCCATGTTAGGATTCCACTTGCGAGATAGGTGTCCAAAGTGTACACCAGCATCCAGCAATTCATCAAAAGTAACTTTTGCCATTATTTAATTGTTCTATTGTTTACGTTCCTTCAATTTCAATCACCCGGTAGCCTGTAGATTCTTTACCAGAACCGAAGAGGGTTTCCCTCACTTCGCGGGCCTATGCCCCTCAGTAGTCCGAACGATTTGGATGCTAAACAAGAGTTTCCACCCAGCGATTAACGCTTGGAGAATTGGAAACGCTTCCTTGCTTTTTTCTGTCCAAATTTCTTACGCTCCACCATTCGTGGGTCACGTGTCATCAAACCTTCGGTCCGTAACTTGGAACGGAACTCTGGGTTGATTTCAATCAATGCTTTGGCCACAGCCAAACGAAGTGCCTCCGCTTGTCCGGTAATTCCACCTCCATCTAGGTTGGCCTTGAGATCATATTTCCCGTCGGTATCAGTCAACTTGAAAGATTGGTGCACTTTGTATTGGAGCACAAGTGTTGGGAAATAATTCTTGTAATCGCGACCATTGATGGTAAAGGTTCCGGTGCCTTCGCTGAGATATACTCTAGCGACTGCAGTCTTTCTTCGTCCGGAGGTATTGGTATAAGCCATGGGCTATGAATTATCGGGTTATATTATGTACTTTCGGTTGTTGGGCGGTTTGCTCATGAGATGTACCTGGGTATACATATAGGTTTTTGAATACCGCACGACCTAATCTGTTTTTCGGTAGCATACCGCGAACGGCCATTTCAATCATGGCGATAGGATTCTTCGCCATTACCTCGCGCGGCGTAGCGAATCGCTGTCCACCAGGGTAACCAGTATAACGGATATACTCTTTTTCGTCCCACTTACCTCCGGTGAGAGCAACCTTTGAGGCATTGATTACTACAACATTGTCACCGCAGTCAGCGTGAGGAGTGAAATTCGTTTTGTGCTTTCCGCGCAGCAAATAAGCGATTTCGCTACACACACGTCCCAGATTTTTTCCTTCCACATCCACCAACAACCATTGCTTATTGGCTGTTTCCTTGTTGCCGGAGATGGTTTTGTAACTTAGCGTATCCATGATTTTAAAGTAATCACCGCAATCATTTTTTGAAAACGGGGTGCGAAAATACACCTCTTTCTTATTTATCCAAAGACTTTTCCACATTTCAATGAAGAAATCAGTTTGGTGCACTTTTGCGACCTTTGACGCATGAATATCTATAACCGAAAGCAACGCTGGAAGCTGGTGTTGTTATTGTTGGCCTTGGGTATTGTTGGGGTGACTCTTTGGTATAGTAATCATATTGCTTCTGAGATCCGCGCCCGTGAGCGCGAAAATGTAGAGTTGTGGAGCAGGGCCGTTAAGAAGAAGGCGGAATTGGTCATGTTTACCGAAAAGCTTTTTAGTGAACTCGGAGATGAGGAAAGGAAAAAGGCGGATTTATTAGGAAAAGTATACAGATATCTGAGTGAGAATGATGAGATGACCGAGTTCGAGTTGGCAACCGAGATTTTGCGATCCAATACTACTATCCCGGTGATGATAGCAGACAATATGGGGAAGGTATTGTTTTCATCTAATCTCGATGAGTCTCGATTGCAGGATGATAATTATCTCGATTCTTTGTTGAATGCAATGCGGTTGCGGCATAAGCCGATTCGACTCGAAGAGGTGGGTCAGAATATCTATTATAACGACAGTCGTCTTTTTTCTCAGTTGAAACTGACGATGGATGATCTCATCAATGCTTTCATTTCGGAAACTGTGATCAACGCGGCTTCTGTGCCGGTTATAATGACTGATAGTTCGCAGAGAAATATCCTGACCGCTGCGTTGGGGTCGGATGTTTTGCCAACCGATACGGTAAAAATTCGTGAGAAGTTGAACTCAATGGCAATAAGTAACGCGCCCATCAGAGTGGAGTTGCCGGGTCAGGGGGTTAGACTGATTTTCTTCGAAGATTCTGTTGTTCTTCAGCGATTGAGCTTATTTCCAATGTATCAATTGATTTTAATTGCTGTGTTTTTGATTGTCTCTTATTTGATTTTTTCGACTTTTCGAAAGGCCGAGCAGAATCAGGTTTGGGTGGGAATGGCAAAGGAGACTGCCCATCAACTGGGTACGCCACTTTCGTCATTAATGGCATGGACAACTTTGATTGAGGAGGGCAAGGCCACCTCCGAAATGGTTGCTGAGATGAATAAGGACATTCAGCGTTTGGTGACTGTTTCTGAGAGGTTCTCAAAGATTGGATCATCTCCCGAGTTGAAGCTCTATTCACTCGACGCATTAGTTGCAAATTCCATTGAATATCTGTCGTCAAGGTCTTCAAAAAATATCACTATGTCGGTAGAGATTTCTCCAGGATCCTATAAGGCTATGATGAATGAAGCTTTGTTCGGTTGGGTTATTGAGAATATTGTCAAAAATGCGATTGATGCAATGGAGGGGATGGGTGTAATAACGGTTTTGGTTTTTGAGGATGGTGATAAGATGTGTGTTGAGTTGACAGATACGGGCAAAGGCATTCAGAAGTCGGATTGGAACACGGTTTTCCAACCCGGATTTACCACAAAGTCTCGAGGTTGGGGGTTGGGCTTGTCACTTGCGAAAAGGATTATCACCGAGTACCATAATGGTAATATTTACATCTCAAAAAGTGAGCGTGGGAGGGGCACAACTTTCCGAATTGAATTGAAGAAGGAATAGTGATGATTCGTTGGTCGATAGTTGCAGTAGTTCAATAACAAGACTCTTTATTCAGTTACACTCCCCGGGTAATCAAGAAGCCATAGTTGACGATTCCGTTTCTTAATGAGGTCATTGAGATTATTGATATTTCTCGGAACTTATTTGGGTGTCTTGAAATTCGGAAAGGGCAATATTTAGTTGCATTGTAAAGGGAATCACTTGTATTAATTCAGTATCCTACTCTTGGCGGCTCTTTTATCGGCCGCAGAATACCTCCTATTGAAATCGAACCGGTATCTAAGATAGCCATTGGCGTTATATACAATTGCATTACTTCGGTCAATCATGGATCTTAGGTTGGCACCAATAGATAGATGCCCCATAGGTATTAAACACCCTAGAGTAAAGCTTATGCCTTGTGGCTTTGGGAGGTCGATTGAGTTTTTATAAACTGCGTTTATATTGGCACGAAAGACTCTTAGCATGGTTATATCCGGACCTACTTCCAGCAGGAATTTATCGGATTGTATTTGTGCGGAAACGCTGTCTTCGGCTTCCAAGAATATAGGATTTTGAAGATCAATTATTCTTGCTTGCAGACCTACAATATCTGCCCGGGTGCGGCCCTTAAAATATGGAGAGTCTTTTATTTTATATCGGAAATATAGGCCAGCAGAAATAGCGGCGTTGATTGTGTTTTCAGCGGAAAAAATCTCTGTATTCTTTGAAGTTTCTTTGAAAAAGGCGTCGACCCCTAATTCGAATGTATTCAGCATCGGCCTTGTTTTTTTCTCTCTTTTGATTTCCTCTTTCACGAGTGCGTTTTCAACTTGTGTCCTCAGTTCCTTAAGTCTTTGACTATATCCTAAATTGGCTTCGGCTTCTTGCACGATCTGATATGCCTCAGTAGTTTTCTTCAGCGTTAGTTTTATTCTTATCAGTTCTTCGGTTTTTTGAATTCTGTAGTTTATGTAATCTTTGTTTACGTTATTGTATTTATCGGGATAGACATGCGAAAGGTTCTTTAATTCTAAAAGGCGCAAGTCAATGTCTTCATTGTCTTCGAGTTGAAGAGCGGCTTTGAATTCTCTTTCGAGTTGAATAAATCGTCGGGATTCGCATTCTTTGAGTTGCTCAATCGCTTCAGGAAAGGCACAGAGCAGATTAAATGTTTTCCATATTTTAATGGCTTCGGTGTGATTGCTCATCGATGTTTGAATTTCAGCTTCCCTTTTGCTGTAATCGAAATATTTTTTTTCTGTCTCTTTGAGCGATTCTGTGACCTGGTTGAGTTGATTTGTTTGAAGAATGGATCTGTAAATTCTGATCGATTCGGGATATTTTTCATTGATTGAATAACGTTCGGCTTGTTCTATTCTTTGGGAGAGTTCCCCACCTGCTGCAGAACTCCTCAGCTCTGTCATTAAATTGTTATAATCATCAAGAGCTTTGTCCCATTCGTTTGTGTTCAATTGAGCGTAAAGAAAATTAGCAGAATTGCGATCATGTTCTATAGCGCTGAATTTCCCCTCGTATTCATCTGTCACAGCAACTACGCCTTTCTCGAGTATAGCTGATAACTCTGAATTCAAGCCCTTGAGGGCAGTTACGCATGAGCTAAGTAGTGTCTGAGCTGATTTTTTCCGATTCATTTTGCACTTCGCGTATATCATCTTCCTGGATTTTGAAATACAATATTCCCATTCAATTTCTACGAGTTTATTGGACGAGGTTACTGTAGACTCGAAAGTAAATTCTTCATGAGTTACTTTCACGTCGTTTGATTTAATGTTGCTGGTGCTTGTTGACTTTACGCTCACTGAGATCCGCTGTGACAGGGCCTCAAGGATGGATTTTTTGAGCATTGAGTAATCGTCATCCAATTCCTTATCTTTTCTATTCGATTTAGCACTGTCGCATATAACGAGATGCTCTGCATCGGAAATTGCGAGCATATCAGCACAATTATTTTCCCTGCCAAATAGCGCTCCAAATTTCTGTGCATTAGCAGAAAAGGTAAGCGCTCCAAGGATAATGAATAGGGGTAGGTTCTTTAGCATGGATGTTAATACAATACAAATGTAGCCATGGCCATGTGTTCGTGGCTGTTCATGATGGCCGGAGGATTTGATAATGTATTGTCACGTTATTTATGATTTACAGTTGCATTCATTATCTCAATACTCGGTTGTATTGGATTTCAGTTGTCTTGTCATGATGAAATCATCCATGAAATAACCATTCCCTATGTCGACCTTTATTTCTGATTGAATTACAAATCCATGTTTGTTATAAAATGCCACAGCACTGTTTTGGCGATTTACCTGAAGGGAAATTTGACAAGCCCCCATTGTTGTATAAGTTAGGATGCAGTGTCGCATCAACGCGCTTCCTGCGCCGGTGCTCTGAAAATTTGGCAATACATACAATTTATGTAATTTGAAATGTTGACTGGTTTCTTGTGATTCTGGACCAATAGAAGCGAATCCTATGGGATAGTTATTTAGAGAAATCTGATAGAAATGGGCTTTCTCCTCATTCCATTGGTGTTTCAATGCGGAATCATTATACATCCATTCTAGCATGTATTCTATTTGTTCTTCACTAATCATTTGCTTGTATGATACAGGCCAAGTACACCGGGCAATTTCTCTCACTATGCTGAGTTCGCTTACGTCGAGTTCTCGAATGGAAAAGCGTGTATCAGCCATGCATTGTTGCAGATTTTCCATAGCGTTGCATGAGACTTGCTTCATATTCTAAAAAATCAGACCATCGTTTGTCTACGTCAATTACATGAGAGAATTTTCTTGCAAACCCTATAAATGTAGTATAGTGCTCTGCCTCGCTCTCCATTAGTTCTCTATAAAACGAACGCAGTTCTGTATCATTGATTTTCTCGCTGAGGATACGAAACCTTTCACAACTTCTGGCCTCAATCATCGCGGCGAATAACATGCGGTCTACAAATTGTTCCTCTCTGCTCCCTCCTTTGCGGATGAAATCTAGCAAATCATGTACGTATGTATCTTTTCTCTCTCTTCCAAGTGTCAGGCCACGTTTGATGAGTTGATTATGCACCATTCCAAAATGATTCATTTCTTCATTGCAGATTCTTACCATCTCACTGACAACTTCGGTGTACTCCGGAAATTTTACAATTATGCTGATAGCATTACTTGCTGCTTTTTGTTCGCAGTATGCATGATCGGTAAGGATCTCTTGTAAATCTTTTTCAACGAGTTCAATCCATCTGGGATCGGTGGGTAGCTTTAAGCCAAGCATGACTTTTTGGTGCTGAATTGCCATGAATGTTGAATGTATTAAAGGGGAGTTTTTGACTGATTCCTATAAATAAAAAAGGAAACATTGCTGTTTCCTTTGATTCTATGCAATAGCGCTGATTAGTGCTTTTCGGGCGCTCCTGTAGGAGCCTTAACAGGTGCTCCAGTTGGAGCTAAATTGGGGTCTGAACCAACATTGCCCTTAATAGTAACAACTTTAACCGGAGCATTAACCGCGTTGGAATTTATGGTAACGGACTTGGTGAATGGACCGGGTCGCTTGGTGTCATATTTTACACTGATGATAGATGTGCCACCAGGAGCAATAGGAGTTGGGTCGCATTTTGGAACTGTGCAGCCACATGATCCCTGACAGTTGGAGAGCACCAATGGTTCTGTTCCGCTATTGGTTACTTTGAACTCGCATCCACCGTCTGCATCGAAGGCGATGTCTCCGTAATCATGAACATCCTTGTCAATCGAAATTGCTGGCCCGGTAACCAATTCGGTTTGAGCTATCAGGCCGAGACTCATTAAGCTCAACACAAGGGTTATAGCAATGTTTTTCATTTTTCAAATCAAGATTAAATTAGAATTAATGATTGTTAGGCGCTCCGGCTGGAGTTTTTTCCGGCGCCCCTGTTGGAGCTGCATTCGGGTCTGGACCTACATTACCCTTAATCCTCACCACTTTGGTCGGCTCATTAACAGCGTTACTATTGATAGTAACAGATTTTGAAATTGCTCCAGTACGTTTAGTGTCATATTTTACTGTAATGATGGACGTTTCACCCGGGGCAATCGGATTGGTGTCGCATTTCGGTACAGTACAACCACAAGAACCTTTGCACTTGCTCATAATAAGAGGCTCTGTGCCAGTATTGGTTACTTTGAATTCGCAGGTTCCATCACCACCATATGGTACATCACCGTAGTCATGAACATCTTTGTCAACAGCGATAGCAGGACCTGTCGCAGCCTGAGCGATTATAACGTTGGTGAAGAGTGCCGTCAGGGCGAGAGATAAAATAAACTTTTTCATTTTTTTGAGTTATTTGTTGTGCTTCAAATGTATGTCTCGCAATTATGGAACTTGTTTTGGCTTAACGAAACTTTAACAGCCATTATCTCTGATGTATGAGCTCTACTCTTTGATAAGAAATGTTGTACATGGTCTCAATTCTAATGATGTACAACCCGTCTACCAGTTGTCCAAGATCCAGTGTGAGCTGATTCGCAGACCTTGCAACTAATCGGCCGCTCTGGTCAATGGCTGCAAGAGACAATAGAGTTTGATCTGTTTGGATTTGTATCATCCCAGCTGTCGGATTCGGGAATATTTGGAGACTTACAGAAAGGTCATTCTGATCCATTGCGGATAACTCGGAGATATTAATTGTGCTCTGACTCATACAATCGTTGGGTCCAAATCCTGCACAGGAATAAATAACACCAGTATTCGGATAGGAGATTCCATTACCTGCAAACGCTCCATCGATAGTCCATGACAGAGAATCAAATAAACTTGCATTAGTGCATTCCACAATACCGAGATTTACATTGTTGATGAGCTCAGGTGTATTGGCCTCGGTTACTGTTACATCAATGCTGGATAGTGATACGCCATCAAGGTATGTGCAAGTCTGTGTGAAGTTATAATCGCCGCCAGAATTCAAAATGACCTCATATTCACCCGAATAGTTTTCCAGCAGAATCGAACCATTTTGGCTCAGAGAGCATGTCATTCCATCTAGAATTTCTATAGGGCTGTTAAGATTGACAATTAACGGCTCGCAACCTGATGAAATATTGCTGGTAAGGTCTGCCTGTGCGATTATGATCTCGGCAGTATCTGACATACATCCATTGCTGGAAGTGTGTATCAATCCGTAATGACCATTCTGTAATAATGAATCGGAGAAATATGAAAACGTTGATCCTAATCCTACAACCTCTCCTTCTGATAACCACTGGATTTGATTTTCACAATTGGTGCAGACGATGGTGTGTTGATTTGAGTTAATAATGGTATTCGGAAGAGCGGCCCCGTCTTCAACTACTATCGTTGTGTTTGAATTGACAAAACCTTCGATGCCGGTCCACGGATTAACAAGTCCAATTTGAAGTGTGATTGTATATGAACCAGCTTCTAGATTTTCTAATGTAAGGTTATCGCAAGTCGAGTCTATGGCAACGTCATTCAGCAACCAGATGCATTCGACATTATTGAGAGTATTTGAATTGGTTGTTACCGATGTATTGAAGGGAGAACATCCCACAGATGAGAATGGGATAAGTCCGGGGGCCTGAATTATACACGATCCATCGTCGATTTGTGCGTTGGGATTATAATTCAACGCGTTCAAAACCGTACAGCCGAATATTGAACTGGTTTGTCCGACACAAATACAATCCACACCAACAATATCATTGGAGGTCGTTTGGCTATTATCATCACAAGGATCACCGGGTTGAATACAGTTGGAGGTATTTAAGGCCAAAGGATTGTAATTACATGCGTTGATATCTGAGCATCCCAAGTAATCACAGCTTCCGTTATCTACAATGGCTAATGGATCGAAATTGAATGCGGTTGAATCCGTACAGCCGCTTGGTAAAAATTGGCATGATCCGTTGTCAATGTTCGCCGAAGGGTTGAAATTTGAAGCTGATGGATGGGTGCAACCTAAAATCTGACAACTACCGTCATCTACAAGGGCATTGGCATTGAAGTTTATTGCTGAGGGGTTTGTGCAACCTGCTGAATAATCGCAACTTCCGTCATTAAGATTTGCATCTGGTAAATAATTCACTGCAATGCTATCGGTGCAACCAGGGATGAGGCAATTGCCATCATCGGAATTGGCTTCTGGATTGAAATTGAGTGCAAGCGCATTAGTGCAGCCAACAATAACACATGAGCCATCATTTAAGTCGGCTTCTGAATTAAAATTGACAGCCGTAGGATTGGTACATCCGAATACGGGATAAATGCAACTGCCGTCATTGATGTTGAATTCTTCATCAAAGTTGAGAGCAAGTGGGTCGTTACAGCCGGGATACAAGCAGGTGCCATTGTCGATTAATACAGTGTCGGAGAAATTGCTGGCGAGCACATCCGTGCAACCGGCAAAGTAGCAGCTTCCATCATCGAAAGTAGCGTTAGGAAGAAAATTCACTCCTGTCGTATTTGTACATCCGTAGGTAATGCAGGTTCCATCGTTGCATGTTGCCGTTGTGTTGTAATTCGTGGCCATGGGATCATTACATCCGAAAATGACCGGACCAAGCCCGAACTGAAGTGTTGTATCAGCTGTGGCGAGTGTAAGGTTAAACAGTTTTTGGATGTTGCCACTCTGATTCGTGAGGGTTATTTGAATATCGTTTGTGGTAATTTCCTCTTGTTCAAGAGTAATCTCGTAATTACAGGCACTTGGGTTACAGACGAATGAATTGGTTTGACCGATTCCAGTGAGAATTACTTCGCCATTCAATAACATGCCCCATTGTAACTGAACTTGTGATGAATATAAAATCTCCAAATGATTGCAACTGCCAAAACAGCAGGAGCCATCGTCACATCCTGCCAAAGAATTGAAGTTACATGCAGCAGCATCTGTACAACCTGGATATACACAATTTCCGTTCAGGTCGAAGGTGTTGTCGTAGTTACATGCCAAGCTGTCTAAGCAACCTCTGAATAGACACGAGCCATCGTCGGTGTTTGCTTGGTCTACATAATTTGCAGCGGTGTTATCTGTGCATCCCAATATCACACAACTGCCATCATCATTCACGGCCAGCGGGTCATAGTTTGCAGCCAATGGTTCAGTGCATCCCTCAGGTGGATATACACAAGTATCCGGCAGATTAGCATAAGAAAGATAATTATCTGCCTGCGGATCTAAACAGCCGGCTATCAGACAGCTGCCATTATCATAGTCTGCAGCTGGATCGAAATTATTGGCGGCTTCAAGTGTACAACCCGGCGAATAGTAGCATGAATTGTCATTATTAACCGCCGCTGGTAAGTAATTCGCAGCGGTTGCATCGGTGCAACCAAACGGTGCTGTGCTATATCCCATCAACATACGAATCATAAATGATTTGTTGCTGATTCTTTCATCCAATTGGATTACTGTTGTGGTGTCATAGAGAATGGTTTCTATTGTAAGAATAGTATCTATTTGTGTTTCAACTATTTGCTCAACACCATTGACAATGAGTGTGTCATATATCGAAATTGTTGTATCTATATCCGCAGTAATTGTATCATAAGGGAGTATTTCTAAAAAGTAATTTTCGTAAGAACTTGTAGATGTATAGTTTTTACTTATGCCACTTCTTGCGACGCCAAATTCTGACTGGGCGGTAACCTCCTCGACAGATACAAAATAGGTGGAGCCATTACTCAGAGCCAGCGGGTTAGGGAATAATATCGTGGCCAGATTTGCTTCACCTGTAAAATTGATGTATGCTGCATTAACGGCCAGTGGACTTGAGGTTGCGAGTGTGGAGCCGAGTGTAATGGACTCGTCTTCTGAATTATAAAATAACTGTGCGATTTTTGCACGGACCAATGTATTGGGCGCGGTTGTCTCGTCAAATGCAACTTTAAGTCCATGACAATAATTGCCCACACTTGAAACAGTGAAGTAATTACCATCACGTCTCAGAATATTGTTATTGTCACTTCCCTGATCAAAAGGTTCTTCGGCCGCTCCGAAATCCTTGGCGAGAATATTATTGGTCATCAAAAATGTAGTTGTGTCGCTATTATTCTCAGGCACAGCATCTACCTCTGTTTGTTCCAACTTATATACTACTTCAAATGAGGCCGGGGATGAATTAGGCGGACTATAATTATTGCTGAATTGTATTTGCCCATTTTGCAGGGAGCCAAGGTTGGTACTCAAGCTTGACAGCGTATTGCTCACTTGAACATTGTCTCGCTTTACTATACCTCTTAGTTTTATATTGTTCTGTGAGTTGAATCCGTTATTGGTGGCTTTGGCTTTGTAGCGCAGTAGCGGCGGCATACTTAGCGGATACTGAGTGTATTCACTTATATGATTGGGGCTGGTAAACACCGACGGTGTTGGTAAAAAGGATGTTTCGGAAATGGATACATCGTTGGCGTTGGGACGGAAAAGACAGACATCATCAATAACCCACCAGAAGTAACTTCCTTTAAACTGAAATTTTATTTGCAATGAATTAACTCCGGTGATGAAGTTAGAAATATTCACAGCCGTATTAATCACATTACTACTTTGGGTGTTTCCGGATTGTGCATATACAGGTGTCCAATTAATGCCATCCGTAGAGATGAGAACATTAATAGAAGTCTGAAAATTGAATGTATTATTCGGTCCGAGCAACCTGTACTGTTGATTAAAACTAATCATCAAATTATTCTCGTTGTTGAGATCAATCGGATTCGTTATGAGTTCGGCCAAGAATCCTTCGGTTGGCACGGGATCCAGTCCTGTCGAAAAGCTCCCGCAATTGCCCGCTACGGCATCCCAATAGTTTGCATCAAATAGAATGAACCCATTTTCTTGAGTGTTGGAACTTATGGGTTGGGCTATCGCAGCACAATTGCCGCGAGCACCCACATAAATTCCGGGTGATGTTGTGGGGCCGCGATATTCCCACTGAGCAAGGTTATTGCCGCTTATTACATTTTGTGTCCAGTTTTGAGGTATACCGTCATTAAAGTCCCAACTAACGATTACGCTATCAGCGGAGGAGCAATCTAATGAGCCTAAATTGCCGCTTGGCGCATTGACATTTCGGGTGAATGTGCACGTTTGGCCAGCGAAGTTTAGTTCGAATATTGCAATGCCGGCAGCGCTCGGAGTGCCTGTAATATTTACGGTTAGATTTCCCTGACCGTTTAGGAGCACTCCCGAAGCAAGATTGGCTGTAAGACCTGTTATTCCGGTGGAATTAACGCTGATGCTCGAGTACGTACCTTGATTCCCTCCTGTGTATGGAATAATTGTACTCACACCGCTGGTAGCAGTATTGGTTATAAGTATACCGTTGTCTATTCGATTGTCACAATTTAAGCTGGTAATAGATGCTGGTGGCGAGATGACTGTTCTTGAAATAAGACAGTTTTGAGTACCGAAAATGATATTGAAAAATGCCGTACCTGCAGCCTGTGGGGTCCCCGTGATGGTAAAGGTTATTGCTCCTGAACCATTCAGGATATTGCCCTGAGAAATGGTAGCAGAAAGTCCACTAACACCGGTAGAAGTAACAGAATATTGTCCGTATATCCCACCATTACCACCATTGTAGGGTATTGTGAATGAGGCATTGGTCGTCGCAACACCATTGGTGAGGGTTCCGGTGGTCGTAACTTGATTACAAAGTAATTCAGAGACAAAGGCAAGTGTAGGAGCCGGAATAACATTCAATGTCAATAGGCAGAGACTGTCGCCAATGTAGATATTGAAGATGGCATTTCCAATGGAGTTAGGTGTTCCATTTATTGTAAATACTAATACGCCGGTATCCTCGGCGAAGCTGCCGGCGTTAAGTTGCGCAGAAAGTCCGGTAACGCTGTATGATAGATAAGTTTGCGTTGCATATGGTTGTTGTTGACCCGACGAGTATGCCACAGTGGCCGTTACCCCACTCGCTAGGAGGCCCTGGTATAAGGTTCCATTTTGAAGAAATGATCCGCAATCGGGCACTACTTGCGCACTTATTTTTTCGCGAATTAAGAGAGTTAGAATAAGCGCGGTTAGAATTTTCGATATCAGATTTTTCATAGTTGAGCGAATTTAGGATAATACTCTATGATTTCTTGTTCTGGCTTGTTGTGGCGATAGGTTGCGGATGAATCTCTTCGAAGATTTGCTTAATGATACCATCGGGAAGTCCGATTTTTGGAACCTTCAAATCTCTGATGCTTGCCGTTTTCATGAGGCGGTAATAGATTTGACAGGCGGGTATAATTACATCGGCACGATCTGGTTTGAGTTTGTACTTCGACATACGCTCATGATAATCGAGTTTTTCCAATTGATTTTTTAGAACTCTAATTTCAGACAATGAAATTTTATCATGTGGTTTTTTGCCGAGGATTTTGAAAACTGTATTGATGTTTCCTCCCGTTCCAATGCCCATAAGCTTCACCCCTTTGGGCTTATTTGCAAGCATCCATTTCTCGGCACGACGCCATTCCTGAGGGTCTTGTCCCAAATGCAGGCTTCTAACTGTTCCGAGGTTGAATGATTTTCGGACGCTGCTTCCATCGGGAAAAATGAAGCTGATTTCTGTGCTGCCACCACCTACATCAATGTATGTATAGTGCGCATTTGAGGAAATAGTTGTCTGATCGTAGTTTTTGAAAATGAGCTCTGCCTCCTCATCCCCGCTGAGAATATCAATTTTGATATTGGATTTTTCAGCGATAGTGTGAATTATTTCCTTGCGGTTTTTAGCTTCTCTCATCGCCGAGGTTGCACATGCTCTGAAGTATTCAACTTTGTGCACATCCATCAGGTACCAGAATGCTTTCATAGCATTGGATAACTGAAGCATTTTTTCTCTACTGATACGCCCTTTCAGAAAAACATCCTCGCCCAAACGAATGGGTACTCTGGTAAGAGATATTTTTTCAGTATTCATCTTGCCATCGGCTTCATGAATGTCATTGATCAGCAGTCTTATTGCATTTGAACCTATGTCTATTGCTGCTATAATCATTTCTTTTTCCTTACGGATTTAACAGGACTTACATCCAAACAACTGCGCTGTGCCATTTGAGGGTGTTGACCTTTAAGTCGAGCTGAATTCGGATATGCAAGTTGCAGGTCAAGCATACGTTTTATTTCTCGCTGCAAATCAGAATCGTATACAGGTACACTGACTTCTATTCGATGCTCGATATTTCGCGTCATCCAGTCGGCACTTGAAAGGTAGTAACGTGCCTCGCCCCCGTGGGCAAAAACAAATACACGGCTGTGCTCAAGATATCTGCCAACCACTCTAACCACTTCAATGTTTTCACTAAGGCCCTTTTTTCCCGCAATCAGCGAGCATACCCCGCGTATGATCAATTTGATTTTTACACCGGCTTCACTCGCCTCATACAATTTGCGTATCATGCCAGCATCTACCAAATTATTCATCTTCAGAATGATCCATGCCGGTATACCTTTTTCTGCGTTTTCAATCTCGAATTGAATGAGTTCGTTGAATTTTCTTCTCGTACTGAATGGCGATAGAATGAGATGGCGGTGCGTTGCACGATTGAAATTATTGGCAAAAAGATCAAATACTTTTCGAACCTCTATGCCGATTTCATTGTCGGCGGTGAGCAATCCAAGATCACTGTAAACTCTTGCCGTTTGCTCATGAAAATTTCCCGTGCCGATGTAATTGTATCGCACGGTGGTGTTCCCCTCTTTTCTACTGATATGAATGAGTTTACAATGCACCTTTAATGCAGGAACTCCCGGTATTACACGCACTCCTGCTCGCACGAGCGCATTCGTAATTTCTATGTTATGTTTTTCATCAAATCGCGCCTGTAATTCAACAACGGCCATCACTCTTTTTCCATTTTGTGCGGCCTGAATCAACGCATTGATGATTTGCGAATATTCGGCAACTCGGTACAATGTGATTCTGATTGTTCTTACGTTAGCATCCAGAGCCGCCTCTCTCAGCAAATCAATGACGTTATGAAAACTGTGATAGGGAAATTGCAACAATATATCCTTTTGTGCGATTGTATCCAATAAGCCATTGGCACTTAGAAGGCGATTATGATGCAGTGGCGGAAGGTTGGGATAGCGCAAATCTCTCTTGCCAAAATCCGGGAAATTCATGTAGTCTCTACGTCGATGATAACGACCACCAGCTGTGATATTCGTTTCATCTCTGATATTCATTTTGCGAACAATGAATTGCAAGAAATCTTTGGGGATGTCTGCATCGTAATTGAGTCGAACGTATTGTCCTTTTTTCCGTTGGGCCAGACTCTTGGTCATCTTTTCAATGAAACTCTGCGATACGTCATCATCAATATCCAGCTCGGCATCGCGTGTTGAGCGAATCGCGAAGGCTTTTATTTCACTGGCTTCCGATGGGAAGAACAATTCATGTAGGAAATAACGAATCACGTCTTCAATGAACATGACGTAATTCTTGCCTTGCACTTCAGGCAGCGAAACGAAGCGATTCAGGCGATGGGTAATCTCAATAAGTGCATATCGATTTTTTTTTGCCTCGGCGGCCGATTTCCATTGAACAGCTAAGTATAGTCCGGCATCATCAAGTTGCGGAAATGGCAAACGCTCTTCTAAGATTACGGGAACAAGAAAAGGCTTGATCTCGGTCAGAAAGAACTGATGTAAAAATGATTTGTGCTCTGCCTTAACCTCTTTGTTGTTGATTACAAAAATTTTCTTCGATTGAAGTTCTTTGATAATGGCTGAAAAGGCTGACTCAAATTCTTCCTGCAGGCGCACTACTTTCTTTTCAATTTCTACCATGGTTTCTTCTGCACGAAAACCCATTTCATCAGGTTTTTTTTTATTGAATCTTGCGGCCCTGCGAAGGGATGCAACCCGAACTTTATAGAACTCATCCAGATTATTTGAATAAATGCCGAGGAACCTCATTCTTTCGATCAGAGGTACCCCGGCATTTTTTGCTTCTTTTAAAATACTCTCGTTGAAATCGAGCCAGGAGAGTTCTCTATTGATGAATTGCGCCTTGTCTTTCATGTGTTGCTTCTAACTAACAAATAGAGCAACGCAAATTTAATTAACTGTTAAGCCAACAAGGTGTTTAGAAGTTGTAGCGAATCGATGTGTAAAAGTTCCTTCCTGGCGCGTTGATACCGCTTGCAAAGGTTCTGTACTGTGTGTCGAGAATATTTTCAATTCCCACAGAGATTTGTAGCTTCTCTGCGATCGTATAACGCACTCGCCAATTCAAAGTCATCCATGCGGGCATGCCCACTGGCGTTGCATAGGCAAGGTTGTCTTCACCACTCGGAGAGTAGTCTTTGATCTTTTTTGCACCATTGAACAGGCTGTAAAAATCACTGCCGAATCTGCGGTGTTGATAGGTCAACTGAACCCTCGCAAGCACAGGCGGGATATGATCCAACGGTACTTGCACCGTGTCGCTGGTTACACGTCCGTAAGTGTATTGAAGTGATGCAAGGATTCTCATTCTCTCACCTAGTGCGGCCTCTGTTTTTATACTGGCACCATAAATTAAAGATTTGCCTTGATTTTGTTGTGCAAAAACGGCGCTGTTCACTCCGTTATATTCCACACTGTCTCGACCTCCGAACGTGTAAGGCATGGTCTGTAAGGCGTTTTTGTATTCTGTCATGTAGGCACAAAACTCCCAGTATGAATTATTTGAAAATGCTTTGTTGATAGACCATTCAGAGCCCACTGTAGTTTCTGGCTTAAGATTCGGATTGGGCACGATGAGCTGACCCGGTGCTGACTCGAAAATTTTCGCTAGGTCATCAATGTTAGGTACCCTGTAACCGGTAGATACTGTCCATGAGAGTTTCAGATCGTCGGAAGCGAGATGAACAATGCTGAAGCTTCCAGAATACACTGGGGTTTTCTGATCAATTTTTTGGAAGGGGAATGGAAAGAATGTGGTATCTGTAATTGTTGAATGCAGCATTGAATAACCGCCCCTTCCCCCGAGACTGATTGTGAGGTCTTCCCTGATTTTCCATATATGTAGCAGGTATGCTGCGGCATTCATTGTATAATTCGCACCACCGGGATATCTAGTGTCTAGTGCAGATGTTACTCCGGTTACTATGTCCTTCTGCTGAGCTGTACTGGTGAGGGTGTTATAAATCGCCTCGGCCCCAAAACGTAATTCATGGCGACCGGCATTGCGACGGGCGTCGATATTAAGACCTCCCGCGAAAACATCTTCGATGCGCTTTTGCAAAGCATCGCTCTGAAATCTTCGTTGATAGCGGCTTTCCTGAATCTTTTGCGCATGTGCTCTCAACTGGAAACGCTGAATGTAACGGTTATCATTGTTGCTGCTTATTTCGTATGCCGCAAGCCCGCGCAGTTGAGGGCCATAATACCAATCAGCGTATTTGAGAGCTCCTTCGCTTTCGTCAGTGAGACGATCATATCTCGGCACGTCTGATGAATTACTGAATTGCAGATTCAACGTGTGGGTGGTGTATAGGCCTGATTTCAGGCTGAGTTTCTGAAGCAAATTGTACTGACGATAACCTGAAGAAACTTGCATGAAGCGATCTGCATTTTTCACAACGCTGTCTTTGCCGTTGAATCGGTCTATGTAATAATTTCTTTCGCCATACATAAATCCCGCAAACGGGTTTTGCGTGGTACCACTACGTAAGTCACCAAATGTCGAGTAGGTAAATGAGGTGAGCGATGCTATTTTGCTGCCGCCAATGTTGATGGTAATTCCGGATGTCGACTCATTGTTGACATTAGAATATCTGGTGAAGGAAGATCCACTGACTTTTCTAACTCCGTCTATTGCGAATTCCGGGCGTTTGGTCATCATGTGCACCACCCCGCCTAGCGCATCGCTTCCAAACATTACGGAAGCTGGACCAAACAGTACTTCTGCACGTTCGAGGCAGTAAGGATCAACAGTGATGATATTTTGTAAGTGTCCTCCTCGGTAAATGAGGTTGTTCATACGAACGCCATCTACAGCAAGTAAAATTCTACTCGCTTCGAAACCTCGGATAACCGGACTTCCTCCGCCTTGCTGACTTTTCTGAACGAAAACTTCACCGCTGTTGGATAGCACATCCGCCATTGATTGTGATTGAGAATTCTCTATAAAAGTTTTATCAAGCGTAAGAATTTGTTGACCGATATTCTTGCGTTTTTCGCCGTCTCGTGTAGCGCTAACTACAACCTCTTCGAAGTAGGATGTGTCTTGAATCCCTTGGGTTTGTGCGTTGGAAAATATGGATAGGAGCGCACACACAGCTCCTGTGATTATTTTTTTCATGTTTTATTGGATGATAGATTATACTTATTTCTTCAGCGCGCTGCGCAGTTCATAAGATATCATCCGGAGGTGCCACTGTGTCTTGTGGGTGATATTGGGAGGAATGCCCTGACAACATTTCGCAATGTTTTATATGAGAGTCAAATCCTTGAAAATTCAAGTTTAAAGTGGGTTCAGGATGATAGAGTGGAGTGAAAATTTTCGCAATGTGTAATAACATATTCTTTCCTCGCCCCGTGTTTTGAATATCCTTGAGTATATTTTCTTTCGAGTCATGCAATGCCTCAATTTGCAATTGGTTGCCGTTGCGCGTGACCTTGATGATGTCGTAAAATTGATCGCCAATCTGAATTTCGTCACCTTCTATTTTGGTGTCTTGAAACTCTTGCTCGGATAAGCGAATTAAGACACCCTTTGCTCCGTTGCGGATTCTTGCATGCATCTCAGTTTTGTGCATCCGGCGCAGCAGAAATGATATGGACCAGCTGCCGCCCATTTGAATCAGGGCGGCGCATGCGATGATAACTAGCAGTATTCTCCGTGATGGATTCACGACGGAAACTTAGTAATTAATTTTTATAAAATCTCGCCCATAGGAGAATTTCGAAGAATAGATTTGATTGATACCCCCGCACTTTATATTTGCTCAAATCAAATAACCTAAACATGATCAGGAATTTTATACCCGTATTGTTCTTATTTACAGCGTTATCTTCTTTTGCCCAATATCGTTGTGGCACTGATATCGAAAACAATAGGAACAGAGCACGCAACCCATTTTTAGTGGCTGCACAGGATCACTACAATGAATTGATGCGGGCCGAGATGATGAGTCTTCAAACCAATAGAGACGGTGAGTTGGAGGCAGTTTTTACCCTTCCGCTCGTTTTTCATATTCTTCATCTCGATGGTTCTGAAAATATTTCGGATGCACAGATTTTAGACGCGGTGGAGGTCTTGAATCGCGATTACGCCAAGCTGAATCCGGATACTATTAATATCGTTAATGGCTTCGATACCATTGCTGCGAATTGTCGAATTCAGTTCAAGTTGGCGACCAAGGATCCTTTGGGTAATTGCACCAATGGTATTGAGCGTATACGCACAATTGAAACCCTTCAAGGGGATAATGGATCCAAGCTGAATCAATGGCCTAGAGAGCGTTATATCAATGTCTGGACAGTTGCCAGAATCAACAGTGGGGCTGCAGGCTATAGTCAATATCCAAGCTCAGTTATTGATCAAGAATCGGCGAGGGCAGACGGTGTTTTGATTTTACACGATTATCTCGGTAGAATTGGCACAGGAGCTGAAGGTAGGTCGCGTGCGCTTACCCACGAAATTGGCCATTTTCTCGATCTTGCGCACCTATGGGGTAGTACCAATGAACCTGAGGTGGCATGTGGTGAAGATGGGGTAGACGATACACCCGTAACCGCTGGTCACAGCAGTTGTGCTTTGAATGATTTCAGCTGTTCAGCCGCGCAAAACAGTATTTCTACATTTCTATACAACTTCTCCGGGGCAACCGCCAACAGCAATTTCCTGACGGATGTCACGCCGGCTCCCGCTTTGGCCATTGACGGTGAAGACTTTCCTCGGTTATCGGGTTCAGAATTTACAGCTGTAGGTGTGGGTATTACCACAGAAGTCGACAGCTTGTTTGCCTACTCGGGATGGGGTTCGGGTGCACCTAATAATGTTACTTCTTTCACCGATTTATCAGGACAAATCAATACGGAGAAGTATTATGAGTTCACGGTGACTCCAAGAATCGGGAGCGGAATGAATCTGACGGGTATTAGTTTTCGTCCAGGACGCAGTGAAACTGGGCCCCGTACTTTTTCCGTGCGTTCTTCGATAAACAATTTTGCAACAAATCTGTCGGTGGATGCAACGTCAATTCAGGTTTTGGATTTGATTTCGGCGGTCAGTCAGAATACGGTTTTTTTCGAAACAGATGCTCAGCAAGGATTAAGTGCTTCAGAGGCATCATTGATGCTGCCAAAATTCACTTTGGGTAATACTTTCTCTAATCTTTTACAACCCGTAACCTTTAGGATTTACGCATGGAACGCTGAGGACAACAATGGTTTCTTCTCTGTAGATGACGTTAATCTGGAGGGAAGCTTTGGAGCCATTGAGAATATTCAGAATTACATGGAGTATTCTTATTGCAGTAACATGTTTACCAACCGTCAGAAAGATCGTATGCGTCTTGCCTTAACATCCACACTTTCGGGCAGGAATAATTTGTGGACGGACACAAACAGAGCTCTTACAGGAACTGATGACGCTCCGCTTGTGTGCGCTCCACAGGCCGATTTCACCCCGGAATCTCCTATGGTATGCCAGAATTCAAATATTACTTTCTTCGATAATTCAACCAACGGTGTTGTAGATACATGGAGCTGGACATTTACAGATGGCAGCCCGTCCACAAGCTCTGATCGTAATCCTGTGGTCTCATTCTCCAGTCCGGGTTACAAAACAGTAACATTAACGGTGAGCAACGAGCAGGGATCAACTACTAACTCGAAGACTACAAGCATATACGTCGCTCCGCAATGGACCGACTTTAGCGATTTACTGCTGAGAGAGAATTTTGAGTCTTACTCTCGTTTCATGAGTTTCTGGACCCCCAGGAATTACGACTCTAACTCTTCCAACTGGGGATTCACTGATTTGGCGGGCTATCAATCAGACTACAGCACAATGCTCAATGCATATGATATGGATGTCACCGTAATCGATGATGGCGGATATGATATTGATGAACTAATCTCTCCCTCTTTCAACTTTACCGACGTTATTGGTAATTCTGCAGAGGTAACGTTTAAGTGGGCATACGCCACAGCGAGTCCAACTATTGAAGAGGTCACTGAGAAACTTGAGGTTTTTGTTAGTGGTGATTGTGGTGAAACGTGGTCGGCTACCCCGAGACTTTCTTTAGATGGTTTGGACCTTGTCACCGCGGGTAACGATCCGAATTACTTTATCCCTAACTCCAGTTCTGATTGGTCTGAAGAATCTTTTACTATTTCATCATCTCTACTGGGACCTGGGTTCCGTATGAAGTTTAGGTTTTCTGCTGGTCAATACCCTAACAACATCTATATCGATGACATCAATATGAACGCGAGTCTTGCGGTAAAGGAATATGATGCCTCTGTTTCTTCTCTTGGTGTATACCCAAATCCATGCGAAGATGCTGCGACACTCGTGTTTGATACGAAAGGCGGAAGCGGATTTGTCGTAAACATTTCAGATAGTCATGGTCGGATTGTAAAAACAATTCCGTTGAATAATCTCACTTCCGGTAAGCAAACGGTCGGTATCAATACTTCTGATTTAAACGCCGGTATCTATATGGTTCGTCTCACATCCGAGACGGGCTCTTCAGTAATGAAGATGATAGTGGAGTAATAGGAAGACGGAAACATTGAAAAATCAAAAGGCCGCAATTATGCGGCCTTTCTCTTTTGTTTTACAGAGATCAATTTTTCAACGCCGCCATTTTCTCTTGTATGGATTGAATTTTCGATTGAGCATCGCTCTGTTTTTTTCGTTCCATTTCTAAGACGTTGGCAGGGGCATTATTCACGAACTTTTCATTGCTCAATTTTTTCTCAACGCTCAGCAGAAATCCGGAGTGATAATCTAACTCTGCCTGCAGTTTTTGAAGCTCACCGGCCACGTCTACACTCGCAGTAAAGGGGATGAAATAATCTGCCGTTCCTACTCGGAATGTGAAACTCTCTCTGGGCTTCTCGTCAGAAAAAATAATTTCTGATAGTCCGCAAAGTTGTTTTAAACTATCATCGAAAGTGGTATTGCGAGGACCGGAAACGATGAGGGAGAGAGACTCTCTCATGGAGATCTGTTGGTTCTTGCGAATATTCCTAATCTCAATCACCGACTCACTGAATTCTTCGAATTGAGAAAGCAATGAGTTGTCAATATCGGATACTTCTGGCCATGCAGTAAGACAGATGGATTCCGCCGCTTGGGTTCTCATACGTGTGTGCTGCCAAATTTCTTCGGTAATAAAGGGCATGAATGGATGCAGTAACTTCAACAGATCTTCCAGAATCGCAATGGCCTCCATCGCTGCGGATTTAGAGAGCTTGCTGCCAAAAGGTGGCTTCATCATTTCGAGATACCAAGCGCAGAAATCGTCCCACACCAACTTGTAGGTGCGCATAAGGGCCTCATTGATCCTGAATTTGTCGTAGTCATCATTCAAATCCATCAATGCCTGATTCATTTTGGTGCGCATCCACAAACCGGCATTTCGCTGTGCGCTGCTTATTTCAGCAGACGCGTCGCAATGGTCGCTCCATCCTTTGATGAGTCGAAATGCATTCCAAAGTTTGTTGGTGAAATTTCTGCCCTGTTCGCACAATGATTCATCGAAAAGCAAATCATTGCCCGCCGGGGAGCATAACAACATGCCCACACGAACGCCATCGGCACCGAATTGAGCAATCAGATCAAGTGGATCCGGTGAATTGCCCAGCGACTTAGACATTTTTCGTCCTTGTTTGTCGCGCACAATTCCGGTGTAGTAAACATTCTTGAAGGGCAGGTTGCCGCGATATTCATAGCCAGCGACAATCATTCTTGCCACCCAGAAAAACATAATCTCCGGAGCGGTAACAAGGTCGGCAGTAGGGTAGTAGTATTTGACTTCGTCTTCCTTGTAGAAGCCATCGAAAACACTGATGGGCCATAACCATGATGAAAACCAGGTATCGAGTACATCTTCATCTTGTTTGATTTGATCGGCGGTAATGGATATTCCTTTTGCAGTGAAAACCTTTAGCGCTTCCTCCGGAGATTTTGCCACCGCAAAACTTCCATCTGGGGCATAGTACGCTGGAATGCGATGGCCCCACCAAAGCTGGCGAGATATACACCAGTCTTTGATATTTTCCATCCAATGGCGATAACTGTTTTTGAACTTCGGCGGAAAGAAACGGATGTCGTCGTTCATCACGTGATCCAGTGCGGGCTTGCTCAGCTCTTTCATAGATAAAAACCATTGAAGAGAAATACGCGGCTCTACTACTGCATTGCTTCGCTCACTGAATCCAACCTTGTTGGTGATGTCTTCAACTTTTACGAGAAGTCCAATGCTGTTTAGATCTTCAGCAATTTTCTCTCTCACTGCAAATCGATCTTGTCCGGCATAATTGACACCTACGCTGCTAATAGTGCCGTTGTCGTTCATGCAATCAATGATCTCGAGACCGAATTTTTCACCAAGCATATAGTCATTGATATCGTGAGCCGGTGTAACCTTCAGGCATCCTGTACCAAACTCCATATCAACATATTCATCGGCAATGATCGGAACACGACGATTGACGAACGGAATGGTTACGAATTTTCCGACGATGGATTGGTATCTTGTATCATTTGGATTTACACAAACTGCGGTGTCGCCCAGTATCGTCTCTGGTCTGGTGGTAGCAATCGTGATGAAATCATCTGTGCCCTCGATGGGATAGCGAACATGATAAAGCTTGGATGCAACCTCTTTGTATATCACCTCTTCATCACTCAAAGCGGTAAGTGCGGCTGGATCCCAGTTGATCATTCGTGAGCCGCGATAAATTTTTCCCTTTTTGTGAAGATCAATGAAGCAATCGATAACGCTGTCATAGTATTTCTCATCCATGGTGAAGCGTGTGCGCGACCAGTCGCAGCTGGCACCGAGTTTTTTGAGTTGTTCGAGAATGATACCACCATGTTTGTGAGTCCATTCCCATGCATGTTTGAGAAATTCATCGCGGCTGAGATCCGATTTTTTGATGCCTTCGCTGCGGAGCTTCTGTACCACTTTCGCTTCGGTTGCGATGGAAGCGTGATCTGTGCCGGGAACCCAGAGCGCGTTCATCCCGCGCATCCTTGCTCTTCGAATCAGCAGATCCTGAATGGTGTTGTTGAGCATATGCCCCATGTGCAATACACCTGTTACGTTAGGTGGCGGAATTACAATGGTGTAAGACGCTCTGTGGTCGGGCTTGCTCTCGAAAAGTTTATGCTCCAGCCAGTATGCATACCATTTATCTTCAACGGTTTTAGGATCGTATTTACTCGCAATCTCGTTCATAGGAATAATCAGTGCTCGCGAAATTAAGCACTCAGAGCCACCCTATTCTTGTTACTCACAAGTTGGACCTTCGAGAATACGTTGTTGAAATTTCCCCAATGCGTCACGCAAATCGGAACGATCCCACTGGGGTTGAATTTGATGAGACACACAGGCGCCATTTTCATTTCTGATCTCCCAGTAAAACATGAACGCTTTATGGGGTTCGGTCTCTAAAATATTCGCTCGACCCCACTTGATAATGAAGTAATCGAAGCCGCCATCTACCGGTATTGCAAAGGATTTTCCCTGACCAAACCAATCAAGGGTCGATATCATTTCTTTGTCATTGCATTGCTCGAGCAAATCCTTGTTTCTGGGAAATCCCAGCCATTGCAAGCAATCATTATGCTGCAGCACCGAATACTCAGCGACGTAGATGCTATCCTCGCTTGTGGCAATTCCCGCCCAAAGCCAGTTGTTGAACATTGAAGGTGAGGTGCTGAGCTCGTTGTAGCTAATATGCTGTTGCTGCAATGAATCTGTCATTCGCTGATGTACGTTGAATTTATTGAACACTGTGTATAACAGATATACGGTGGCCCAACTGCACGCGGCAATGGCCCATTTTTTACGTTGCGGATGATTCTTGTTAAAGAACATGCCGATCACCAATAAAATCATGAATGGCAGCGTCCAGAATGGATCTACCACAGCGATATTATTGAAGCCCACAAGCGTGTCACTAAATGGCGCCATGAGTTGTGTTCCATAGGTAGTGCAGCAATCGAGTAATGTGTGAGTGATAAATGCGAGGTACCAAAAAAGCCACCATCGTTGCATGGAGGCGTTGTCTTTTGCAATGCGAAAGGTGAGCCGCGCGAAAATCCACGAGAGTGGAATCTGAATCCACATAGAGTGGGTCCATCCGCGATGCAGATGCAATCTCGCAAGTTCATCCTTCACAAATACATTGGCAAGCACATCAAGATCGGGTATGGTGCCTGCAATTGCACCCCAAAGAATTGCCCGGTTGCCTAATCGCTTTCCGAAAGTTATCTCTCCCACTGCGGCGCCGAGCACGATTTGACTCAGTGAGTCCATGTATTTGTCGTAGTTGATTTCATCGCGGTGAAAGTACAATCACGAAAGTGGGAAAACCTTATGTGCGATATGGATTACTGTATTTCTTTTGCTGCCTTTATTATGGATCCCAGGGACATCAGAGCAGCGCTTTATCACTACGATCTGCCGGAAAGCCGCATTGCTGCTTGGCCATTGGAGAGGCGAAGTGATTCGAAATTATTGGTATGGAATAAAGGTCAAATACGCCATTCTCACTTTTACTGTTTGAGTGATGAGCTACAGGCAGGAGATACACTTTTTCTCAATCATACCAAGGTTATTCCTGCGCGGTTGTTGTTTCATAATCGAAATGGCGGTGCCATCGAGGTCTTTTGTCTCGAACCTGCAGGTGTTAGTATTGAGCAAAGCATGGTCTCCAACGGCCAGTGCATTTGGTATTGTTTGGTAGGAGGTGCTCGCAAATGGCGCGATGATGAGACGCTTCACATTCGCAATCAGGGTGCGGAACTCTCTGCACAGATTGTGGGCAGGGAAGAGGGCAGATTTAGAATACAATTTATCTGGCATGGATTGATCAGTTTTTCTGATGTGCTTACTGCGTTTGGTAAGATTCCTCTTCCCCCATATTTCAAGCGTGATGCCGTAGAGAGTGATTGGGAAAGGTATCAGACGGTATTTGCCCGTTATGAAGGTTCAGTGGCGGCACCTACGGCTTCGTTGCATTTTGACGACGAACTCTTACAGAAATTACCCCACGAGGGTGTTGCCATTCGTGAATTGAGTTTGCATGTTGGGGCCGGTACTTTCAAACCGGTTACGTCGGAAACAATGAAAGATCACGATATGCATTCAGAGCCGTTTTCTATTCCATTGGCAACGATTGAAAGTTGTATGACGGATGGAAGAAACATAGCGGTGGGAACTACAGCCATGCGCACTCTTGAAAGTTTGTATTGGCTGGGAAGAAAAATTGGGCTCGGTATGGCGCAGGATGAAGCCCATGTCATTGGTCAGTGGGAACCTTATGATGATTATGAAAAACCTACAAAGCATCAGGCGTTGAGTGCGCTGATACAATGGATGAAGATGCGAGATTTACACACGCTCAGTGCGTCAACTTCACTTATGATTGCACCTGGCTATCGAATGCGAATCTGCGACGGATTGATAACCAATTTTCATCAGCCCGGCAGCACTCTTATTTTGCTCGTTGCTGCTGCCACGGGAAATCAATGGAAAAGTATTTATGATGAGGCAATGAGAAATGATTATCGGTTTCTGAGTTATGGTGATAGCTCGTTGCTCTGGATCAGTTCGAGCGAATAGCATCCACCGGATTCATGAACGCAGCTTTCATGGCGGGTATAATGCCTGCAACAATACCAACGGCAACCGATATGGTGATTCCCAGAAAAATTCTGGCCAAGGGAAGGATGAATTGAAAGTCGATCAGTGCAGTCAGGATTATTGAAACCAGCCATACAGCCAATAATCCAATCGCGCCTCCGATTACGCAGAGCATGGTTGATTCAGCCAGAAATTGCACGAGAATAAAATAGTTTTTCGCGCCAAGTGCTTTTTGAATACCAATGATGTGGGTTCGCTCTGAAACGGAAACGAACATGATATTGGCTATACTGAAAGCGCCCACTAGGATAGCGAAGATGCCGATAACCACGCCAACGATATTGAATACGGCAATAATACCATCCACCATTTCATTGATCATAGCTGCTTCGATGATCGAAAAATCTTTTTCTTCCCGTGGTTTAACTCCGCGCACCTCACGAAAAATTTGAATCACTTCGCCTCGCATGTCTTCGTTGGTCACTCCGGCAGCAGCTTTAACAACAATCTGCGTGTCTTCATTGTCGCCAGGGATAAGTCGTGTGGAGAAGGGATATGGAACCATAACTGTATAGTCAAAGCCATCGCCAAAAAGAGAGGTTCCTTCCTTTTCGAACACCCCAATTACAGTAGCTGCAAGTCCGTCAATTTTTATTTCCCTTCCAATGGGGTTGTCCGTTCCGAATAACTGGATGCTTAGTGGCAGACCAATCATACAAATGTTATTGCCTGCTTCACATTCTTCTCTTGTAAAATATCTGCCTGTGCCAATGCGCACGGCCACTGTCTCGCGGTAGTTATAGGTGACACCAGAGAGGTTGGCGTTTTCAAATGAACTGTTGCCATGAAAAACGTTGCACATAGAGCCGTTGGAAAATGCGAGAGCACTTGCATTCTCCATGCGCTTCTCAAGTCGCACCATATCGCGATAGGCGGGAGGTCGGCGCTGCATATACTTCCACCATTCATATTGTGCGGCGCCGTCTTCAGGGCTCATTGGCCACTTTTGGATGAACATCACGTCGGATCCAATCATGTCAAAACTGGCTTTCATTTCTGCCTCCATACTGTCAACCACACTGAGCACGAAAATGATAGAGAATATACCGATGGTTACACCCAGAAGGGAGAGCATTGTGCGCAAACGATTTTGCACCAAGGAGTGACCCGCGAAGGAAAGGCTCTCACGGAGCATTTTCAATACCATAGGGCGAAGCTAAAACAAATGATCTCTTATAGATTCAATCATGCGGGATCTGATTTGCTCAAGCCCAACAAACATATTGAGTGTGGAGATAATTCATCCATGGCATTTTCAAAGCGGTATGTGTGTAGTTACTACACTTACTATATATTGCCGTCACATTAACATTACAATGGAAAAACCAAGATTGAGTTTTTGGCAAGTCTGGAATATGAGTTTTGGATTTATGGGGATTCAGTTCGGATGGGGTCTGCAAATGGCCAATATGAGTTCGATCTACGAGTTTCTGGATGCTAAACCTGAGGATATTCCGATGTTGTGGCTTGCTGCACCTCTTACAGGCCTGATCGTTCAGCCCATTGTTGGTTATATGAGTGATCACACTTGGCACCCAACTTTTGGCCGACGTCGGCCTTATTTTTTCATAGGTGCGGTTTTGAGCTCAATAGCGTTGGTGCTTATGCCACAATGCAGTGAACTATGGATGGCTGCAGGATTATTGTGGATTCTTGATTCTTCCATCAATATTTCTATGGAGCCCTTCCGTGCTTTTGTGGCCGATAAACTTCCCGAAGAGCAACGTACGCAAGGTTTCAGTATGCAGAGCTTGTTTATTGGTTTAGGCTCTGCCATAGCCAGCGCACTTCCATGGATTTTCACCAATTGGATGGATATGAAGGATTCGGATTCAGACGGCATACCTATGAATGTCAGGTATAGTTTTTACATCGGTGCCGCTGCATTTTTTCTTTTTGTATTGTACACCATACTTACTTCGAAGGAATATCCGCCACAAGAAATCCCTGCCCGGGATAAGGCAAGAGAGCGCAGGAAAGGTTTTGGTGCTGGTATCCAGGAAATTACCTATGCCATCACTCACATGCCAAGGAAAATGAAGCGTCTTGCTTTGGTGCAATTTCTGACCTGGCCGGGTTTGTTTCTTATGTGGTTTTATTACACTCCGGCTGTGGGCGTAGATGTTTTTGGCGGAATGGCCAAAGGCGATGATGTTCAACGCGCCCTTTATGGTCAAGGCACTGAATTAGCTGGTCTAACATACGCCGTTCAGAATATTGCTACCTTTCTTGTGGCCATGTTGCTGCCGCTAATCGCGAGAAAAATGGGTAATAAGTACACGCATCAATTGTGCCTGTCTATCGGAGGCATAGGTTTGATTGGCATTCTATTTATCCACGGTGAAGATCAATCGCCATTTCTTTTTTTGGTAATGACCGCAGTAGGTATCGCCTGGGCGAGTATTTTGTCAATGCCCTATAGCATGCTTGCAGGATGCTTGCCTGCCGATAAGATTGGAATTTATATGGGGATTTTCAATTTCTTTATTGTCTTACCAGAAATCATTGCCTCAATTTTCTTTGGTTGGATTATGGAAAATATTTTGGGAGGTCAGCGGATGTATGCCGTGGCTCTTGGAGGTATATTACTAATTATTGCTGGTGTTTTAACGCGCCGTGTGCCTGAGGATGACGTTGCTCCTATCACTAAAAATTAAACGGGCTAGTACTCTAATTCAATGAATCCGGTTGATGAAGTCGCACAAAATACGCTGTCTCTATAGATGGTATCATTCACCGCGTTGTATATCTGAACCTCGTATTGTAGCCAGCGATTGCCGTACACCAAGCAATTCAATGAGGTGTCGAGTTGTGTTGCGTCAAAACTCTGCCAGCCATTCTTGCAGCATGCACAGTCAAAGTCAGTTCTGATGAACGTGAAATTTAACTTGTCGCCTTGATCAAAGGGAGCCATACTTCTTATTCGCACTATAACTTCTGACCGTTCGAATATGTCTAAAATGGTAATGAATGGGTTTTCTGGGGAAAGAGCTGTTGGTGATATGGGGAAGTAACGGGTAAGGTATCCCGGTTTGGATGCTGCTATGCGCAAATCAGAGAAATTCTCTCGCGGAAAGGAAAGTTCAAATTCACCAGAGCTTTCGCTTATGGCTGTTGCCGCTGTCGTGAAGGCAGCTGAATAGGTGTTGCCTTGAACTGATTTTTTCTCGAGTGAAATGTATACTCCTTCCTGCGCCAATCCCGTTTGCCCGCTCACTACTTTTCCTGCTATGTTGAGCGAATTGTCGTTATTTTTCTTGCAGGAAGAAATGAAAAACAGAACTGATAAGCATGCAAGAATAGGGGTTGTGCTGAGCCGGGCACTCATTGCAGAATATTATTTTCTGATGATTTTGTCAGTCTTGCAATCGTAACTGATGAAGTAATCGCCTTTGGGTAATGGCAGGCAATCAACCTCTATGCCCCGACCCCTCTTTACGATTTGACCAAAAGAATTGTACAACTCAAAATTGGTTTCAGCAGTAAAGGAAATCTTCCTCGATTTTTTGTCGTAGCGCATAGCCACAGGTTCCACATCGCTTTGGATATCACAGTTTTGTGACTTGCGCAATTCTCCATCGAAACTTTTCTGAACTACCCTGAAACGATTTGCACCGCTGGTGAGCTGTACCTGAAAATTGTAACTGTTCTTGCTGGGTGTTCCGTTGCCCATCAACTCTCCGATAGATACCCACTTATTCCATTTATATTGTTGAATCGTGAATGCAATTTTTCCTTGCTCATTTATAGTTTCCCACGTGAGATTTCCGGTGCGGGAACATTCAATGCGCTGACATTCAAACGATGGTGATGGCTCTAAAGCTCCGGGATTTAGTATTCTTGGAACACATCCGTCTTTATGCTTGATAATCACTGTTACGGGATCACCTACTTTGAATTTATAGAGCGATAAATCAATTTCAAATGCCTGCGTATTTACATCGTCACTGGTTACTAAGCTATTGACGGTGATTTGATAGATGCAAAATCCTACACCATCCGGTGCATTGGCGTTGACCACAAAAATGTTCTTTTTTTGGTACCGACCTTCAATAACGATATTACCTGCTGTTAACCCAATAGCAATCAAGCTTAGGGAGAGCATGAGGGTAGTTCGGAACAAGAGCGTATAAAAAAAACGATTTCTCACTACAAATTCATTTTGTCCCGTCGGTTTTACGACAGGCAATTTTCATTTCAGCGGCTGAAATTAAGTCAGGGATGAACGCAAAGAAGGATTCCTCGATATTTTTTTGCATCATGGACCAAATTTTTGGGGCGAGGGAAAGCTTGGCGGCAAATGGATAACGCTTGGCCATCATCTCGAATGTGGTTTGAATTCCCTCGGTTGTAGCATACTTCAAGAGCCAATTGTGCTTGATCATAAGCTGCAGACGATGCGCAGATTTTTCGGGGAGATGATCTGACATGGAACGCAGGGCGCTGGTCGACTCCGAAATGAAATCCTGGAGCGGCAAATCATGAAATTGCGGCCATTCCCGCGCCAGCAAATGATCGTACCAAACATCCATCGCTACAGGAGAAAGTAGGCTCAAGTGTGGTCGTATCAACGCACGGAGTTTTGAGTTCTCGGGATGGTGATCGGTAAAATCATCGATGAAACGATGCAATCTAATTCCCTCAACAACCGGCATCGCAATACCTTCAAATGTGCTTCCTCTCACCTCATCAGCAATGAACTGTCCGGTGAGAATTTCCTTATCACCAAAAGACAAGTACATGTGCGCCAGGAAATTCATTTGAGGGTTTGTGAAAAACAACGAAAGTAATCCACCGACTTATGGTATTGGCGCAATACAATACATTTGAACCGACTTACAATTATGACACTGATAAAATCTATTTCCGGAATACGGGGAACTATCGGCGGTCGTGCGGGCGATGCTCTCACACCGATGGATATCGTGCGATATACATCGGCCTACTGCCACATCATGCAACGTGAAATGGGCAAGGCCTCAATAAAAATTGTCGTAGGTCGCGATGCCCGTATCAGCGGCGCAATGGTGTCTTCTCTCATGTCCCAAACACTATCTGCAATGGGTGCTTCCGTTATCAATCTCGGTTTGAGCACTACCCCTTCTGTTGAGGTGGCGGTGAAAGATCTCAGTGCAGATGGTGGTATCATTATTACAGCAAGTCATAACCCGGTGCAGTGGAATGCGCTGAAACTTCTGAACTCAAAGGGAGAATTCATCTCGGCAGAGCTTGGACAAGAGTTGCTTGCCATTGCTGATTCGAATGAAGTAGTATACTCAGATGTCTTTCAACTCGGTAAAATTGAAGAGTATGATTTTCTTGGTCGTCATCTCCAGTTGATTTTGTCTTTGCCAATGGTCGATAAAGAAGCCATTGCAAAGGCGGGCTTCAAAGTAGGCGTCGATGCAGTCAATTCTTCCGGATCTATCTACGTTCCTGCGTTGCTCAAAGCTCTTGGAGTGAATGATATTGAAATCGTTCACGGTGATACCAGCGGAAACTTCGCACACAATCCAGAACCATTGCCAGAGCATCTCAAAGACCTCGGAAATCTCGTAACGTCGAAGCACTGCACGTTGGGCATTGCAGTAGATCCCGATGTGGATCGACTCGCGCTGGTTTGTGAAGATGGCAGTGCTTTTGGAGAAGAATATACCCTCGTAGCCGTCGCAGATTATGTCTTGTCGAATCGCAAGGGTAATACAGTTTCGAACCTCAGTAGCTCGCGCGCATTGCGGGATGTTACTTTGCAACATGGAGGCCAATACTGCGCGGCGGCAGTGGGTGAAGTGAATGTGGTCAAAAAAATGAAGGAGACAAACGCTGTCATTGGAGGTGAGGGAAATGGTGGGGTGATTTTCCCGGATGCACATTACGGTCGTGATGCACTTGCCGGCATAGCATTGTTTCTCTCACATTTGGCAAGAAAGAAGATGTCGATGACCGCCTTGCGCAACCAGTATCCGAAGTATGAAATCGTAAAGGAAAAACTGGAACTTGATCCGTCAGTGGCCATTGATGAGATACTTGAGAAAGTTATCGCACAGTTTCCAGAGGCCGAAGTAAATACCATCGATGGTGTAAAGCTCGATTTTGCTGAGGGTTGGGTGCATTTGCGGAAAAGCAATACGGAACCTATAGTGCGCGTAATCGCAGAACATCGCACATGTGAGGATGCACAAGCGCTCGCCACATCAGTGATGCATACCGTCAAAAAAATTCTTGCTGTATGAGGCCTGCGATCTATCTCGATAATGCCGCCACTACAGCCATTGCTCCTGAGGTAATGGATGCCGTGACCGATGTGATGCGCAACTACTATGGCAATCCTTCCAGTACACACGCATTCGGCCGAAAGTCGAAATCACTGCTCGAACAATCGCGCAGAAAGATTGCAGCGCTCATTCATTGTAAGCCTTCTGAAATCGTATTTACCAGCGGTGGCACAGAGGCCGATAATACGGCGATGCGGTTTGCCCTCTCCGGCTGTGGTTGCGAAAGAATCATTACTACAGCCATAGAGCATAGTGCAGTGATTAAGACCGCTGAAATGCATGAGGCGACTCATCATATCCCCCTGCAATTGGTGCACGTCGACAATACGGGTGTCGTGAATCTGCAACACTTAGAGGAATTATTGCAGTCGGGCCCCAGAGCTTTCGTTTCGCTGATGCATGCGAATAATGAAATCGCAAATTTGCTCTCATTGCCGAAGGCAGGTGAGTTGTGTAAAAAATATGGCGCGGTGTTTCATAGTGATACCGTGCAAACCATGGGGCATTACACTTTTGACATGGGGCAATTGCAGGTAGATATCATCAATGCGTCGGCCCATAAATTTCATGGCCCCAAGGGAGTTGGCTTTATGTATATCCGTGATGGCATCAAAGGTGACTCCGTGATTTCTGGTGGGGGGCAGGAGCGCGGTATTCGCGGAGGAACCGAAAATTTGCATTCCATTGTTGGTATGGCAAGAGCCCTGGAACTGGCCTATGCCGAGTTGGTTGAGCATCGCGCTCATATCCAGGGCCTGAAGCAAATGATGCGCGACGGTTTAATCGAGAGAATTCCCGGGATCACTTTCAATGGAGAGTCTGCCGACGACAATAGTTTGTATACAGTATTGAACGTCACATTTCCACCGTCTCATCATTCTGATATGTTGCTGTTCCTTCTCGATCTCGAGGGTATAGCTTGCAGTGGCGGCAGCGCATGCAGCAGCGGCGCTTCGAAAGGATCACATGTGCTGGCTGCAATCGGTGCATTGAAAGCTGATTGTGCTAGCATTCGATTCTCTTTTGGCAGATACAATACCCGCGAGGAGATACAACGGGCCCTCGACATCGTTTGTGCAGTATTCAATAGATAATTCAGTCGCGCGGAAGCTTCCTTGATCTTTACGTTAGCTTTGGAGCAATGAAATCAGATTTTATTCCTCCTGCGGTGGGTCAGGTTATTGGTATTCACAATGCTTCTTCGCTGGCGTATTTCATGTCGCGAAGCAGATTATTTCTAGCTATTGTTTTTATGGTGATAGGTCTGATCGGCTTGGGGTTAGAAGAAGAAATAACACGAAATGATTTCTTCCCTTTAATAATGATTTGTGCCATACTGATTCCTTCTCTCATTCGCATGAGAATCAACCATCACGGCAAGAGGGTTAGTATGATTCTAACATCCAGCGGGGTGAGTATTGAGAACAGTAAGATTGTACTCCCATTTACTCGCAGTGTCATGAATACGAACTATGGTATTGACCGCTTCCGGCTCAATGGTGATTCATTAATACTCGATACAAAAAAGGTGAAAGGCAGAAGTGTTTTTGTTAACTCCATGGAGATTAACTCTATCGAATTCAACATTCCGGCAATGTATCTGGAGCATAAGGATGAACTTCTAAAATACCTCAATACGCTCGCATCGGAATCTTGAAGGATGTTGTTTTGAATGTTGATTTTTAGAATCGTTTATTTCAAGAGTTGATGACTGTAGAGTAGGGCATGGATTTTTCAAATCTGCATACGCTTCATACCATTACTGGAATAGCTATTCTGGCTCTATTGGCGGGTAAGATCATTCTTCATCTATGGCTAGATTATCGTCTGGGACAATGCATTGGGATTGCAATGCTATTGTTGTTTTTCATGAGGTTTTTTCAGTCCTACAAAAACGAGGTGCCTCAGGCGCTCAAGCCGTGGAAGCGTATTTGTAATATTTTTCTACCCTTGGCTCTGATTATGCTTTTATTGAATTTCATCATCGGAATTGCAATGTTGTGAAGGGACAGAGGAATGGAATTTTCTTCTCCTTGATTTTTGTTCATCGTTCAACGTAAGAGTGAAATGAGCATCACTTGCTGGTAAGTGTTCTAACTGCTATGCGCTTGCGTAGTTTCGCGAAAATCCATTTATGTCAATGTTATCCGGAATTACCGTCTTGATTCCCTTTCGCAACGAGGCGCGCAATCTTCCTGTAATCATTGATGCATTGGAAAGACAAGTAATCGTTGCAGAGAATGTTGAGGTGATTTGGATCAACGATGAAAGTGAAGATGATGGTGTAGCGATAATTACCGAGGCAGTATCAAAAAATGATCGATGGAAATGTTTGCAGAGGGATGGGGTTCCGGGAAAGAAGTCTGCTATTCACACTGGTATTTTGGCGGCACAATACGATGTTATTCTCACTACCGATGCTGATTGTACAATGGATGTGGGATGGCTTGGAAGTGCGCAGACATTGATAAATCAATATCCAGCAACAGATATAATCATCTTGCCTGTCATTGTGCGCGCCGGCGATAATTTGATCTGCCAACTTCAGAATATTGAGTCTTTACAACTGCTCACCCTCAGCGCGGTTACATCTGCACTGGGTTGTCCGGTTTTGTGCAGTGGTGCGAATTTGATATTCCGAAAATCCTTCTATATGAAGACGTATGGTTGTCGCGACGATTTTGATGTGGCCAGTGGAGACGATATTTTCTTGCTTCAACAAGCTGAGAAAGTAAAGTTGATTGCTACATCCGGGGTTGTGGTAACTACCGAACCGATGGTAAACTGGAATACATTTTTGCATCAACGCATCAGATGGATTCGTAAAGTTCACAAATTGAAACTGCCGCGTTTTTTTATAACAGGTGCCTTGGTAGGAATTTGGCAATTTTCCTTGTATTTGTTGCCTCTGAGCATATTGTTATTTGAGTTGTCATTGAAACCGGCTCTGCTTTTCATGGGCATGAAAATTATGATAGATATAATTTCACAGTGGTGGGTGGCAAGCAGACTCAAACAATCCTTCTCTCCGCTAAGTAGTTTGTATTTTGCTCTCTTATATCCATTTTTTCAGATGGTAATTTTATTCTTGAGTATTTTCATTCAGCCTGCCTGGAAGGGTCGAGCAATTGATCTGTAGATGTTAACATTGCACTTTATGAGAATCCATTATGTCAAGGCAGTCGGCATTTGAAAAATTCAAACGAAATAAACTGGCCGTAGCAGGTTCTGCTTTTGCATTGCTTTTATTTCTTGTTATGCTTGGCGGATGCTGGATTAGGCCTGATAGTACAATGTTCGCGAACAATCAGCATTTGGCACTTAGCACCTTAAAGCCAGGTAATGAGGTGAATTTTATTCGCATTAAAAAAATGGACACACCTAAGGGTCATTTTTTTTCTCATTGGTTGAATGGTGGCGCACCATTGGAGTATGAAGAGGTGCCGGTAAGATCAATTCAATTGTCAGGCGATAGAATCATCTTGAACGCCTATGATGATTTGTGGCATGAAAAGTTTCCGCTCGGAATTGAGCTTGATGCACTGCATTGCAGGAACGACGGAAAATCAGAATCGGACTTCATATTCACACGGTGTTTTGTACTGGGTACTGATAAATACGGACGTGATGTGCTATCGCGTTTGATGGCAGGCACCTCTGTCTCAATGCTGGTGGGAATGATTGCTGTAATCATTTCTTTGCTTATCGGACTGACCGTTGGATTGATGGCGGGTTACTACCGTGGATGGGTAGACGCTGTATTGATGTGGTTTACCAATGTGATGTGGGCCATACCAACTCTAATACTCGTAATGGCAATTACATTTTCATTGGGATCCGGACTCGCAGTTGTTTTCATTGCTGTGGGTCTTACCATGTGGGTGGATGTTGCACGTCTTGTTCGTGGTCAGGTGCTTTCAGTGCGTGAGAAAGAATACATTGAGGCGGCAAGGGCAGTAGGAAATTCGGATTTTAGGATTTTAATATGGCACGTATTGCCCAACATAATTTCACCGGTTATTGTGCTTGCTGCGTCGAATTTCGCATCTGCGATTTTGGTGGAGGCCGGCCTCAGTTTCTTGGGTTTGGGAGCGCAAATTCCTCAACCTAGCTGGGGTAATATGATTCGGGAACATTACTCATTTCTTACAACCGATCTGGCCTATCTCGCGTTTGCTCCTGGTGTTTTGATGATGCTCCTGGTGCTGTCGTTTATGCTTATTGGCAATGGTCTCCGCGATGCTTTGGATGTTAGAACTTAATTACAAGTTATTACTTTCGCACACATGGAAAAGTCTTCCCGCATTTTTATAGCAGGCCACCGTGGAATGGTGGGCAGTGCTATAATGAGAAAACTGGAAGAGGAAGGCCATGAAGTTTTGATCACACGCAAATCGTCAGAACTTGATCTTCGCAATCAATCAGCGGTGCAAAGGTTCTTTCAACAGGAAAGGCCAGAATACGTTTTTCTCAGCGCCGCGAAAGTGGGGGGTATACATGCCAACAATGTCTATCGAGGAGATTTTATCTACGATAATCTCATGATAGAGTGCAATGTAATCCGCGAGAGTCATTTATCTCAAGTTAAAAAGCTATTGTTCCTGGGCTCATCATGTATCTACCCGAAACTTGCTCCGCAACCTCTTCGTGAAGACAGTTTGTTGACCGGCACTCTTGAGTCGACGAATGAACCATACGCTATCGCCAAGATTGCGGGAATCAAAATGTGCGAGGCATTTCGTGATCAATATGGATGCAATTTCATTTCGGCGATGCCCACGAATTTATATGGCCCTAATGACAATTACGACTTAAACAATAGTCATGTGCTGCCGGCAATGATTCGTAAGTTTCATGAAGCGAAGGAAAATGGAAATGGCCGTGTTCAGTTGTGGGGCACCGGTTCTCCTATGCGTGAATTTCTTCATGTAGATGATCTCGCGGATGCTTGTTATTTCCTGATGCAGCAATATGATGGAAAGGATTTTGTAAATGTTGGCACGGGTGTAGATCTTACTATCCGGGAATTGGCGCTGAACATTCAGGAAATAGTGGGACATAAGGGAGAGATTTTTTGGGACAAGTCCAAGCCCGACGGTACACCTCGTAAGTTGCTTGATGTGAGTCGAATTCATTCATTAGGATGGAAACATCGCGTTGAGTTGAAGGATGGAATCAGGGCCGTTTACCAAGAGTTCCTCTCTCTCACCGGTGAAACTATGCGGGCAAAATGAGAAGAGCATTTCTCTTTTGCTTGCTCATTCCACTTTATTTCTCAAAAGCGTTTTCTCAGATTTTTCCCATCCAATCGGGCTATAATACCATATTAGAGCAAGCCAATGCCGACTCTTCATGGGGTATTCATACTTCATTGAAACCGGTTTTTGATACTGCGTGCTATTCGATTTTACATAATGGATCAAGCGCAAAAACCAAGAAGGGTATGGGTAGAGTGACAAGTCGGCTAACAGGAATGCATTTGCTGGAATTTGAAAGCGATGATGTTTATGTGACGCTTGATCCTCTGTTAGACATGTCACTCATGTTCGATAGTCATGATACTTCTGCAAATGGAAATTTATTTTCAAACTGGCGTGGGTTGCGTTGCACAGGCAGATTGGGAAAACAGGTGAGTTTTCAAACTGATTTTGTGGAAGTGCAAACGCGACCAGCGGAATGGCAGAGGCAATGGATTGATTCAGCAGATGTATATCAGGGCTTCGGCAGGGTCAAACCTTTTCAGGTAGATGCCTATGACTTCGCTGTTTCGTCGGGTAGTTTGCAGTACCAGCCATGGAACGCAGTCATACTCAGAGTAGGATCAGAGCGGCAATTCATTGGCAATGGCTATCGTTCAATGTTGTGGTCTGACGCCATTTTTCCAACTCCCTATATCCAGGCAAGATGGATTACTCCCAATCGAAAGTGGCAATATTCAAGTGGCTTTCATTTGTTGCAAACGCTCGATAGATTGCCTAAAGGCGAGGTGCCGGAGTCTTTGTTCAAGCGTAAAGGTGCAAGTGTAAATTATTTATCGGTGAAGCCATGGCGCGGTGCTGAACTTGGGCTCTTTGAATGTGTAATTTGGAATATGTACGACAGTGCTGGAACCCAAGGCCCTGAAGTAGGAGCATACATTCCGTTATGGGGAGTAAACACGTTACTGTATGCAAAGGACACAATCAATAACAGTGTGGCCGGAGTGAATATCTCTCAATCTCTCCAACGAAATTTTTTACTTTATGGTCAACTGGTTTTAGACAACATCAGCGCCGAAAGAATGGGTTGGCAATTAGGTTGCAGAGTCTTCAATCCTCGTTGTAAGGGCTTGAATCTTTTGCTCGAATGGAATCATAGTTCATCCTATTTATACGCCTTTGAAAGTCCTTTGCAGTCATACAGCCACACACAACAACCCTTGGGACATCCTGCCGGGGCTTCCTTAGATGAATGGATTTTGAGATGGGAGTATCGCCGAAATCGCTGGCAAGGGAGAGTCCATGTTTCTTATTTGGAGCAGGAAATGGATGCTGGTGCCGACTTCACGAGTTTACCTCAAAACGCAATACAAACATTCGCACCATCGCCCGTGCGTAGGTTATTGAACGCCTCTGCGGAAATTGCTTTTGTCATCAATTCAGTCAATTCACTTGAAATCGTTACGGGTTATCAATTCAGGCAGCAACGCATTGATTATAACTGGATAGAGGATACTACGCAGCTTACTCGACTCTTGTATTTCGGATTGCGCACGTCTATAATAAGTCGATACAACGATTTTTGATAGATTTGCATAGCCATAGCCTTACTTAAGTGAACCAAGTTATTCAAGAATTACTCGGCTGTTTTTTGTCGGCCTTCTTTCTGGTGCTGATTGCTACACCGTCATTGATAAAAGTGGCGAAGCTCAAGCATTTGGTGGATGAGCCATCCGAGGAGAGGAAACTGCATCGACGGTCTGTTCCAACCATCGGAGGCATTATGATTTTTGCAGGTACGATTATCGGTTATTCACTTTGGTTTCCTTCCAAAGATGGTTGGATGCTAGGTGCGAATTATGATCCGATTGGAGCGCTGAATGAATTCAAATATCTTGTTGCCTGCATGTTCATTTTGTTTTTCTTGGGTTTGAAGGATGATATCATCGGTGTGTCGCCATCCAAAAAATTGTTGGTGCATTTATTGATTGGATTTATACTGGTGTATGTAGCAGATATCCGTATAACACAGTTTTGGGGCCTGTTCGAAGTGGATTCATTGCCTTATTGGTTGAGTCTAACATTGACGCTGTTTGTTTATATAGTTATTGTAAATGCTATTAATCTTATTGATGGTGTTGACGGATTAGCGGCTGGAATTGGATTTATTGCAAGCCTAACCTTTGGGTTTTGGTTTTATAAGACCGAGGATCAACCGTTGACTTTGTTGGCTGTTGGACTTGCAGGTTCTCTCCTGGGATTTCTCATATACAACTTCCAACCGGCAAAGCTTTTCATGGGTGATTCTGGCTCACTCATTATCGGTGTCATTCTCTTTGTGCTGGCTGTTAAAATGATTGAGTTCCCCACGAAAAGAATTCACCCGCTGATCTCATCGGTGCCAAAGCCAGTGATGGCGATGGCAATTTTATCCTATCCCTTAATTGATACCCTGCGCGTTTTTATTTTGAGAAGTGTTAGGGGGAGATCACCCTTCTCGGCCGACAAGAATCACATTCATCATAAACTGCTTTCACTGGGATTGAGCCACAGGCAAACCTCCATAGCATTGTATTTATTTTCCCTTTTTGTAATTGGATTGACTTTCCTTACCCCCGCTTACAGTCCGAATATTTGCTTTTTGGTAGTAATGTCAATAGCTATCGTTTCATTGAACGCAGTATTTCTGCTTCCCTCTAAACAGAGGAATTAATTCCATACGACTACAAATTCTCATACGGGCTGTTTATTGTTTTGACCTTGGTGGTGAAGGGATCCAGTGTCTCAGTTGTGGGAATTGTACTGTTGAACCCCATGCTGAATGTTCATAACGTTGCGAAAAATAAAATGCATTTCGAACCTAATTTGGCAACATGGATTTTGGACAGCGACTCACCATGGAACTCAATGAGGCACAGGCCGCGGCAGCTGCCCACGTCAATGGTCCGCTGATGGTTATTGCCGGCGCGGGCTCCGGAAAAACGCGAGTGCTTACCTACCGAATTGCACATCTCATTCATTCTGGGATAGAGCCCCATCACATCCTTTCACTCACCTTCACAAACAAGGCGGCCAAGGAAATGAAAGACCGCATTGCGACACTTGTAGGAGCATCGCAGGCGCGCAGCATCTGGATGGGCACATTCCACTCCATCTTCGCGCGGATTCTGCGCATCGAATCAGAGAAAATCAACTACCCCAGAAATTTTACCATATACGATACAGCCGACGCCAAGAACCTGATTAAGGATATTTTAAAAGAGATGGGATTGGATGATAAAATGTACAAGCCCGGCCTCGTGCAGCATCGCATCTCCACCCTAAAAAACAGTCTGATTTCACCAGCCGATTATCATAACGACGCGATATTAAGCGCTGATGATACTTCCTCCGGCCGTCCCAAGATGGGCGAAATATATTCGGCCTATAATCGTCGATTATTCAAATCTTCGGCGATGGATTTCGACGACTTACTCTTCAAGACGAATGTGCTGCTGCGCGATTTTCCCGAAGTGCTCTATCGCTATCAGTATATGTTCCAATACATTCTTGTTGACGAGTATCAAGATACCAACTTTGCCCAGTATTTGATCGTCAAGCAACTTGGCGCTGTATTTCAAAACGTCTGTGTAGTAGGAGATGATGCGCAAAGTATCTACGCTTTTCGAGGTGCCAACATTCAGAATATTCTCAATTTCAGAAAGGATTATCCCGACTTTGTTCTATACAAACTTGAGCAGAATTATCGCAGCACAGAGATTATTGTTGAAGCAGCGAACAGTATCATCGAGCATAATAAGGATCGCATAAAAAAGACGGTTTGGACCGCCAATCCCAAGGGTGAGAGAATTCATGTGCACCGCTGTTTGACCGATAATGACGAAGGTATGTTTGTGGCCAATCAGATTTTTCAAACCCTTCGTGGTGATGGAGCAACACCCGCTGAGTTCGCTATTCTTTATCGTACCAATGCCCAGAGCCGTGCACTGGAAGAAGCTCTGAGGAAACTTAATATACCTTATCGGATTTATGGAGGAATGAGTTTCTATCAGCGAAAGGAAGTAAAGGATCTCCTGGCCTATTTCCGTTTTGTTTGCAATCCCTCTGATGAGGAAGCTTTCAAGCGAATTATCAATTATCCCAAACGAGGCATCGGCGATGCTTCAGTAGCAAGAATGGTGGTGTATGCAGCAGAGAGTGGTCTCTCACTTTGGGATGTGCTCAATCAGCCCCAGTCTTGCGGACTTAACGCGGGAGCATGTCACCGCTTGTCAGAGTTTACTACGCTAATAAAATCTTTCCGAATTCATCTCGATACGATGAACGCTGCTGAACTCGCCGAGAAGATCGCCTTGGAAAGCACGTTGATGAAGGAGTTGTATTCCGACAGAACGCCAGAAGGGGTATCACGTTATGAGAATATTCAGGAGTTGCTAAATGGTATTAAGTCTTTTACTGAACAGAATGCTGAGGATGAAAAATCGAATCAATTATCCGATTTCCTCTTAGAGGTGGCCTTGTTAACGGATGCCACCACAGAGGATGATAATGATGATGGGAAAGTATCTCTAATGACGGTTCACGCTGCGAAGGGCTTAGAATTCAAATACGTCAACCTCGTAGGTATGGAAGAGGGGCTGTTCCCATCACAAATGAGTACCACCCGGGAAGAGGTTGAGGAGGAACGACGACTCTTTTATGTGGCTGTTACTCGAGCCATGACACGTCTCACCATGAGCCACGCCGAGTCGAGATTCAAATGGGGCAATCTGCAATTCTCTGAACCCTCTGTGTTTTTGGATGAAATCGATGCCAAGTACCTGGATCGCTCCGAACCCCCGGTGAAAAGAAAACCTGCTTTTGATTTTGGCCACGCCCGGGAGAGCTGGGGAAGCGGCGCAGGAAATCGGGGTTTTGTGTCTTCAAAAAAACCTCCTGAATTGCCGTCTACACCTGTATCACCACCCAAGGGGTTTCGGAAACTCAGTCCGGCAAATTCTGCTCCTTCAATGCCTGAGGAATACGCCGCTGTGCAAGTAGGAACCGAGGTTCAACACGAGAAGTTTGGCAAAGGAAAAGTCATTGCACTTGAGGGAAATTCACCCGAAACGAAAGCCACCATATTTTTTCCGAGCTCCGGCCAGAAGCAGTTGTTGCTGAAGTTTGCGAAACTGCAAATATTATAGTCACTATTATATTCAATCTGTGAAAGTGCTCACTCAATGGGAATCAGCAGTCGGCCGTCGAAAGATGATAGCCGTGTTGATAGATCCTGATAAATTCAGCGAGCAATCGGAATTATTGAAGGCGGTTATACTACATCCACCCGATATCATTTTGGTTGGGGGAAGTTTGATTACCGTTGGCAATGTTGAAGCTTGTGTGAACCTGATCCGCAGTAATGTCGACATACCCATTGTATTATTTCCTGGATCGCAAAATCAATTTACAAAAGATGCGGATGCATTGTTGTTACTTTCCCTTATATCCGGACGGAACCCGGATCTTTTGATCGGACAACATGTACAGGCCGCAATGCAAATAGCATCATCAAAGGTGGAGGTTATCCCTACAGGATATGTTTTGATAGACGGTGGTACACCAACGTCGGTGTCTTATATGAGCCAGACTACGCCCATACCTGGTAACAAGCCTGAGATAGCAGCCGCTACGGCACTTGCAGGTGTGCTACTGGGTTTACGGTGTATATATCTTGATGCTGGAAGTGGCGCTGTGACTGTGGTTTCACAAGAAATCATTGCTGCGGTGAGAGAGCAAATCCATGTGCCGCTGATGGTGGGTGGCGGCATTCGCAGTGTAGAAAAGGCGTTATGCGCATTCAAAGCTGGAGCAGATATTGTAGTGGTTGGAACAGTGGTTGAAGAGCGTCCGGAATTTTTATTTGACTTGAAAGAAATGATGCAGAAAGTGCTACTTCATAATTAGTCAATAACATCGGTTCGACTTGATTCATATTTACTTTTGGATGGTAATACGATATGTTATGGCGACCATACGAAGACCGTTTAATTTGAAGCAATGGATTGGAGACAATCGTAATCTTCTTAAGCCACCTGTAGGCAATAAAAATTTGTATGTGGAATCCGGAGATTACGTGGTAATGATTGTAGGTGGGCCCAACGCCAGAAAAGATTACCATCTCAACGAAACCGAAGAATTGTTTTATCAGCTTGAGGGAGATATTACCGTAGGTATTCAAGAAAACGGCCAGGCTGCAGATATCCTGATTAAGGAAGGAGAGATGTTTTTACTTCCTGCAAATGTTCCTCATCAACCAAGGAGAGGGCCTGATACTGTTGGTTTGGTAATTGAATGTAAAAGAAATCATCGTGAGATGATGGATGGTCTGCAGTGGTATTGCGAAAATTGTAATCACTTGCTTCATGAATATCGTTTTGTACTCAATAATATTGAAACCGATTTCATTCCGCGCTTCAAAGAATTTTACGCATCCAAAGAGTATCGCACTTGTCGTAAATGTTCAACTGTAATGGAAACGGATCCGAGATTTACCTAAATGCAAATCGAATGGGATCAATGTTAATTGAGCCACTTGGGCACAGCATATGAATATTGCAGTTCTTTTTTCAATAAAATTTTTGTTTAATGGGTTCAATTATTAGTCGTTTTTCCTTGGCGCTCTGCGCTCTGTTTGTCGTCACAGATCTTGCGGGTCAGAAGCAGATAACCAATGAGTTGATCTGGGCTTCTCAGGAATTCGCCTCAGAATCATTTGCCGGTTTTAATAGCATGTCTGATGGGCTGCATTACACCGCGGCCGAGCGAAGTGATGCGTTCGGTACAAAAATTGTCAAATACAGATTTGCAGATGGTTTGGAGGCCGCGGTCATTACCACTTCCAAGGACGTTTTCAATAACGCGCTAAAGGAGATTGAGGGATATACTTTTAGTGCTGATGAATCACGCCTATTAATTGAGACCGAGGTAGAGGCCATTTACCGATATAGTTATGCTGCAAGGTATTATGTGCATGACTTGAAAACGGGAAAGACTTTTCCATTGGCCAGTGAGAAAATGGATAAGCAACGACTGGCCACGTTTTCCCCTGATGGCAGTATGATTGCCTTCGTTCGAAACAATAATATATTCATAACTGACTTGGCGACACAGAAGGAAACGCAAATCACTTTCGATGGTGCGAAAAATAAGATTATCAATGGGGCTTCGGATTGGGTATATGAGGAAGAGTTAGAGTTGGTTCAGGGTTATGCGTGGAGTCCTAATAGCAATAGACTGGCGTATTATCGTTTTGATGAATCCGACGTTAAAGAGTTCTCAATGGATATTTATGGTGAGTTGTATCCAATGCAGGAGCGATTCAAATATCCTAAGGCCGGTGAGAAGAATAGTGTGGTAAATCTATACGTATATGATATTCTGAAACATGAAAATCGGGCAGTGGATACCGGTTTGGAAAAGGATATTTATCTACCGAGAATATGCTGGACAAAAAGTAATGAAGCACTTTGTGTTATGCGCATGAACAGGCATCAAAATCATTTGGAATTGTTGCTTACGGATTATAGTTCTGCCTCGCCGTATGCGCTGCCATTGAAACCATTATATACTGAAAAAAGTGATACTTATATTGATGTTGCGGGCGACATTACTTTTATGGATGATGGATCCTTTGTTGCTCTGAGTGAACGGGATGGTTTCAGACATCTTTGGTGGTTCAACAATGATGGCAGTGTTAAGCAGCAAATCACAAAAGGAAACTGGGATATAATCGATTATTACGGTTTTGATTCATTAACTCTCACAGCTTATTATTCAGCGAGTGCAACCGGAGCAACCGAGAAGCATGTATATGCCAGTCAAATAAAAAAGGGAAAGGTCTCAACAGAGAAATTGAATAAATCTGCGGGTTATTCAGATGCATATTTCAGTGAGGGTTATAAATATTATATTATCAATAATAGTAGCTCGGATTCTCCTCCAACAATAACCTTATATGCCAAGGGAGGAAAGGAGATTCGCGTATTAAAGGACAATGCCGTTCTCAAATCTCGACTGAAGGATTATGGCCTAACTACAAAGGAGTTTTTTACTATGATGAATAGCCATGGTGATACCCTAAATTGTTGGATGATGAAACCTAAGGATTTTTCACCCGAACGGAAATATCCTGTATTGGTAGCAATTTACGGAGGCCCGGGTAGTAATACGGTCAATAATCGTTGGGAGGGAAGAGGTTCAATGTGGCATCAGATGCTTTGCCAGAAGGGATATATTGTTGTAAGCTGTGATCCGAGAGGCACTCAATTTCGCGGAAAAAAGTTCAAGCATGCTACTTATATGAATTTGGGTAAACTGGAAACTGAGGACTTCATTGATTTGGCGAAGTATTTAGGTAATCAAACATTCATAGATAAATCGCGCATCGGAATACAAGGATGGAGTTTCGGTGGATATATGACATCGTTGTGCATGACAAAGGGTGCTGACTTTTTTAAGGCCGGTATTGCGGTGGCACCGGTTACAAACTGGAAGTATTACGATAGTATTTACACGGAAAGATTTTTGAGAACCCCGTCGGAGAATAGCGGTGGATATGAAAATAACTCCCCCATTAATTTTGTGGATGCCCTTCGTGGGAAGTTCCTTTTAATCCATGGTAGTGCTGATGATAATGTGCACTTTCAAAATACTATGGATATGACTTCAGCGCTCGTGGCGGCGAATAAACCGTTTGAAATGTTTGTTTATCCTAATAGAAATCATGGCATTGCGGGTGGTAAAACTCGCCTGCATCTCTACGAGAAAATGACGAATTTTTTATTGCAGAATCTATAACGGATCTACCCGCGGACTCAAGTTTTCAGTGCTGCACTAATTTTATATCATTAGGAGGTTTTATCGGTTTCGATGAAAATTACCGACAGTTATTGAATAAGAATTATCGTTCGAGGCTTGTTCGTTTACTTGAGATTTTTTTGAAGTATCGTGTCCATGGATTTTCACTTTCATGGCCTCAACTCGAGGGTTTTGGGCTTTAACAGACTTTTAGAGGTGGGCACGGTGCGTTTCTCAAGCCTGAGGATAAATTCGCGACGCAAGAAATCAATATGTTACGGCTTACCATATTCCAAATTTTATGTGCACTGCCTTTGTGGGCTCTATGTCAGCAAAACGCCAGAATAACTGTTCGTGAGTCGAATGGTACGGTTTCTAAAACTTCCATCAGAGAATTCAAGGTGAGTTCAGACAGTGATATTCAGGAGGTCTTGAAAGAAATGGGTGTTACAGACGCTGATGGAAATGTAAAAGAAGGAGTGGATGTGCAGGTGGAAATGCTTGAGGGTAACGGTCGTTCTGGTAATTCAAAGTCATTATTGTCAATAGCTCCTGGTTTTTCTGAACGACCTCCGAGTGCATGTCAAGCCTATCTGGGTGTAGTACTCAAGAATAGCACAAGGATGTCGGAAAAAACTTCCGGTGCCCTAGTAACGGAAGTTGAACCGAAATCACCTGCATTTTTATCTGGAATTGTGGCGGGTGATATCATTTATCAGATTGATAGTAAAAAGATTGATTCGCCCGAGGATGCTATTATTTATATCAGAGGGAAGTGTCACGGAGACGAGATAAAGGTCTATTTATATAGAGGTCGGAAGAAGAAAAAACTCGAGGTTGTATTGAAGGAGAAATCAGTGCCTCAAGCAAATGTTTGGAATATACCTCTCGATAACAGTGATGGTGGTTTGGCGGATATGTTTGGCTCGGGAAAGGAGAGGGCTTTCCTTGGCGTTACACCTAGCGAATTGTCTGTCCCTTCCGGCGCATGTGTAAAAGTGGTTCCCGGTTCCTCAGCGGAGTCAATGGGTATAGTAAATGATGATGTGATAGTGGAATTAAATGGAAATGTCATTTTATCCTTCAGCGATTTATCAGATAAAGTTGCAGCGATGAAGCCAAACGACCCGCTCGAAATTGTGGTAAGTAGAGACGGCAAGTTGAAAAAGTTGAATGGGAATTTGGGCGCTAAGATGACAGGAGGGAGTGGGGATTTCCGATATTTTTTCGACGATAAGGGTCTTGATGAAGGGGGATTGTCGATTATGGATTTTGAATTTGACATGGACATGTCTGATTTGCAGCGCGAGTTGGAGCAAATGATGAAGGAACTCAACATGCCAGTGAGTCCGCCAAATCGTGGTGGAAAAATCCGAATAGATGATTTAACTTCTGATGAGAGCAATGCTATTGGTTCGTGCATCTCGGCACCCGAGCTCAATTACTTTTCATTGGCATTGGATGCACATACAGGAGATGTCAATTTGAGTATTCATCCTGTGATTCAATCTCCTCTGCGTATCGAGTTGTTGGATGAAATGGGCGAGATCATTTTTATGGAGGAAAGAAAAATCACCTCAGAATACAGCCGCTCAATGGAATTGGATAAGCAAGCTCACGGAAAGTATTTTATCAGAATTACACAGGGAGATTCGTGCCTAGTAAAGTCTGTTATTAAAACAGACGAATAGTCAATGACCGAACGTTACGCCGAAGCGCTTAAGCGAAGGAGATTATTTGAGCGGCGAGTTGAGAGAATTGTTCGGGAGTCATTTTTATTCTTTCACCACTAAAGTTTATGTCAGACATGGTATTTAAAGGAAGTAGATGTACGTGTGCATGCGGCACCTCCAAACCGATTACGCTCATTCCGATGCGCCGACAAGGCACTGCTCTCTGCAATTGAATGGCTACCTTTTTTGAGAATGTAAACAACCTTGCAAGGGTGTTATCATCGATGTCGAAGATGTAATCAATTTCCATCTTTGGTATCACCAATGTGTGTCCTGTTGCCACTGGTGTGATGTCAAGGAATGCCAAGAACTCGTCATTTTCGGCGATGCGATAGCAAGGTATTTCACCCGCAACTATTCTTGTAAAGATGCTGGCCATTAACGCGAGATTTCGAGTATTTCAAATTTTACCAAACCCGCCGGTATTTGAACTTCTGCAATGTCACCGACCTTTTTTCCCAGCAGGCCTTTTCCAATTGGTGATTCCACAGAGATTTTTTTCGCCGCCAGATTTGCCTCGTTTTCTGCAACGAGTGTATACTCAAGCACGCTATTATTCTTGAGGTTTTTAATTTTTACTTTTGACAATATAAATACTTTGGAAGAGTCAACGTGTGATTCGTCCACGAGTCGGGCATTAGCGAGTAAATCTTCCATTTTGGAAATACGTGCTTCGAGCAAACCTTGAGCTTCTTTCGCCGCATCATATTCTGCGTTCTCGGATAGATCGCCCTTGTCGCGCGCTTCAGCGATTTGTTGAGAAATGCGAGGACGTTCTACCATTTTTAGCTGATGAATTTCCTCTTTAAGTTTCTTCAAGCCCTCGGCCGTGTAGTATGCAATTTGTCCCATGGCAAATGATTATTGAACGGAAAACCCGCCACTGCGGCGGGAGTCTCCTATTGTATATAATGTTTTTGTTTAGATGTCGATGTGCACACCCATTGAGTGCACACCCGCAAATGGATTGGTGAATCTATATCCGTAGTCGAGTCCAATGATGGTTCCGTTCTGACCGAATGGAAGTTGCACGGTAAAGCCGGCTGCAGGACCTGTGAAAACAGTACTTTGCAGATCATCTTCATTGGTAAGTTGATATTGATATCCGGCGCGGAAGATGAAACGGTTGTTAAATCCATATTCAGCACCTAAACCGAACTGATCTCTTGTAAACGAATTTGAGGTAAACTGAAGATTGGCAGTGAGCTTTGATTTTTCGCTGAAAATGAAATCATAGGCACAACCCACATTGACCATCGAAGGCAATTCGTATTTCTCAGAACGGCTGTCCATATTTAATGTCGTTGTATTTCCACCGCCAATTGATACGGTTGCGTCTTGCGACAAACCATCACCACGATAGCGCATGGGGGGACCTACATTGCGAAGTGAAATGCCAAATCTCAAATTGTCTTTAGGACCAGTTACATAACGGATAGCCGCATCGAAACACATTCCCTGTGCCTTTACATTATAGATGGCCTCAGAGATAAGTCGGGCTGTTATTCCGCCGTAAATGCTATTGGAAAAAGCCTTGGCATAGGAAAGTCCGATCGTTGTGAATGTTGGTGTAAAAGTTCCGATACCACCCTCGGGTAAATCTACTTCAGTGATCTGTAATTCACCTAGGCTCATGTTAGAAACAGTTATACCGAGCGTACCCGACTCACCGATGCGCTGGGCCAGACCAAATGCATTCAGTTTAATTCCTGTACCTACCAAATATTGATTATTGGTGAAAACCACCTCTGTTTTACGCGCCATCGCAAGACCTGCCACATTCAACAGACACGCTTCAGCGCCAGTTACTGAAGCCATGGCAGAGTTAGACAATGCAGAGTTTCTTGCCCACGGATTGATAAGTAATTGAGATGCTCCTGAGGATCCTGCTCTATCGGGATTACCTGCCGTCGCCGATACAACTGTGGCGACTGTTACTACTGTTAAGAGAAATTTTTTCATTTGCTTCTTAGATAATCATTAGAATGAATCAAGGTCGATAGGACGCATTACACCAAACCACTTGAGTACTTTCTCTCCTACCTCAGGTACATCAATATGAATGATATAGGCACCACTTGCTATAGGAACGTTCTTTTGGTTTTTTAAATCCCAGTCAATTGATGTAGTGGGGTCGCCTTTCTTGAATTGGCGAATTAGAGTACCATTAAGATCATAAATATTCACAGTACATACATAAGGCAGGTTGGTAATTTTTACCCTATTGTCAAGTTTGTTGGTTTCGTATGCACTGAAAGCGTAGTAAGGGTTGGGTACGATATTGATGTTATCCAGAGCGCTTTCCAAAGTTGCCTGATCATTGCTTACAGCGGCAACACCTTTGGTGCTGAATTCATACAAACCTCTCCATCCGTTTTTAGAACCTATCGGGTCATTGATCTGTACATCTACGGGTGAATATTTTTTGTAAGGTTTGGCTACGCGTAAACGAAGTCTCACACTGTTATCCGATGGCACAGCTCCATTGCTATAATTGGATGGTCTGAAAAAGCTCAGTGATGAACCCACCCAAGTACATCCCATAAACACTTTACTTAAATTGAAGTCAGTAAGATTTCCTTTGATAGCATTGAACATTGTGGCGCAGCTATCGTATCGTGGAGAGAACAATTCGTCAGGACCGGAATTGTCATCGTTCAGTTCTGCCTTCAGATTCTTGAACACATAAATCCAGTGCTGACCTCCGAATATCGGAGTACCAGCCTCTGAATATATTTCATTGGTCGGATTCCAAATCATATCAGCACCGTTTGATCCAGCCAACCAGCTGTCTTCACCATAAGCAATGTTCAGACGTTCACCGGTGCCAATGTCAATGGCATAACCTGGAAACCAACCCATTCCCCATTCACTCACGGATTTGCCCTCTGCTGCGTTGAAACCTGCATCCAATTCAGTCTTTCCGCTCTTATCGATGGAGCGGTGACGCCGGGGTTTCATTTTGCCGGGATCCCCTGTTGCTGCGGTGAATTCAGTTTGAATGAGATCCGGATCGGGTTGCATCTCGAGAACCACGGAGCGCGTCCATTTGCTCTTGTCGGCAGTGAATACGATATCAACATTATTAAGACCTGAAATACTGTTTGCATTGAATGTGGATAGAGTAGACAAGTCTCCGTTGATACCCTCTTTAGTAGGAGCAACAGAATTGGCCGATAAATCATCCGGAGTGTAACCCACCAAAGAGTATGGCGACCATGTTCCGAAGAATACCTTTTCGTAAATCTCACTTGGATCGGTGAATGGACTCTCCCCTAAACCATCTTGGTAATCATCATACAGAATTTCCTCGGCGGGGGCATCTGTGGCCGATTCCGTGGTTCCGGAGCGAATCCAGTTTTGTTCAGTAAAACCATCGGCATCAGGTATTCCTCCATACCAAGCAAATTGGGGATTCTGGAATTCGATATCCGCAGAAATGAGGTCTGTAAAGTATTTGAAATTATCGCCATCTTCATTCAAGTATTGATACTGCCCCCAGGAAATACTCAGTCCATAATCAAGAAGGATGTCTTCGGACATCGATGAGAAGGCCCTGTAGGAAGAGTCACTTACGCCGGTCGTTAGATTCTCCAACTTCCAATACATTTCACCATTGTCAAAATCACCTACGCTATCAGCAAGTGACAACCGGAAATCTGCCGCGGGTACGCGCAGAGGGTCTACTACTTTTACTTGTATCGGACTTCCTCCTGGTAGATATTCCAAACGATCAACTTTGTGCGGTGCTGAGAGAATTTCCGCTTCGGAAGCTGAACTAATGAAAAGCTCATTCATGCCATTACCGGTACCTTCAATTCGGGTGAGTGCTAATCCGGTGCCGTAATTGCTATTCAATATCATGCCACCGTTGCGGGGAGCAACGGAATGAGGTATCGCTGCAATTCTTTTTATGGCACCTACTGACCCTTTGCGCGATGGCTTGTACGATTCATCCTGTCCTGTTCCTAATGTTGGGTCGTACAACTGATAATTGTTGTAACCATAGGCCAACACCATAAAATAATAAGTCTTGTGATTGATGAGCGCCGGACTTCCCAATGCAAACGCATCTTCAGTGATTCTGAATGAAGTTTGTAAACCATCATTTGCGCCCTGAACCATAAGCTCAGGAACAATTAGACCCGTGGACTGATCCCTTGAATAGTTGATAATGTTGCCCACTTCATTGCGAATATCACATTGAGCTATGAGTCGCGCTTTCGTGATATCGCCGAGATCGGCGTTACTAACCTCGTCGTTCAACAATTGATACACCAAATATCCTTCGAAGCGATAGCTTCTATCTTCTTTTGTAAGTTGTGTGCCGTCTAGAAGTTCTTCAGGAATAGCGGGATCAAATTCAAGATATTCCTCTTGGTAGTTGTTAGACGACGGATTGTTGTTGGTCAGCATCAGAATTACTTCCCGATCTAGTTCTGAGACAGCCACATCAGGTGCATCAGGTCCGTTGACCAACTCGAAGCAGTTATCAAACAATGATTGGGCTTTGTCATCTGCTATCCTTAAGAGCTCCACACTTTCGAATTCATCCCCGCCAAATGATCTCGCCCAAACTACACCGAGTGTGATATTGTTATAGTCGCCCGGCTCTAGTGTGAACGGGCCTGCCGCTTGGATAAAGCGACGGTCGGCTGGCGCATTACCTGCTGTTTGTTCTGTCCATGTAGACCCCGCCGGAGGCAGCACGCCATAAGTGCTCCAATTGAGCGGATCAGAATCGCCTGGGAACATATATTGAGCGGGTAATCCCGAAATAACTCCGGCACCGCTAACACCATTTCCACCGTAAAGCATTTCCGCGCCGTTTTTCCAAATACCTCTCATGTAATTGTAAAAATGTTGAGGTGTATTTGGCTCACCGTTGATCGGGTTTGATGAGTTGTTGTAATAAACAAATCTTCTCATACCAAAACGCTCATTGTCTACAATGCTATCACCATATCCAATCCCCAAACCTGGATAGGGTATGCCCAGCAAATCCTCCGCAAGCAGGATGTCATCGGTATTGGGGTTATCGATTTGATCTTCATTTTGATAAGGGCCTTCGAAGAAGTCGACACCAACGGCCGGTGGACTTTGACCATATCCCAGAGATCCCAAGCCTGCTTCATCGAAGCCATCGCCATTGTAGCAGTAACCGAGTCCCCGCTTTACGTCACATCCCACGTAATCGTCATTGGCAAATCCCATATCTGAGTCTACCCATGATCCGAAAAATGTTTCTGTTAGAGTTTGTGAACCTTGGTTGATGAGCACGTAATTGAGAAAGGTCATATTATTTACCTCGTCGTTAGTAGAGAAAGCGAACGCTTGCGCTCTCACCTCCATTCCAATAGGCAGACCTTGAGACTCTGTATGAATATTTCCTTTGTCGTTGAATATCCAGTAATACGTCTGGTCACCAAACAAGGGCACAACATCTTCTCTTCTTCTTTGCTTACAGTCGATTTCACGTAGGAAATCATACCATGGATAGTCTCCGTTCTCCGGGTCGTAAATACCATTTGAGTTGTAATCCTTAAACGGCGCGAGATAGAAGTCTTGGCCAACCCCCGTATTGCCATGTGCCGGGTAAGATGTGAAATACGAAGGCATGATATATCCGTTGGGGAATATCTGCGCTATAGCTTCTGCAGATGCACCTGCGCTTACCAAATCCCAATAAGTTCTGTGCTTGATGGCATCATCGCGAAGTGTAATGGTGAATCTGTCGTATTCCTGACAAGTTTCAGAAGTTACTTCAGCGGTACCGTCATTGGTAAGTGGACCTGTCCAGAAGTCGTTACCGTTGGCACGGAACGTAACTGCCGCAAGTTTCAAAGTTTGGTCTTGAGATTTTCCGCCCATCCAGAGACCACCAGCATAGATGGCAGAGACACCACCATTTTTCGGTACCTCGTATGCTGCTACGCCATTGGCGCGATTTTGCCACATGTTACCTCCGGTTTCGATAGTAGCGCGAACGTTATTCCACTCCAAATCGAGCAGGGCCGTTGCGGGGGCGCACGCTGCAGAGCGCACTTGTTCAGGTGAGTTATTTTGGGTGGTCATGCCGCCTGTACCGCCGATATACTTGTATGCCGACGCATTCGTCATTCCGGCAATTAATACGAGTACGGTGAGAAGAGAACGCATATGTTTTGGATATGTCATAGTTGTATTCAATTAAAAGTCTAAACGAACACCCAAACGGATTTGGCGCGGCTGGCCCAAGTTGTTAGGGTTATTGATGAACATGCTGTAATAGTTTCTAAAGCTGGCAGGATCGTTTTGTTGATTGATGAATTGTTGTGCCTGTGCAGCTGCGAGATAACCATCATCATCGGAAACACCTGTGAAGCGATAAACTGAGGTTACGTTGCGTGTATTCAACAGATTCGTAATCCAGAAATAGACGTTGAGGTTATAAGTTTTTTTCTTGTCGCCATCCTTACCGAAAGAGAGGGGTATATTTCTGTCAGCGTTGAAATCAAGCGTGAACTGCCATGGCTTTCTTGCTCCATTGATAGAGCCCTCTGTGCTCGGTGTAACCTCACCGGTAACGGGTGTGGCAAATTGCTGTGGAGTGTATGGCATTCCTGAACCCAGATTAGCAATGAAGTTGAATCCGGTATTGGCCAAAACCTGAAAATCTTTGATCATGGGGCCGTTGTATGCCGATCCTCCAGCGAAGCGGTAGTCGGCGTTAATGATGAATCGGTGACGCTGATCATAATCGAATGGATTGATGCTTCGCAAATTAGGGACCCCCGCATTGATGAGGGCCGATTGAGATTGTGATGTTGATCCGGTGCCATCAGCAAATTGCAGAGTATAGCTGGCCTTAAGGGAGATGTTTCCGGTTCGGCGCAAATCATAGGTCAGGGTCAATCCTTTCACAGTTCCGAAGTCGATATTATCGAATGCGCGGTATGCAATAGGATAAGCTCCGTTGAATTTACGGATCTGTATCATATTTCTCAACTCGCGGTAAAACGCCTCCAGTTTAATAGATGAAGTTTTGGTCAATACTTGCTGAAACCCTAAAGCATAGTCTACAGTGCGCTCAGGCTTTAATGCAGGATTTGCTATGAGGGGATCGTTTTGAAAGCGCATGTTTAGATAATCGATGGGATTGAAACGTGCGAATTCAGTTGGGCGCTGCGTAAGAACGTCGTAGTGTGCATAGAATACTGCCTCATCTGAAATGGGAAAGGAGAATTGAATCCTCGGCATGATGTTCACCGCAGGAGTATAATCTTTGAACGCACCAGAGCTTAATGGCTCATCTTTATTCACTTTTAAGTAAGGTAAAGGATTGCCTGAGCCGCCAATTAGTGATGGATCTGTTACCTCCTGACCATTTGCCAAGAACCAACGATTACCATCGCGGTAACCGGTAATTGCTGTTGGGTTATTTTCATTGTCAACATAGACTACGAAATCATCACCGATATTACTGGGATGTGCCCCGAGGTCTTTCACCTCAGCTGCAGTAAACGCCTGATTGACAACGAATGGGTCTTTCAATACGGGCTGGTTGGCATCGTATCTATCGATTCGTAAACCAACGTTGAAAATGAGGTCATTGAATGCGAATTTGTCCATTATATAACCTGATGTATAAATCGGCTCATAGGCACCAATCGCGCGATCGAAATATTGGATTCCTCCTACGGTATGTGTTTTGGTGAAGAAGTCATCTATGGTCGGCTTTCTTCCCGTGAGTTTGTTTCCTCTCGTGTCGTAACCGTAGTAGGTTATGTATTCATTTCCGCTATTGAAAAGCTCGTCGGCGTTGAACATATTAATCGACAAAAACTCGGGCGACAAATTATCTACATTGATATAGTCTCCGCCGTTAGGATCTAAGCCAAGTGCTTCTCTTAAGTTGTAATCAAATTCTGCCTGATTGGTTTGTCCTACTGCTGTGTTGTAGTAAACAAAATAGTATCCATCTCTGAATACCATGGTCGAGTCTGCACCGATGCTTCTATCAATCTTCTCAAGATGTGAGTTAGCGGTTTGTCTGGCCAGCTGCCAAAGTCCAACAGGTGATACGCTGTAAGCCGCGTCTTTACGTTGCTCGTATTCAAAACCAATTTGCACGGCATGCTTACCAATGTCTGCTGAACCCATACCTGAAATCCTGAATTGGTTGTTGGTTTCTACCCGGTAACGATTGCTTTGGGTACCAGGATAGTTCCATAGGTTGTAGGTTTCAGGAGCATTATCGCCATTCCTCAATCCATTGGCAGCAGTTATGTTGTTGAGGTTGGCGATAGGATTGAAAGAAAGCCCTAAGATTTGATTTGGGTCTGAAAGAAAAATTTGATTGCGGTCTCTGATCAGATTGCCATTGGCATCATAGATTACGGCATTAGCTCCTGCATTGAAACCGGCAGATGCTACTCCATTGTAAAACGAGGTGTTGATGGAAGCTAAATCCGGATTGAACTCCGAAGGCGTGTAGAAAGTGGTAATATCTTGAAATCCTGTTTGTCTGTAAAACGAACCTGGTGTTTGTTCGTAGGTATTTCCCTGGATGATATCGAAATAACCAACGTGGCCATACTTGAATAAATCATTGCCATGGGTTTCATCCTCTCTTCTGCGAAAGGTGCGGGTTTGATCCAGCATTACACTGTAATAAATATTGCGCAGATTAGAAGTCTTGGCCTCCTCACCTTCGGCATTCTTGAAACGTTGAGAGAACTTGACATAGGTTCTCCAGTCGAAGTCGGTTGCAAGCTCATTATTCTGCCAGTTCATAAGAGAGTTGGAACGGTTACCGTCAACAATATCGTCAAAGTTTCTGCCCTTTCTGTATGCCGCAGTTCCCCCTAGAGTGAGCGTCATGTTTTCTGATAGGTTCACATCCACCTTCGCTACCATATTCAATGCCTGTGAGCGAACATTTTGGCGGGTGGGGGTTTTGTAAAAGTCATCAGGTGTAAGAAAGTCGGCATTGAACAGAACACCATTTACTGCACCGTTTTCATCGACGTTTGGGCTTATAGGATTGGAGTAAATGTTATCCAGTGCGCTTTGACGGATTTTGTATAGGCCGCCATACTGCGGATCGTCGTCCACGATGTCGGTGACGTTACCCGAAACAAAGAATCCCAGCAGGGAACGTTCTTTTTCACCTTTATCATTCTTCTTCATCAGGAGCGGTCCAGACACGGAGCCCTCAATCAAATTGTATCCAAATCGGTCCAATCCTTTAGCCGTTTCGCCGCTGGGAAAACCTGAAGTAATTAATTCAACGCCGCCCGTATATTCCGCAGAAGCACTGCGCAAACTCACGTTGATAACTCCACCGGTAGCATCACCAATATTGGCGGGTATACCGCCGGTAATAACGGAGATTTCCTCCATGGCAGACTTTGGCAGTGCTGAAGATCCGCGCATCTTAACCCCGTCTATATAGTACCAGGTAGAGCCGGTTCTCGCACCGCGGATAGAAACCCCATCACCAGTGTCAGTAGCCCCCGCAACAGTTGTGGCAATACCCGTTACCGATCGGCTTGGCATATTCTTCAATTCCTCTCGTGTTATCGTACCCCCTGAAGAACCACCATCTTTGTCGATGAGAGGCACTTTGTAATCGAAGACTTCAACTACACCTAATGTACTGGATGAAACCATGTCGGAGTTCAAGTCAGTGATTTTTCCTGATTTCACGATAACCCCTTTGATGGTTATGGCATTGTATCCGACAAACTGGAAAGTCACATCGTATACACCCGGATCCAATGGTTTTATCGAGTAGTTACCATCGATATCTGTGGTTCCTCCGTTTACGGTATTACCATTCAACGCAACTAAGACGGTTACGAAAGGTAGGGGCTCTTTGGTGTCTTTATCTATGGTTTTTCCCATCAGGGTTCCGGAGTTCGACTGCGCGAAAAGCCCACCGATAGCGGTAAAGAAAAGGAATAATGTCGAAAATAACTTTCTCTGCATAGCAGCTTTGTTTAAGGTAAGGTAACGTGCCCGGACTAAACCGAGTGGGTCGCAAGTAACAAAACAAAAAGGGTTTACAGCAAATTTTTTTTGCGCACCGTAGAGTTGGGCCTGCCACCGCGTTTTCCAAACCATCGTTTGTACCAAGGGGCTTCTTTACCCCACGAGTATCGTTCAGCTTGTTTTAAGGTGCGCTTCATTCTCTTTCGGGTTTGGCGATCTTGTGCCTTGAGATGCGTTGCCTTTCGGCTATTGTATTCGCTTTGTTGTTTTTCAGCCGCCGCCGCTTTATTTTCTGCTGCTTCTTTCGGACCAATCTGTTCTGTCTTTTCTCGGTCTCGCTTCCAGAATTTCCATGCCTGTGCATTACATCTAAATGATTGCAAAACGAGCAGAGCAATGATGGAACTATGGAGTAAAAAACTCATAGGAAAATTTCGTGATGAGGATGTCGTGTGTTTGAAAATCATGATCGAGATAGGCCTCCACTAAACTGTTTGGCGTGTAAAGAATTTGTATTTCGCGTGTAAGTTCCTTTCCGTTACGATATTCCACCCGTGTTAGGTTTCCTACATCGTCATAAGTGTAAATATTGAGCTTTGCCGGTGCGCCAAGGTTGTCCGTGATTTCGACTCGATCTATCCAGCCATGGTCGTTGTATAGGTATTTTCTGGTGAGCGTTCGTCCACTCATAATCAATTCTTCTGTCTCTGATTTTAAATATCCGTCTTCCGCTCTTTCGATTAACCAGTTTGAGTAGTGCAGGCCGTAATTGTTGAAGACCGACTTCTGCATCAGCAAGGGCGAATTTTCATTCCACTGGAAGGTCTCTGAATTCAATACTATTCCGCGAAGTTTGTTTTTCTCATCTCTGCTGGCCCCTAGATCGACAGAGGAGTAATCTGTGCGTATTAACTTTCCGGACGCGTCATAATAAAAATGTGTGGTGAAGTATCCACGTGTTCCCGTTTCTTCTATTTTTTTTACTTTGCCCGTGTCATTCAGCATGTATTCCATCGTAAGGGAGTCTAACTTTCCCCAATTGCTGATGACTTTGTCCATGCGTGTCATTAATCCCACCTCATTAAAATGATAGATTACTCTGTCGTCTTTTTTTATAATGGGCATCCCTGATTGCTTGATACTCGTTGTGCCAATGATTTTACTGATTTTGTTGCTCCACAGAAACTGCTGACTGAAAAACATTTCCTCTCTAAACACCGACCCTGTGCGGTTGTCGAGCAATTGCGCAGCTGTCTCTTGCTGAATAACAGCAAGAAGAAATACGACGCTGATATATTTCGAAATTTTAATCTTCAAGAGCGTGGAGTAATTCTTTGAGGCTTTTAAGAGGTAATGAGCAGGCACCATGTCGACAAACATACGCGGCAGTTTCGGGTGATGCTTTGCCTTTCATCAGCGGCAATTCACTACCATTTGTTGATGCAATACAAATTTCGGTTTCATGATACTTCCCCTGCAATCGTCGCCGCCAGTCTTGGCTTTCTATACCAAGGATGATAATACATTTACCCGGCTGGTGAAATTCATGAATGGCCATCAGCCAGTTGGCCGCACTTCCTGTATACCGAATTTCAGTAGAAACTACCTCGAGAATTTTTTGGGCCCATTGTTTGTAATGATCTGCAGGGAAAATTTGCGCGAGTCGTAACAAAAGTCGCGTCAACACGCTGCCCGCACATGGGATTACGTCGTCGTTGTATTCCATCTTTCGCACCAGCACCGCCTCGCTTTCTCGGGTAGTATAAAGACGGCTCAAATCAGCAGAGCAAAACTCTGTTTTCAAAACATGGAGATATGAATGGATGTGCTGAAGATAAAACGCATGAGAAGTTTCTTCAAAAAGTGTGAGGGCAGCATTAGCCATCCAGATATAATTATCTGCAAGCTCCCTTTTGATGACTTGGTTTTCAATCACACCGTGATACACCCTTTCACCCGAAATAATTGTGGCTCGCAAACTGTCATAGAGCGCAACCGCACGATCGAGCATCCTCGCATCATGGCTTTGCTGATAGGCCGTTACCCAGCTTTTGATGCACATGGCATTCCATGCTGTCAGACATTTGGGGTCGCGCGCAGGCCTCGTTCTGCGCTCACGAAACAGCAGTAACGTTTTCATTACATTCTGCTCCCATAAATGGTATTCATTTCGTTCAATCCGTGCGGCGTGAACAAATTTGTCATCACTGGTTTTTTTCCTCAGCACATTCTTGCCATGCTCCCAGTTTCCCGCCTCGCTGACGTCGAAGCGCTGACAGAATTCTTGCGTTGATTCCGACAGCGCCGCAGCTATTTCTTCCTTTTGCCAGACATAGTAGCCGCCTTCTTCATGATCGGTATCTGCATCCAAAGCTGCGGCATAGAGGCCATGCGACGTTATCATCTCACGCTCAAGCCACGACAAAGTGTTTTCAGCCACGCATTTGTATTGATTGCAATCATTCATTTTGCGTGCATACATCTGCAGGAGTTGCGCATTGTCGTAAAGCATTTTTTCGAAGTGAGGAACATGCCATTCTCCGTCAACCGAGTACCTCGCAAATCCGCCTCCCACTTGGTCGTAGATGCCGCCGCATGCCATTTTGTCGAGCGTTAGTTTCAGATGTTTATCCGCGGCTTCCCGCACAATGTCACACACAGGGTGACACAAAAGCTCAATACATACAGGCATAGGAAACTTGGGCGCATGACCGAAGCCGCCATCGGTTGTATCCCACGCGCTCTGCCACTTTCCTATAAGGTCTATCAGTTGTTGCTCGCTTAGAATTTCGGTGGAATGAGCGGCGTTCATTTCAGAGAGTGCAGTTGATACCCGCTGCGCATATTCATGGGCTTGCTCACTTTCGTTTTGGTGAACATGCACCAATTGTCGGAGCAAATGCATCCAGTTTTCTGGTGGAAAATAGGTGCCACCATAGACGGGCAATTTGTTGGGCATTGCGATCATGTTGAGCGGCCACCCGCCTTGACGGCCCATGAGGTGCAGCGCGTCCATATAAACACTGTCAACATCAGGATGCTCTTCACGATCCACTTTGATGCAAACAAAATCTCGATTCATGAGTGCTGCACATTCTTCATTCTCAAAAACCAGACGTTCCATTACGTGGCACCAGTGACATGCACTGTAGCCGATAGAAATGATGACCGGAACATTGCGGCGGCTCGCCTCATGCCACGCCTCATCGCACCAGGGCCACCAGTGCACGGGATTGGAAGCATGTTGCTTCAGATATAGACTCGCACAAGAGCCGAGGCGATTCATTTATTTGGTCTCAGGGGGAAGGCCGAGCATTTCACGAATGAGCTCTTCGATTTTCCCTCGCATCAGCATACGCGAGATAATTTTTCCTTGCGAATCTACCGCCATCAGAGCGGGCGTTCCTGGCACCGGAAATCTCTTGTTGAAGTCGCGGCGTTGATCCATGGCCAGAAAAACACTGGGCCATGGTGAGTCATTGATACTGTTTTGAACTTTCCATTCATCCATTGTAGGGTCGGTGCCGATGGCATATACCCCGAGGCCTTGTGGGTGATATTTCTCGAATAGTCCTTCGAGTTTGGGTTCAAATTCCTTGCAATGACTGCAGCTTGCTTTCCAAAAAAGAAGGATGGTGACTTTGTTTTTGGCGTATACCTCCTTGGATGAAATCATCTTGCCGCTGGAGTCGGGCAGGGTGAGAAACTCAATGGTTTTGCCAGGCGCACAATTCTCCAGCGCGGCAACGAGGTTCTTCGTCTCTTGCGTCGAGTGACTTCCTTCTGCACAATCATCGGCATACCATGTGAGCAGGTAAGAAAGGCCGGGTTCATTGCGGTAATCAATCATTTTGTCGAGCAAGAAGCGAAACATAAATGACGTAAGCGCTTCATCATTCAAGACCTTTTTCATCATCTGGTCAATGAGGTGATCCATGCGTTTTATCTCGTCGAAGAAGGTCGCAGAAACTTGCACTCTGCGCTGCAGCGAGGCGTGATATTTCAAGAGGGGTGAAAATGTTTTGGCTCCCGAGAAAATATTCCAGTGCATCGATCTACGCAAAGAATCTGCTGTCAACTTTTTGGCCTCAGTGGTATCCGTCACATGCACAGGTAATGTGAGTGCGAGAACATCTGCAGGAAAGGTTCCCGGACATGCCTTGCGAATACTATCGCAGAGCACCGCGAAACCAATTTCTCTTTTGAGATAGGGCCACTTTTTTCGATCGAGCGTATCCTGATTCAACAACACCCGGTTGTATTCCTTCACCAGACGCACGTATGCGCGTTGTTCGGGTGAATTGTCGAGTGCGATGGGATTTCCGTCGAGCTGATAGCGATTGAAGTTCAGCTCAAGCGGTTGCTGAACGCGTGAGGCGGGCAGCCAGAAGTCAGACCATTTTTTGGGGTCGGCATTGAGGCGGATTCGGTATTGTCCTTGACGTGGAAACTTGACCTGAGCAGTGTAGGTGCCGTCGGTATTGATGGGGATATTGATGAGATTCTTCCACGAGTCTTCGTCAAAATACTCGAGGATGATTTGAATTCCTGCCGACTTCACCCCTTCAACTTTTCCGGAGAAGGTGATTTGTGAATGGACCTGCTCAGTAAAAACTATTAGCAGAAATAAATTGAGAATCCATTGCGATGTTTTAATCATGACGAAGCAAAAGTAATTTCATTGCTACAAAATTTTCTCATCGCTGGGCTTATTCCAGAGCATGGATGTTTCTGTATGTCGAGCCAAGTGTGTCTGTAACTTATCTCTAAATCTTCCTGATTTCTTCCTCTGTTAAACCGGTATACCGTATGATTTTTTCAAGAGGTTCTCCTTCCGCTTTCATAAACCTGGCCATTTCTAGTTTACCCTCAAGTTTGCCCTCAAGTTTACCCTCATCAAATGCTGTATCAATAACACTCCTGAGGTCTCTATACACCTTTAAGCTATTTTCATAGCTTGCCAAATCGGTCTGACCGAGCTTTGCTAACTCTGCCTTCTCAAAAGCCTGACTGAATATTTCATCAGAAAATATTTTGGGAATGGTTTGAAAATCTTCCAGGTATTTTATGAAATAAAGCCATTTATCCAAACGGGTTTTTAGCTCAGTCTCTGAGCACTTGAAATTGGGCATTTCCAGATAGATATAGGTCAGCTTTTCGTAAAAAGTCTTCCCATGTTGGTTCTTCAATTGTATCGTATGAACCACATCACTCTTTTCTGCCTCATGCTCATAATCATCAAAGGTGAAATCTAACACGCCAATGCAATAAACAGCCTTTAGGTTGTAGTTCCATTCCCCCTTCTCTGCCTGCTCTCTAATGGGGAAAGTAGAGTAGTAAATCGTGCGTTCTTTGAAAAAATTCTGTTTTGCCTTTTGCAGTTCAACGATAAACTTTTCGCCTTTCTCGTTTTCACAATAAATATCGTATATCGCTTTTCTGTCTATTTCTGTCTGGCCTAGTTGTTCGTTGTTTTTAAAACTCAAATCAACAATTTTATCATTGCGCGGCAATAGAGCATTCAAGAAATCCAAAAGCAACGGCTTGCTTGCTTCCTCTCCGAAAATCTTCTTGAAACCGAAGTCAGTAAAGGGGTTTACGTATTTGGCTTTCATCCTCTATGGCTAAATCAAGTAGTGCGAACAAATGTAGGAATATTTCCCTGCATCATTCTATCTCAGTGCACCGGGGTATATGCTTAGTGTATCAGAGGTGGTTCTGAACTGTCCGAAGTTGTGAGAAATTCTTCACTCACTCTTTTCCTGACTGAAAGCAAGTCTAAATCTTATCTCTAAATCTTCCTGATTTCTTCCTCTGTTAAACCGGTATACCGTATGATTTTTTCAAGAGGTTCTCCTTCCGCTTTCATAAACCTGGCCATTTCTAGTTTACCCTCAAGTTTGCCCTCAAGTTTACCCTCATCAAATGCTGTATCAATAACACTCCTGAGGTCTCTATACACCTTTAAGCTATTTTCATAGCTTGCCAAATCGGTCTGACCGAGCTTTGCTAACTCTGCCTTCTCAAAAGCCTGACTGAATATTTCATCAGAAAATATTTTGGGAATGGTTTGAAAATCTTCCAGGTATTTTATGAAATAAAGCCATTTATCCAAACGGGTTTTTAGCTCAGTCTCTGAGCACTTGAAATTGGGCATTTCCAGATAGATATAGGTCAGCTTTTCGTAAAAAGTCTTCCCATGTTGGTTCTTCAATTGTATCGTATGAACCACATCACTCTTTTCTGCCTCATGCTCATAATCATCAAAGGTGAAATCTAACACGCCAATGCAATAAACAGCCTTTAGGTTGTAGTTCCATTCCCCCTTCTCTGCCTGCTCTCTAATGGGGAAAGTAGAGTAGTAAATCGTGCGTTCTTTGAAAAAATTCTGTTTTGCCTTTTGCAGTTCAACGATAAACTTTTCGCCTTTCTCGTTTTCACAATAAATATCGTATATCGCTTTTCTGTCTATTTCTGTCTGGCCTAGTTGTTCGTTGTTTTTAAAACTCAAATCAACAATTTTATCATTGCGCGGCAATAGAGCATTCAAGAAATCCAAAAGCAACGGCTTGCTTGCTTCCTCTCCGAAAATCTTCTTGAAACCGAAGTCAGTAAAGGGGTTTACGTATTTGGCTTTCATCCTCTATGGCTAAAACAAGTAGTGCGAACAAATGTAGGAATATTTCCCTGCATCATTCTGTTTCAGTGCACCGGGGTATATGCTTTGTCTGTAAGAGATAAAAGTCAATTTGCCAGTGTTGTGAGTTGCGCTGTCATGAAGAATTTTTCGGAGATAGAATGAATAATCACTATAGGCAAGATCACGTAATTTTCAATTACGAAACTTCATCACGTGAGAAAGGACATTCATTGAGAAGAACTCATTTCCCTGCTAATAAGCACAGCTACATCGCTATCAACCTACTTTAGCATGCACTAAATTCGCCCTGCAATATGATTCACGATAAAGAAATTGCTCGCCTGATTCAGAAAGAAAGCGAGCGTCAAAGTCACGGGATTGAACTCATCGCTTCGGAAAATTTCGTGAGCGATAGTGTGATGGCGGCCATGGGTAGCGTGCTCACCAACAAGTATGCAGAAGGTCTTCCCGGCCGCAGGTATTATGGCGGCTGCGAGGTGGTTGACGAGGTGGAGCAACTGGCCATCGATCGTTTGAAGAAATTGTTTGGTGCGAGCTGGGCCAATGTGCAGCCACACTCTGGTGCCAATGCCAATAGCTCGGTAATGCTGGCTTGTCTTAAGCCGGGTGATGCTATCCTGGGCCTGGATCTTTCACAAGGCGGTCATCTCACTCACGGCTCGCCAGTCAATTATTCCGGTAAATTGTATCAGGCAAATTTCTATGGCGTAAGAAAAGATACCGGTCGTGTGCACATGGAAGATGTGATGGAGGCCGCACAAAAATGCAAACCAAAACTGCTGATTTGCGGGGCTTCCGCCTACAGCCGTGATTGGGATTACAAGGCTTTTCGGGAAATCGCCGACGAGGTGGGGGCCCTTCTGCTGGCCGATATTTCGCATCCTGCTGGTCTGATTGCTAAAGGTCTGCTCAATGATCCACTTCAACATTGTCATATTGTTACTACAACAACTCACAAAACCTTGCGGGGTCCGCGAGGTGGTGTTATCATGATGGGTCGTGATTTCGAAAATCCCTTTGGTATCAAAGGAATGAAAGGTGAATTGCGCATGATGAGCTCATTGCTCGATAGCGCCGTTTTCCCCGGTATGCAAGGCGGTCCATTGGAGCATGTGATCGCTGCAAAGGCAGTGGCATTCGGTGAGGCGCTGGATGAGGAGTTCAAAGTATATGGTCGTCATGTTATGGCAAATGCCGCCGCTCTATCGATGGCGTTGATGTCAAAAGGGTATGATATTGTTACCGGAGGTACAGAGAATCATTGCTTCCTCATGGATCTCAGAAATAAGAATGTTACTGGCAAGGAGGCCGATGCCGCCCTCATTAAGGCGGATATTACCGTGAATAAAAACATGGTGCCGTTTGATGATAAATCGCCCATGGTTACCAGTGGCATTCGCATCGGAACCCCTGCCATTACGACAAGAGGTTTGATGGTTGGCGACATGGAAATCATTGCCCAATTCATTGATCGAGCGATTGTTCAAAGGCATGATGAAAAGCTGATCCATGCGCTCAAATCTGAAGTTAATGAATTCATGACAGACCGCCCGCTTTTCGCTGCAAAACTTCAAACCCATTCGATTGTTTAATTCACGATGATTGCTCAGGTCCTTTTTGTTCTGTTGCTCGCTGCCGGTAGTTTTCTTGCTATACGCAGGGTGAAGTTCATTCGCAGGAATATTTCGCTTGGCAGAAAGTTTACTCCTGAAGGAACGCCAGCTGAAAGAATGAAAACTATGCTGTTGGTGGCTTTGGGTCAAGGAAAAATGTTTCAACGGCCGGTAGCGGCGCTTTTACATCTTTTTGTTTACGCAGGATTTGTCATTATCAATATTGAGGTGATGGAAATATTGATCGATGGCCTCGCAGGTACGCATCGTGTATTTGCGTTCGCAGGTAGTATCTATGATTTTCTTATCGCATCATTTGAAGTGCTTGCGCTTCTCGTTTTGCTGGCATGTGTGGCATTCATTCTTCGCAGGGTGGTTTTGAATATTCGACGATTCAGGATGCGTGAACTCGAGGGCTGGCCGCAACGCGACGCGATGATCATTCTCGTTACAGAGATTTTACTGATGTCGGCCTTCCTTTTCATGAACGCTGCCGATGCGCTGCTTCAGGGTAAGGATTCTCATTATATCGCGGCCGGAGCATTTCCAATTTCACAGTTCTTACAGCCCATGATTCAGTCGTTTGATTTGTCAGCCCTTGTTTTGTTGGAGCGATTTTGCTGGTGGTTTCACATCGCAGGCATCATGGCATTTATTGTTTACTTGTCGTATTCCAAACACCTTCATATCATACTTGCTTTTCCTAATACATACTTCAGTAAGCGCAGGCCAGCAGGTGACATCGGCAATAATGCTTTGGTCACCCGTGAAGTGAAATTGATGCTCGATCCTGCGGCGCAAGTTGATGCCGTATCGGAAGGCACAGTGCGTTTCGGTGTGAAGGATGTTTTCGACATGGATCGCCGTCAGTTGATGTCGGCATACTCTTGCACAGAATGCGGCAGGTGTTCGGCAGAATGTCCGGCCAATATCACGGGCAAATTGCTTTCACCCAGAAAAATCATGATGGACACACGTGATCGCCTGGAAGAGGTCGGACAGAAGATGGATGCGGCAGGCGGCGAATGGCAGGACGATGGCAAATCGCTGCTGCGAGATTATATCACGGAGGAAGAGTTATGGGCATGCACGACATGCAATGCTTGCACTCAGGCCTGTCCCGTGAATATCAACCCGATGGAAATAATTATTGACCTGCGCAGATACCTCATCATGGAGGAGAGTAAATCACCGGAGAGCATCACCGCGATGTTCAACAATACAGAGAATAACGGTGCTCCATGGGCAATGAGTGCGGCTGACAGGGCCAACTGGACAAGTAACTAATTGGGAAAGCGAGATGGAAAGTGAATGATTAATGAGCTTCGGTCATTTTCAGTTTTCAATTTCTCTGCTCAATACAGTTATGAATAAATTAATTACAACCGAAAACGGCGGCAAGACGGTATCACCGGTGCTTCCGCCCAACATTAAAAACTTTCTCATCGATATCGATGGAACCATTTGTGAAGACATCCCCAATGAAGAGCCCGAGCGCATGGCCACTGCAGCGGTCTATCCCGATGCGCTCGAGCAATGCAATCGTTGGTTTGATGAGGGTCACCAAATCTGCTTCTTCACCTCACGCACAGAAGCGCACAGGGAGGTTACCGAGCGATGGTTGCTACAGCAGGGCTTTCGCTATCATACCTTGCTACTGGGAAAACCCCGCGGCGGAAACTATCACTGGATCGACAATCACCTGGTGCGTGCAACGAGATACAAGGGCAAATTTACCGACCTCGTTGAAAGGCCCATGGTGGTTCAGGTATTCAAAGAATAATTCATTTTGCAAATGACAGGAATCAGAACTATGGCCGAATGTATGGCCGCAGGAGAATCACCGGAAATCCTTTTTTGGGTAGGTTGTGCAGGAAGTTTCGACGATCGCGCCAAACGCATCACACGATCTGTTGCCAGAATACTCGAGCATTGCGGAGTTAAGGCGGCTATATTGGGCAGTGAAGAAAGTTGTACTGGTGATCCTGCAAAGCGGGCTGGCAATGAGTTTCTTGCCCAAATGATGGCGATGCAAAACATTCAGGTATTGAATGCATATGAGGTGAAAAAAATCGTAACAGCTTGTCCGCATTGTTTCAATACTCTGAAAAATGAATACCCTTCGCTGGGTGGTCAGTATGAGGTGGTGCATCACACACAATTGATTTCATCACTCATCTCTGAAGGCAGACTTAAGTTGAAGAATGGTGATACATACAAGGGTGAGAAAATCACTTTTCACGATCCCTGCTATCTCGGCCGTGGCAACGATGTTTATGAAGCACCACGGGAGATGATTGCTGCGCTCGATGCAGATCTGGCTGAGATGAAACGCAGCCGAAAAAATGGTCTTTGTTGTGGTGCGGGTGGCGCGCAAATGTTTAAGGAAGCCGAGAAGGGCAGCGGTGAAATCAATGTAGCGCGAACTGAAGATGCGCTCGCCACGGGTGCACGTGTTATCGCTACAGGATGTCCGTTTTGCAATACCATGCTCACCGATGGGGTAAAACATTTTGAGCGCGAAAGCGAAATCAAAGTGCTTGATGTAGCAGAACTCATCGATCAGCGGCTTGGCAATGAAGGGTGAGAACCACGACATTTGCAACAAATTGAAATCATGAAATTACTCGAAGGAAAAGTTGCGATTGTAACTGGCGCAACACGTGGTATTGGTCGCTCGATTGCCGTTAAGTTTGCTCAACAAGGCGCGCGTGTGGTATTCACCTATGCAAGCAGTGAAGAGAAGGCTCAACAGCTGATTGCCGAGATTCAATCGGCCGGTGGCGTTGCGAAAGGGTTTAAAAGCGATGCCTCAGACTTTGCTGCGGCGCATGAATTGGTAGATGCTGCCGTTGCAGAATTTTCTACTGTAGATATATTGGTCAACAATGCTGGTATCACCCGCGATAATCTCCTGATGCGTATGAGCGAGGAGCACTGGGATGAGATCATGAAAGTGAACCTCAAATCTGTTTTTAATCTTACCAAAGCGGTGATTAAGCCCATGCTCAAAGCACGTTCAGGCAGTATCATCAACATGAGCTCCGTAGTGGGTGTTAAAGGCAATGCAGGTCAATCCAACTATGCTGCCTCCAAGGCCGGCATCATTGGATTCACCAAGAGTGTTGCGGCAGAGTTGGGTTCAAGAAATATTCGCTGTAATGCGATTGCTCCTGGATTTATCGAAACCGAAATGACCGGAGCATTGGATGAAAAAGTGGTGCAACAATGGCGCGATGCCATACCTCTCAAGCGCGGAGGTTCAGGTGATGATGTGGCCAATACAACCCTGTTTCTAGCCTCTGATATGAGTTCGTACATCACAGGACAAACGTTGCATGTTTGTGGCGGTATGTTGATGTAATTCCTATTCAACATGACCCTTATTACCGAAGCTCCCGGCTGGTTAATTATTCTTTGCGTCTTCGCGGGGATTGCTTATGCGGGTGCTCTGTACTTCAAAGATCGTTTCAATCGGAACTATGGAGCGCCTCTCGCAACAGGTCTCGGAGTTCTCAGATTTATTTCGGTTACGCTCATCGCGATGCTCTTGCTTCGTCCGATGTTAAGGCATTTTAGTTATACCGAAGAGAAACCCATCATCGTCATTGCTCAAGACAACAGTGCTTCGCTTGCGGCCTCAAAGGATTCAACTTTTCTCAAAGAAAATTACCCGCAACTGATTCAAAATTTTTCTGACTTCGGTGAGGATGTGCAAGTGGATGTGATCACGTTTGGTGACACGGTTTCACAGCTTTCAGGAAGTATGAATTTCAGCGAAGGTCAAACGGATTTTTCTTCTCTTGCTGAAGCGTTGGAAACGAGATATGCTGGCAGAAATCTGGGGGCGTTGATCATTGCATCCGACGGATTGTACAATCGCGGCACCGATCCCGTGAGTGCATTGTCGGCAGTGAAGGCACCCATCTATACGCTGGCTTTGGGTGATACCATCCGCAAGCGCGACAACATCATCAACGATGTTTCATGCAATAGGATTGCATACTTGGGTAATCGCTTTCCGGTAAAAGTCCAATATGCCTGCCAGAAAATGCAAGGAGAAACTATACGCGTCAAGGCCTCTCACAATGGCCGTGAAGTGTTTAATGAAACCATCACTCCCGATCGCGAGATTTTCATTGGCTCGGCTTCCTTTATCTGCGATGCTGAAAAAGAGGGCGTTCAAAAGGTGCGAGTAGAAATCGAGCGTGTGCAAGATGAAGTCACTTATCTCAATAATGTTTTTGATGTTTTCATCGATGTTCTCGATGGCAGAGAGAAAATTCTAGTACTGGGATCATCACCACATCCTGATATGCGAGCGCTGAGTGATGCCATCAACGCCAATGAGAATTATGAGTGTGAGATTCAACTGGCCTCAGATGATGATGTGAAACTGGAGGGATATAGCATGATCATTTTCCATCAGTTGCCCTCTGCAGGAAAGTTTGGAATGAGTTTTATTGAGAATGCACGCGCGCTAGAAATACCTTCCTTATTTGTTTGGGGCAATGCAACAGATTTACAAACCTTCAACTCCCTTCAACTGGGCATTCAATTAAACGGCTACAACGGTAAGACAATAGATCAATACGGTGCGGTTTCCTCTGAGTTCAACCTTTTTACTTGCACTGAAGAAACCCGGGCAATGATGAGTATCGTTCCTCCGCTCACCGTGCCATTTGGCAACCTCCAACTTGCTGCGGGATCTTCGGTGATGATTGCTGCGCGTGCCGGAAATATGGAAACACGTGAACCCCTGATCGCCTTTACGGGGAATGCTGATAAGCTCACAGGAATTGTTTGTGGTGAGGGTATGTGGCGCTGGAGATTGGCTTCGTTTCAGCGTTCCGAGACTCATGAACCCTTTAATGCTCTGATCGCGGGAGTGGTGCAGCTGCTGACTGCCAAGAAAGACAAGAGTTTGTTTCGCGTTGATTCCAAAAGAAAATTCAAGGAGGGTGAGAACATTATTTTTCGTGCTGAGCTTTACAATGAGAGTTATCAGCCCGTCACCGATCGTGAAGTAAACATGGTGATTAAGAATGAAAACGGCGAGGAGTTCAATTACATCTTCTCACCGGATGCATCGCTTTATAGGTTGAATGCAGGACAATTTCCCTCAGGTCAGTATGATTACATAGCCACTACATTCGATGGCAGAAATCAACTTACCGAGCGCGGTCAGTTCAGTATTAGCGCAGAGATTGCAGAATACATTAACACAACAGCCGATCATCACATTCTTGGATTGTTGGCTGCGCAACATGATGGCGCCCGGTATTACCCATCAGAATTGGACGCTCTCAAACAAGCACTCTCTGCCCGCAAGGACATTGTTCCCGTGACCTATGAAGAGAAGCATCTCGACGAGTTCATCGATATGTGGTGGTGGATGCTGATCATCATGCTGTTTTTATCTGCCGAATGGCTGCTCAGAAAAAGAGCAGGAACGTATTGAGCATGGCAAGAATCAGTATCGGCGGTGTTCCCGAACATTACAATTTACCCTGGCAACTCGCTGCAGAGCGAGATATTTTTTCTTCTGCCGGACTTGATGTTTCTTGGACTGTTTACGCGGGCGGCACGGGTGCTATGACTGCTGCGCTGAATGCAGGAGAATTGGATTTGGCCATTTTACTTACGGAAGGTTTTGTGAGTGCTGTACATCACGGCCTTCGTGCAAGACTGGCCAAGGTGTACATTGAAACCCCGCTGCCTTGGGGAATATACACGGGTGCAACATCCTCCCATAAGGAAGTCAACTTCACCGCATCCAACAAATTTGCTGTATCGCGATTGGGATCTGGCTCACATTTGATGCCGTCGATACATGCTTTGGAATGCGGCAGTCCATTGCGTGAAGATCAATTCGATGTGGTAAATAGCCTGCCGGGTGCAGCCGAGCAACTCAGTGCCGGCGCATCAGATTTTTTCTATTGGGAGCAGTATATGGCAAGACCATTCGTGCAAAGCGGGCATTTCCGACAAGTGGGCAAATTTGCTGCGCCTTGGAGTAGTTTTTTGTTAGTGATGAGTGAGGAGGCACTGGAGAAAAAGAAAGAGTCAGTTCTCAAGCTCCTACAAATCATGGCCGAAGAGTGTATTCGTTTCAAGCAGGATAACGCCAGTGTAATTCACCTTAGCAAGAGATTTGAAATGACCATTTCCGAAGCGAGAGAATGGCTGCAATACAACCAGTGGAATCTAGGTTTGGAAGTGGATAATCGTAGTTTCTCACTGGCAACCGATGCTATTGGAAAATTACTATCGACACAAATTCATTTCGATCATCATCACATTTTTGCACCATGGGTAAAGTTGAGAAAGTAGTGCCTTTTTACAAACGGAAGAGATTCATCATTCCTTCGGTTTTAGCGGCTGTAATGATGATGTTGTTGGTGTTTAAGAATCCGCTCATGCGTGGACTTGGCAGATGGCTTGCAGCTGAAGATGAGTTGCGAGCAACCGAGGCTTGTTTCGTGTTAGGCGGCAATAGCTTTGAGCGGGGTGGAGCAGGTTATCAGATTTTTCTGAAATACCCCGAGCATAAATTCGTTGCATCAGGAGGCAATTATTCATACCAAGTCAGATGTTTGGGCTTGGAGCTGGAAGAGGCGCGGCTCACCAAAGAGTATATGACACGTCTCGGAGTTCCTGCCGCACAAATCGACACTCTCATGAACTCACACAGCACCATGGATGAGTCGGAAGAAATTTTGAATTATTGCAAGCAACATAATTTCCATGATATCACCATTATCTCAAGTGTCTTGCATTTGCGGCGTGTGCGTGGCGTGTTTGAAGAGAAATTCAAAGATGCCGATATCGATATTTGTTTCCATGGTGCATCGGCTGTAGACTATACACCGGATAACTGGTGGTCGAGTGAAGAGGGCTTGATCATGGCCAACAATGAGTGTGTTAAGCTGATCTACTACTGGTTGAAATATTAGAAGATTCAGCTGTATTAAAATCCGTAATTTTGGGCGACCAAACAAACCCAATGGAAAACCAAAATCCATTCAATCCTCGTTGTCAAGAACTGGTTGCTCGGTTTGAGCAAATGATGCAACAAAACCGGAGGGCTTTTTTTGATGCTGATGAATTGGAAGAAATCATTGATTTTTATGGTGAAAATGGTGATTTCACGAGTCTGCTTACCGTAGTGGAATTTGGTTTGAGTATTTACCCGCTCAATCACATGTTAATGTTGAAGGAGGCGCAGGCATTGCTCAGTCTAGGCAGAATTACACAAGGTATCCAGCGACTCAAGAAGATAGAAAAGATTGAAAAATCTGAAGAGCTCTGTCTCACTCTTGCCTCAGTATACAGTCAGCAGAGAGAGCATCAGAAGTCGATCAAATACTTGAGAGAAGCACTCTCTTTCAGTAGCGGCGAAAACGATGCTGAGATCTACCTCGAAATGGCATTTGAATATGAAAACATGAGTCGCTTCGATAAAGCAAAAGATGTTTTGAAAGAAGCCATTCAGAAGTTTGGTGACAATGAAATGCTGTTGCATGAGCTTGCATTTGTATTTGAAAATTTGGGCGGTGCTGCAGAGAGCGTTGAGTACTTCAGTAAGTTGACGGATATAGATCCATACAGTTATGCTGCCTGGTACAACTTGGGTAACGCGCTGCAAAGCAGTGATCAGGTAGTGTCAGCGATAGAGGCATATGATTATTGCATTGCAATCCAGGAGGATTTCACCCCGGCTTATTACAACAAGGCGCATTGCCTTTTCAAGCAAGAAAACTACTTAGACTCCATTCGTGTTTTTGAAGAGACATACGCTTATGAGCCACCTCAAGCCCACGTTTTTTGTCACATCGGAGAATGTTTCGAAAAGCTTCAAGAGTTTGACAAGGCCATTTTCTACTATCGTAAAAGTATCGGCGCTGATGAGTCATACGCAGATGCATACCTGGGGATAGGATTAACGCTGGATCTTCAGGGTAAGTCGGAAGAAGGAATTACCTTTATCGACAAGGCGATGGTAATGGATCCGGACAACACGGATTACTTGCTGTTCAAGTTAGATATTGTTACTCGCAAGGCAGATAATAAGCGTGCTCTCGATACCATTGAGGCATTGCTAACCTTTCACAGACACAGTGCAGACATGTTTCTTGATGTGTCGGAGTATTATATGCACATCAATGACTTCAACAGAGCGATGCAAATCCTGGAAGAAGGAATGCAAGAACTCGCGGAGTGTAATGTGCTCATCATACGCAAGTCGGCCTTTTATTTCTTGAGGAATCAAATGGCTGATTGCTTGACAACGTTGCAGCTTGCATCACCCTGCTCTCAAGATGAATGGCATGAGCTTCAGGATATGCATCCTGATTTTTGCAATCATCCGGAAGTAGTCGCATTGATGAAATGGAAGTGATATTTAGGAAAATTGAATCATGAAATTACCCCTTAAGTTTTTGCCCGACCGGCCGGAAAAACCCAGACGGCATGGTCTTACTATGGTGATGGATAAAGGTCTTAGTATCCGGCAAACAGAAGATTTGCTTGAGAGTGGCGGAGCATATATTGACCTCATTAAACTGGGGTTCGGCACCTCCATATTTACTCCACAAACCAAGGAGAAGGTCAAGCTTATCATGTCGCACGGCATCGATGTATACGTGGGTGGTACGCTGTTCGAGGCTTTTTATGCGCGTGGCCAGCACAAGGATTTCGAGAAATATATCGCCGGCATTGGTGTTAATACCATAGAGGTTAGCGACGGAAGTATCAGTTTACCGCACGATACGAAGTGCGAAATCATTCGTCAATATGCCAAAAATTTCAAAGTCCTCTCCGAGGTAGGTTCGAAAGAAGAAGGCATTCTCATCTCGCCCAGTAAATGGATCAAGATGATGCAAAAGGAATTAGAAGCGGGTTCGTGGAAGGTGATTGCTGAAGCCCGCGAGAGCGGAACGGTAGGTATTTATCGGCCCAGCGGTCAAGCACACGTGATGCTCATCAATCGTATCATCAAGAATGTGAAGGTCGAAAACATCATTTGGGAAGCTCCTAAGAAAGCGCAACAAGCGTATTTCATTCAACAGTTTGGGGCGAATGTGAATTTGGGAAACATCGCCGAAAATGAGGTAATTCCTTTGGAGTGTTTACGCCAAGGACTTCGAGGCGATACCTTTTTCCAAAACCTGCCCGCTGATATTGTTACCAAGTATAAACCATGAATACGCTAAGCTGCTCAGAAATGCAGGATTGGTCGCAATCAGGTAAACCGTTTAAACTGATTGATATTCGCGAACTCTATGAAGCAGAGAGCGAATCAATGGGCGGTGAGTGCATCCCTATGGAGTTCCTGGAAGATTCGATGAACAAAATACCCCGCGATATTCCGGTAGTAATTCATTGCAATTCTGGCAAGCGTTCTAAAGCCGCTGTTTATCACCTCTGTGCTAAGTATGGCTTTGCGAATTTGTATACGCTAGAGGGTGGCATCGCCGAATGTCCGGAATGCCGTACCTGCTAACTTATCCCATCGGCCATCCAAGCGCCCTTGAATCCTTGAAATAATTATTTCATTTGGTAACTTATTGTAGAACAAACAATAAGTATATTCGCCAGTAATAATAACAGCCTGATATGAAAGACAACGCATCTCAAAACGCGGGTAACTCCGGAGCGTTTGCAACGCTTGTAACCATTTTTTTCTTCTGGGGATTTGTGGCGGCAAGCAATGATATCCTCATTCCTGTTTTCAAAAAGGCCATGCAGCTCGAGCAATGGCAATCGCAAATGGTGTCGTTTGCATTTTACGTGGCGTATGCTGTAGGTGCCTTTCTGTATTTCATTCTTTCATCAATCCGAAAAAAGGATATTCTGAATGAATTGGGGTACCGAAACGGACTAGCTCTCGGACTTGTCATCTCGGCCATTGGCACGATGCTATTCATTCCCGCGTCAAATAACGTTTCATTTCCTTTGTTTATATCCGGACTATTCATAGTAGGTCTTGGCTTTTCCCTTCAGCAAATCGCAGCCAATCCTCTTGCCATCAGGATGGGCGATCCTGCAAAAGGAAATATGCGCCTCAGTCTTGCGGGTGGTATCAATAATGTAGGAACTACGTTAGGTCCTGTTGTGGTGTCATTCGCCATCTTTGGTGCGTCAGGCTCTGCGTCAACTGATCTTGATCTTACAGCTGTTCAAACACCATATCTGGCCCTCGGCGCGGCTTTCCTGTTGGCAGCTATCTTCTTTAAGTTTTCAAAGGTCCCCGACAGAATGGAGGAGTCAGACAAGAAGGAAGAGGGCGGTATCATGAAGGTGCTTTCATATCCACAGCTTGCGATGGGGATGATTGCCATCTTCGTATATGTAGGAGTCGAAGTAGCTACAGCGGGCAATCTGGGTGAACTCATGAAACAAGAGTTGCAGTTCGGTGAACATGAAATTGCTCCGTTTGTATCGCTCTTCTGGGCCAGTCTTATGATTGGTCGATGGGCCTCAGCCGCCGGGGCCTTCAACGTCTCTGAAGCAATGAATAAAGCTCTCGGAGTTGTATTGCCGTTTGTTGCGTTCGGAATTTTTCTCTTGGTGAATCAGCTCGCAGGCCATGAGCTGTCTCCGTTATACCCTTATGCCCTTTTGGTCGTTGTGCTCATTAGCGCTGATATGATCAGTCGCGGCAACCCTATTCAGCAGCTCCTTATTTATTCCTTGCTGGGCATCTGCGCCCTCATCACGGGTATGTTAACTCATGGAATGGTTTCGGTTTTTGCAATGGTAGCAGTGGGTTTATTCTGCAGTACACTTTGGCCCTGCATCTTTACGCTTGCCATCAGCGGATTAGGCGCGCTCACCAATACGGGCTCAAGTCTTCTCGTCATGATGATCATGGGAGGTGGATTTATTTCCGTACTGCAAGGGTATCTCGCTGATCCCGAAATTTTGGGAATTAAGTCGTCATACATCGTCGGTATCTTTTGCTTCGCCTACCTCGCGCTCTATTCATTTATAGTGAAGAACGCATTTGCCAAACAAGGCATTTCATACAGCACAGAGAAAATCAATCATTAATTATTTACTAAGTGTAGTTTGTACACTTACCTTTGCCAAGTAATGTTTACGCGATGAAAATTGGAGTTTTGACAAGCGGCGGTGATGCACCCGGTATGAACGCAGCCATTCGTGCAGTGGTGCGAACATGTGCATTCAATAATATTGAGGTGGATGGTATTTTTCAAGGTTACCAGGGTCTTATTGATGGAGATTTCAAGCGATTGAATGAACGCTCTGTAGCCCGGATCCTGGGCCGCGGAGGCACTATTCTGAAGAGCTCACGCTGTAAAGATTTTTTTGAGAAGGAAGGCAGAAAAAGGGCTTTTGACAATTTGAAAAAGCACCAGATAGATGCTCTGATCACTATAGGGGGCAATGGCACTTTCACGGGTGCTCACTTGTTGCATGAAGAATTTGGTGTTCAGGTGATGGGGGTTCCGGGATCTATAGACAATGACATATACGGTACGGATCACTGCATCGGATTTGACACCGCAACCAATACCGTAGTAGATGCAGTAGACCGAATACGCGATACGGCTACATCGCACAATCGAATATTTTTTGTGGAGGTGATGGGAAGAAACAGTGGCTTTATCGCTTTGAAAGCGGGCATCGCTACGGGTGCCATTGCTATCGTTCTGCCAGAAGACGAGATGAGTATTGAAGATCTTGTGACAACCTTGAAGTCGAGCGAGGAAAGCGGAAAGTCAAGCTCTATAGTGCTCGTGGCCGAGGGCAGCAAGAGCGGTGGCGCATACGAAATCGCGAAAATGGTCAATGAGCGTTACAACGAATATGAAACGCGCGTTTCTGTTTTAGGTCATTTGCAACGAGGCGGCGCGCCATCATGTTACGACCGTGTGATCGCCTCACGTATGGGAGTGGCGGCGGTAGAAGGTTTGATGGAAGGAAGATCTGATGTTATGACCGGCATTATCAACGATACTGAAGCGTACACTCCTCTCGCTGACGCCATAGGAAAAAGAAATTTACCCAACCGCGATGAATTACGCATCGCCAGAATACTTGCTATATAAAAACGAATGAAAAAAGTTGCTATCAATGGATTCGGACGCATCGGCAGGATGTGCATGCGTCAATTCCTGAAATCAAATGAAGTTCAAGTTGTTGCCATCAATGATTTGACCGATGTAAAAACGCTGGCTCACCTGCTCAAATATGACAGTGTTCATGGCAGAATATCTGTTGATGTTACGGCCGGAAATGGTGAGTTGATCATCGCCGGAAAATCCATCAAGGTATTTGCCGAGAAGGATCCTGCCCAACTGCCTTGGAAGGATTTGAATATTGATGTTGTGGTTGAGTCTACCGGTATCTTTACCGATGATGTTTCCGCAGGGAAACACATCGCAGCAGGTGCCAAGCGCGTTATTATCAGCGCCCCTGCAACTGGTAAAGTAAAGACCATTGTGTTGGGCGTTAATGATCACACAATGACAACTGAAGATATTATTCTCAGCAATGCAAGCTGCACCACCAACTGCCTTGCCCCTATGGCGAAAGTGCTCGATGATGCATTTGGTATTGAAAAAGGATATATCACAACCGTGCATGCATATACCGCAGATCAGCGTTTGCAAGATGCCCCTCACAAGGATATGCGTCGCGCGAGATCCGCAGGACTCAACATGGTGCCCACATCCACGGGCGCTGCAAAAGCGGTGGGCGAGGTGCTGCCTTCACTGAAAGGCAAGCTCGATGGATTGGCGGTGCGCGTGCCTGTTCCAGATGGTTCACTCACCGACCTCGTTGCAATTCTCAAGCGCGAAGTATCCAAAGATGAAGTAAATGCCGCCATGAAGGAAGCCGCTTCAACTTATCTCAAAGGCATTCTGGAATATTGTACCGACCCCATAGTCTCCGGCGATATTGTAGGCAATACACATTCTTGTATCTTCGACGCAGACCTAACCTCAACCAATGGAAATCTGGTTAAGCTCATGGGCTGGTACGACAATGAAATGGGTTATGCCACGCGCGTTTGCGACCTGACACATAAAATATAACTTCACATACATAACTGTTCAATCTGAGAAAATGATACTCATAGCCGACAGTGGTTCCACTAAATGCGACTGGAGCCTTATAGATGAAAGCGGAAAGCGCCTCGGCGATTTCCGAACCATGGGATTGAATCCCTATTTCCACGATGCAGAGACTACGGAAAATGCGTTGCGCGCAAATCCGGATCTGATGCTGATATCACACAAAATCCAACAGGTGTATTTCTATGGCGCGGGCAGCTCAACTCCTGAGATGTGCGCAATCATGCACGAAGGCATATCCAGTGTTTTCAAAAATGCGCATGTAGTGGTAGATCACGATCAGCTCGGCTCAGCAATGGCCGTGTATGATGGTGAACCTTGTATTGCCTGCATCCTCGGAACGGGAAGCAATTCTTGTCATTTCGATGGAAAAAAAGTGTATGAGGAAATACCGTCGCTGGCCTACATCCTCGGCGATGAGGGCAGCGGCAGTTACTTCGGCAAAATATTATTGCGGGAATATTTCTATAAGCACCTGCCAAAGGATATTGCCACCGATTTTGAAAATGAATACAAGGCCACCAAAAACGATATCATCAATAACATATACCGCAAGCCAAACGCCAACGTATATCTGGCATCTTTCATGACCTTTATCGGAAAGCATAAAGAGCATCCACATGTTCTGAAAATGGTGAAAGCAGGTATGATTCATTTTATTGATATCCATGTAAAATGCTTCCCCATGTGGCGCGAGGTGCCGGTGCACTTCGTAGGCAGTATCGGCGAGGTTTTCAGATCTTGTCTTGATGAAGCATGTGCTGAATCAGGCGTGCGGCTTGGCAAGGTGGTACGAAAACCCATCGACGGTCTTATCGAGTATCATCTCAAATATGTTCTGCCTCACGCTAAGGTGAGCATCAATAAATGATATGAGCAAGATCTGCGTAATCGCTCATGACCGCATGAAACCCGATCTGGTGAGGTTTCTTCACGAACGTTCCGACTGGATGTGGGGAAGAAAATTTCTTGCTACAGGATTGACAGCAGAATTTCTCCATCAGCAACAACCCAATCTGGATATTGAAGATGTGCCCGCAGGTCGTGAAGGCGGATTCATCGAGCTTACTCGTCGCGTTAAGCAAGGAGAAATCAGTATGGTGATTTTCTTCAGAGACCCCGAAATAGTTCAGGACTATGAGGCCGAAGTTGTCACTTTTGTGAAGGAGTGTATCCGTCAGAATATTCCGCTTGCATCGAATCGCGCCTCAGCAGAATTGCTCATTGTAGGACTGATCCGAATGGAGGCGTCACGAAAAAAATAAAATGACCGAAATGAAAATTACAGCATGTTTATTCGACATGGATGGTGTTATTGTGGATACCGCAAAACATCATTTCCTGGCCTGGCAGCGTCTCGCAGATTCGCTGAGCATAGAGTTTACAGAGCATCATAACGAGCAACTCAAGGGAGTGAGCCGGGTAGATTCACTCGAGAAAATTTTGCAATGGGGCGGGCTGTTTCTCGATAATCAGCGAAAGCATGAATTGATGGAATTGAAGAACAAATGGTATCTCGAATACATCAGTGGTCTTACGCCTGATGATATGCTTCCGGGGGTAATTTCGTTTTTCATTGAACTCAAATCCGCAGGTATTGCTATCGGCCTCGGCTCATCCTCCAAAAACGCAAACCTTGTTTTGACTCGGTTAAACATCCTTTCATATTTCGATGCAGTAGTCGACGGAAATATGATACACATGTCGAAGCCTCACCCGGAAGTATTCATACGTGGCGCTCAGTTGCTGAACTCCGAGCCATCCAACACAATTGTTTTTGAAGATGCACAGAGCGGAGTTGAGGCAGCACTTGCAGGTGGGTTTCGTGCGGTTGGTATTGGTTCGGAGTCGGTTTTGCAGGGAGCACACGTGGTCTGGCCGTCGATGGAAAATGCATCTATCGCCTCGCTCAAACAAAGTTTCGGTGTTGAAGAATTCACCTCGTAATATTCCACTTCATATTTCTTTTGATGATACAATATCTAAAAACGCATCCCTGGAAAATCATCGAAGAGGGATTTAAACGCAAGCATCATCGCTCTTCCGAGAGCATCTTTTCTATTGGCAATGGTCGCTTTGGTCAGCGAGCCAATCACGAGGAAAAATATTCAGGACCGTCACTTCAGGGCTCCTATATCGCAGGTGTGTATTATCCTGATAAAACAAGGGTGGGCTGGTGGAAAAACGGCTACCCGGAATATTTCGCCAAGGTGTTGAATAGTGTCAACTGGATTGGCATTCAGGTGTGGGTAGAAGATGAGGAAGTAGATTTTGCAACTTGCATTACCTCTAATTTCCGACGAGAACTTGACATGCAACGTGGCACCTTATCGCGCACTTTCGATATTGAAATGCCAAGCGGTAAAATGGTGCACATTGAAGCCATGAGATTCTGCTCTATGGCCGATGATGAAACCGCGGCTATTCGATACAGCGTAACGCCGCTCAACTTCACCGGGATGATTCGATTCGCCCCTTTCTTGGATGCGGACGTGCGTAATCATGACAGCAATTATGAAGAGAAATTCTGGGAACATTTGCACTCAGAAGCAGGCAATGGATGGGGTTTAGTGGCTTCAAGGACGCGCAAGACAGAGTTTGATGTAGCTGCAGCAATGTCGGTGACAACCTCGTTGAAAGGCCAGAGCTTTACACCCTCTTATCACAATGAATCCCGCGAATATTTTGCGCAAACTCATTTTGAAAAGGGCGTGAATCTGCACGACACGATTACGCTTTTCAAATATGTTGGTGTGGTGTCTTCACTCAATCATGCGAAATCAGACATCTTGATGTCCGCCCGCAATGCTTCTTCCAGAGCGGCTGACAAAGGGTTTGATGTCATGCTGCAAGAACATGAAGCGCGCTGGGCCGATATCTGGAAACTCGCGGATATCGTGATTGAAGGGGATGACGAAGCGCAACAAGCCATTCGTTTCAATATCTTCCAGCTCAATCAAACCTACACCGGAGAGGATGCGCGGTTGAATATTGGTCCCAAAGGTTTTACCGGCGAGAAGTACGGCGGCAGCACATATTGGGACACCGAGGCATATTGCATCCCGTTTTATATGTCTACCAAACCGCAGAAGGTGGCGCGGCAGCTGTTGATGTATCGTTACCATCAATTGGACAGAGCTATTGAAAATGCAGCCAAGCTGGGTTTCACGAATGGTGCGGCGTTGTATCCTATGGTGACCATGAACGGCGAGGAATGTCACAATGAGTGGGAAATCACCTTTGAGGAAATTCATCGCAATGGGGCGATTGCTTATGCTATTTATAACTATGAGTTATACACCGGCGACACTACCTACGTGCCCGAGGCAGGTATCGATGTTCTCATAGGTATTGCACGCTTTTGGGCGCAGCGTGTTCATTGGAGCGCGGAGAAGAAAAAATATGTGATGCACGGCGTCACGGGACCAAATGAATACGAGAACAATGTCAACAATAACTGGTACACGAATTACATCGCGGTGTGGTGTATGCGATATACGCTGCAGTGCATAAATGCAATGCGGCAGTCTTGTCCGCAAGTGCTCGCCCAGAAATTATCCTCGCTCAATTATGGTGAAGTAGAAACAGAACATTGGAATCATATCATCCAAAATATGTACTTCGGATCGCGGGCTGATGGTGTATTTCTACAGCAGGACGGATTTCTCGATAAGGAATTACGCAACGCTTCCGATTTGCAAGAATCTGAACGTCCTATCAATCAGCATTGGAGTTGGGATCGCATCTTGCGTTCATGTTTCATCAAACAAGCTGATGTACTGCAGGGACTGTATTTTTTCGAAAGTGAATTTGATAACGACACCATCAAGAGGAACTTTGATTTCTATGAGCCGATGACAGTGCATGAGAGCTCTCTTTCACCTTGCGTGCATTCTATCCTTGCAGCAAAGCTGGGCTATGAAGAAAAGGCCTATGAAATGTATATGCGCACTTCGCGATTAGATCTGGACGACTATAATCATGAAGCGCATGAAGGTTTGCATATTACCAGTATGGCGGGAACATGGATGAGCATAGTACAAGGTTTTGGTGGGATGCGCGTGATGAACAACCGACTTGAGTTCAACCCGATGTTGCCTTCTCGATGGAAGTCCTACCGGTTTAATATCCTCTTCCGCGGTGAAGTCTATCAAGTCATTGTAGACAGCAGCGGACAAAAAGTCAATAAAATTCAGTAATCCACAAAGGGTTTGAGGTGATGTCCTTAGGCCTGTCTTCCCACACAATTCAAATCTTCGAAGGCCTGTTTCAGGCGTTGTACAAAGACTTTTTCTCCCTCGCGCAACCACACTCTGGGGTCGTAATATTTTTTGTTGGGTTTGTCGTCGCCTTCTGGATTTCCAATTTGCGACATGAGATACCCTTGTTTGCTTAACACATAATCGCGCACGCCACTGAGAAATGCATACTGCATATCGGTATCAATATTCATTTTGATGGCGCCGTAGCTGATGGCTTCACGAATCTCTTCGCGTGTGCTGCCGCTGCCGCCATGAAACACAAAGTGTATGGGTTTATCGGCAGTATTGAATTTTGCCTTTACGAAGTCCTGAGAATTTTTGAGAATGACAGGTTGCAGTTTCACATTGCCGGGTTTGTAAACACCGTGCACATTACCGAATGCGGCTGCAATGGTAAATCGACGAGAAATTTTCTTCAGATGCTCATAGGTATAGGCAACTTCGGAGGGTTGGGTATAGAGCTTCGAGCTGTCGACACCTGAGTTATCTACACCATCTTCCTCGCCGCCGGTCACACCCAATTCTACCTCCAGCGTCACTCCCATTTTGTTCATACGCTCAAAATATTTTACACAGGTTTCAATATTTTCTTCAAGGGGTTCTTCGCTGAGGTCGAGCATGTGTGATGAAAACAGCGATGCACCGGTCTTTTGGAAATGGGCCTCACCATGATCGAGCATACCATCCATCCATGCGATAATATTCTTGGCGCAATGGTCGGTATGCAGAATCACCGGCACGCCGTATGCCTTTGCAACAGCATGCACATGCAGTGCACCGCTCACCGATCCGATAACAGATGCTTGCTGTGCATCATTCTTCAGGCCTTTACCTGCGAAGAAAGCACCGCCACCATTGCTGAACTGAATGATCACGGGTGAGTTGACTTCGCGCGCAGTTTCCAGCACGGCATTGACACTATTGGAACCGATCACATTGACGGCGGGAAGAGCATATTGATGGTGCAATGCATCGTCTAGCAAAGCGGTTACATCATCACCTGTGAGAACACCTGGTTTGAATTTCATGGTTAAATTTTTGAGCCACGAATATAGGATTGATTATGAATTGCCCATGCGATACGGCTCTTTCATACATCACAACGCGAATTCAAAAAGGCACCAATTGAGCACACCTGTTAGAGTTGAATGTCATAACCTAAGGAGAATAATCACGTCATTGTGGTCAATGAACGGGAATAAAGCTTTTGTTGTTTACGGACCAATCTCATAAAAAAAACAAACTGCTGTGGACTATAAGAACTGTAACTCGAATTCTTTCGAATCATTTGGTATTCAAGGTTATTATTTCCGCTATAAGCTTTTCGTTCTGTAGTCCTTTCATTTTTCATTCGGACTTTGTGTTATGCATATGCAGGCGCCTATTTCGCCAATTATGAATATTGCCAAGTACATCAGCACTTCACTCCGAATTTTTCAAGCAGCTATTGTAAATAATATCCAACAGAATGTTTCATGAGTTGAAATGAATTTTAATTTCTCCTCTCGATAATTCAATTTTTTTTTGTTGTCTCAATTGATGCAGTAGTCTCGTTACCACCTCTCGCGGTGTATTGATTTCAAGGGCAATCTCTTGATGGGTAATTTTCAATGTGTTGCTGCCATGGGCTTGGGCACGATGCATGAGGTAACTCCAAATCTGTTCATCGAGTTTCGAGAAAGCTAGGAGTTCAATCGTTTCAAGTAGCTCCGAAAAACGCTGTGCCTGCGTGTCGCTCAGATATTTCTTCCATTGCTGATGATGGGTCCATTGTTCTACAAATTGCACGGGAATAAAAAGTATCGAGGTTTCTTCTTCGGTCACGGCGTGTATTTCGCTTCGGCGCATGGCTTGACAACACGTTAGCGACATCGCACAAGATTCTCCAGGATGAATATGATATAGATAGCGCTCCTGACCTTCCGCATTTTGAATCATCACCCTAATGGCACCGGAGAGTACGATGGGCATATACTCAATGGCATCCCCGGGGCGCATGATACTCGCGTCTCGACCAAATTCCCTTCTTATGCCAGTTTGCATAATTTGTCGCTTGAGGTCTTCATCGGTGAAGTAATGATCGAACAATAACATGTGATTTTCTGAACTCATAATTGTATCCATGACCCACTCTGAAATAAGAACAGTCGCTAATGTAGCGACTGTTCAAGCTTTAGAAAGAAATGCCGGATTTAATGCGACACCATGAATCTCATACTCTTTGTGCCATGCTCTGTATGTATGACCATTTGATACATGCCACTGTACATTGCGTTCGTTTGAATTTCTTTCCTCATAGCCGGTATGAATTTCTCATCAGCGATTTTTTGTCCCAGCTGATTGAAGATTGCAATACCATACATCAAGTCTTCACTTTTCAATTGGATATACTGGCTGGCAGGATTGGGATACAGTTGAATCGATGAAGTGATATCAGCCAGATTTTCTACCAGTAATTCTCCCGTAATGGTGATGGTCGAATTACTCAAACCGGCGACAACATTGGCAGGTGCAGATAGTGTGAGATCTATTGTTTCATCTCCTTCGACAATGCTGTCTGCGATAATCTCAACGTTGAATTCTAAAGTTCCCTGCGAGGTGGCCGGTACATTGAGTGTATATGGGAAGATGTTGACGTAATCCATATCCGCCGTGGCAGTGGAGGTGGGCAACACATCAATGGTCACATCAAAAGAAGCCCCCGGATTGATGTAATTGACGCTTACCGTAAGCGTGCCCGCAGATTCAGTGGTAGTATATGCTGCTGATCCCAAGGTGATTTGCGCTTGGTCCGCAGGTGGATCAGTAATCGTTATAGTAGTATTTGGATTGGTGATGATTGCATCGACCGGGCCCTCGATATTCAATACGATGGTTTCACCATCATCCGCAAGGGTATCAAGGATGATTGGTATAATGATCTCCAATGTTCCTTGACTGCTGTCAGGTATAGTGAGATCTAAGGGGAATGTGAAATTGTAATCATTTACGGAACTCGCTGTTCCAGTAGCGTTGATGGTCACAATAAACGATTCACCGGGATTGCTGTAATTCACAACAATGGTAATAGACCCACCTATTTCACTTATCGTATATGCACTCTGCGCAAAACCAACGGTGGCCACATCGGAAACCGGACATACGAATGCATCATGCAAGCCCGCGTGACTATAATCCGTTGGCAAGTAGGTGTCCCATTGGCCGCTTACCAAACTCCAATCGCTGTTGCCGGAAGTAATATCAAAGCGACGCACGAGGTCGTGATTTGCGCTGCTGCTGATTCCTATTGGCCAACCGAATTGACCGGGATCGTTTCCAACAATTCCAACAATATCTATGACTTCATTGTTGTAAATGAGCTCAAGGGCGTCGTTGCCTGAAAATGCTGCTGTTGAGTGCAAAGTATCTGCCGCCGCTGCAAGCGCTGGATCGGGTGGCGCTGGATTGCCACCAAATCCTGAACTCACTACGGTGTATACACTGTATGCAGATAGAGTTCCCGACAACTGAAGCGTATCGGTAGGTGTCGCGCTGCCATTGCTGTAGAAGAGAACAGAATATGCCGATAGGTCAACCTCCAATGAAGTTGGATTGTAAATCTCGTACATCTTATTGCTCTGTGTATCTTCAAGATATTCTGAGAAGAACAATTGAGAACAAGGTGTTCCACCGCAGGTTGTAATCACCATTTCAACATAATTAGAGGAAAGCTGCACGCAGTTGTCTGATACTACACCGTTGATGGGCTGACCACTCGCAGTGTTAGATAAATTGCCCAGATAAGACAACGCGAAGATGTGGTAAGTGCCCTCTTGATACGATGCCGAGGTGATGATATTTCCATCGAGCTGTCCTATGATATTATCATTCGCATCGGCAATGAAGTAGGAGATCACCGCATCACTCGATGCGGCATCAGTTGCGAGGTTGAAATCATATTCGCTTTGATCACGACAGATGACGATGTAGCTGCTGCCGCTCTCATTGGATACCTGAACTGTTTCGCAACCGGATACAATACAGGGTGTGCGGTTAACTGTAACAAAGTTTCCTGAAAGGGAGGCACATGAGTCAGAAGCAATATTTACTACCGGCTGACCAGCGGCGATGCTATTGGCATCGAGCGTACCCGTATAACTCAGGCCCCATATATTGAATGTTCCTGCACCAAGATTGTCCAAACTGAAGGGTGATGCACCCGCAAGCTGCACGATCGTATTGTTGGCATCTGTTATTACATAGGTGTAATTTGAATTGGGAAAGGATGAAGTATTATTCAATGTAATGTCTGTGTTGGGCGTATCCGAACATTGAGCAATAGGACCAAATCCTCCGGGATTCTGAACATTGCCGCCATCGCAGTTCGCATCGCTTTGAAGTATTGTTATCACCAATTCCTGTTGCAACCAAAATACCTCCGGATTAGATGATGCCAGCGTTAACACAATGGTTTCTGCACCCTCTGTTAGAATGTCATCAATGATCGCAAGATCAAATGTTTGCGTACCTGAAGAATCAAATGTTAGGGTAACGGGAGCAACAAGGGTGAAATCATTGCTGTCAGCCGTTCCGCCGCTAAGTGTTACAACAACATCAGTGCTTCCTGAGGTAAGATTTTGAACATCTACTGCTACAGCGATATTCTGATTGCCAAGGTCTTCATCAATGGTAAGTGACGCGTTCACAAATCCGATGAGCAAAGCATTGCTGCATGATTGGAAGGTGTGAATTCCGAGATCAGAAAAATCATTGGAAGGAAAAATTTCCCACTGCGTTGCAGCGAGGTTCCAATCTCCTTCCGGCATTTGCACAGTGCTGATTCTCCTCATTCCATTGTTAGCGGTAGAAGCAGTAGCAACCGGCCAACCATTGGTGCCCGGGTCAATGCCGATGACTCCGATCATATCTACAATGCTGTCGTTACGGGTGAGTGCGATGGCATCATTACCTGTGAAGTTGATGAATGCACTGATCAAATCACTGGTTACGTTTTGTGAAATGTTTCCGGTGTTGCTCACAATGACATATCTGCCCTGTGGTCCGAGTGTGCCGTTGAGCATCAGAGTGTCCGTGGGAACTGAAGAGCCATTGGAATATTGAAGCAGTGCGTAGTTGTCGAGCGCTATGGTATTGAGTGAAGTGTTGAAGAGCTCAAGCGCGCGACTTGTACCGGTAGGACCGCCTCCTACACCTTCAATGTATTCTGAGATGAGTACAGAGGAACATGGTGAGCTCGCAGCGCAAGCATACAGATTCATTGTGGCAGGTACTGCTGTATACTCGGCGCAATCACTTGCACTCACTCCGAAAATACTGGCACCTGTAGCAATGGTTGCATCATCCATCGTGCCTGCATAGGAAATTCCATACACCTGATAACTGCCCGAGGCAAGCGCAGGCAGCGCAGCACTTGTAGTGCTCACAATATTTCCTGCCATATCAGTGAAGGCATAGAGATAGCTTGCTGTAACAGAGATAGAGGTGTTGCTGAGTGTCAATGCAGAGTTGGAGCATCCGGTGTATGAGTTATTACCATTCAACGCTACAGTTCCCGCATCACATCCGGAACAACTTTGTACCGTAATATTTACAGGCGCAGAGAGATCATAACAATCGCTGGCAGTAAAGCCGGTAATCGGACTGCCAACGATCAGCCCGCTTGCAGTGCCGAGATAAGATGTCATATACACCTGATAATTTCCTGCAGTAATTCCGTTGAGCACGAGTTCTGTTCCGCTATTCACGCTGAGAATCACACCGGCTGAATCACACAGAACGATCGAGTAATTTCCGCCATAGGTGGTGCTGTCGATTACTGCCTGAACGGCGAGCGGCAACAGTTCAACACATGCTGTATTGGATGTAATCCCGCTCAGCGCAAATGCTCCCGCATGGCAAGGGGGGTAATTGAGCGCGCCGGGTGTAGGCTCTTGCTGAACGAAATTATTGTCGTTGAATGGAGCGCCACCATCCGGAATGATTGAATTACTGTAATCAATTGTTGTGCTGATGGCGGTTTCATCAAGAACCGAATAACCATTGCTGGAAGCGTATAGTCCCAGAGCTGCAATCAATCCAGGGTCGTCCTGATCATTGGTGAAATACACTACCGCATCCAGCAGGTTGTTATAGGTGGCAGGTGTTCCATTTGGAAAGTCTGAGGTGTCAGCCATATATATCGCCACGGCGTCGGTGCCATTCTGGAAGCTGGCCGTTGCAGTTATGAAGTACATGTCCGCTCCTGCAAGGGCGGAATCTGCGACCACAAAGAAACCTTGGTCATTCAATGAGTATCCATCAAGGTCCAAAGCGAGGTACGACTGATCAGTACTACCATCGAAAAATACCATTACCATGCTGTCAAGAGAATATCCGGCAGGACCATATAATTCAACAAATTCTTGGGTGTCAGGTGTACCCGGATTATCAGCGTTGACTTCATTGATGATAACGGGAGAAGATGTGTTGCAGGTAACAACTTCAAGAGGCAATGCGGGCGCAGAAAGACTAAAGCATAAGTCTCCTGAAATTTGGTCTACGTTAAGCCCTGGTTGAAGCGTACTGTCAATCAAATTACCGATATACAGAAGACGATAGACTTGATAATTTCCGATTCCAAAATCTACCGCGCTGATGCTATCCGACAATGAAGTAGCAATGATGTTATTGGAATTATCGGTGATAATGTTTAAAAATCCTGAACCAGATTCATTGATGTCGGGTTGAATCACGACTGTTCCTTCGTCACATATTTGGAATGTTCCATTGCTGATTGAGGGACTTCCTGCATTGCAATTGGCGTCGCTTTGCAATAAGGAAATCACCATTTCCTGTTGTGTCCAAATTACAGAAGATTCGGTGGATGTTAGAGTAAGGACAATGGTTTCAAGACCTTCAATGAAATTGTCATCAATGATCGCAAGATCAAATGTTTGCGTACCTGAAGAATCAAATGTTAGGGTAACGGGAGCAACAAGGGTGAAATCATTGCTGTCAGCCGTTCCGCCGCTAAGTGTTACAACAACATCAGTGCTTCCTGAGGTAAGATTTTGAACATCTACTGCTACAGCGATATTCTGATTGCCAAGGTCTTCATCAATGGTAAGTGACGCGTTCACAAATCCGATGAGCAAAGCATTGCTGCATGATTGGAAGGTGTGAATTCCGAGATCAGAAAAATCATTGGAAGGAAAAATTTCCCACTGCGTTGCAGCGAGGTTCCAATCTCCTTCCGGCATTTGCACAGTGCTGATTCTCCTCATTCCATTGTTAGCGGTAGAAGCAGTAGCAACCGGCCAACCATTGGTGCCCGGGTCAATGCCGATGACTCCGATCATATCTACAATGCTGTCGTTACGGGTGAGTGCGATGGCATCATTACCTGTGAAGTTGATGAATGCACTGATCAAATCACTGGTTACGTTTTGTGAAATGTTTCCGGTGTTGCTCACAATGACATATCTGCCCTGTGGTCCGAGTGTGCCGTTGAGCATCAGAGTGTCCGTGGGAACTGAAGAGCCATTGGAATATTGAAGCAGTGCGTAGTTGTCGAGCGCTATGGTATTGAGTGAAGTGTTGAAGAGCTCAAGCGCGCGACTTGTACCGGTAGGACCGCCTCCTACACCTTCAATGTATTCTGAGATGAGTACAGAGGAACATGGTGAGCTCGCAGCGCAAGCATACAGATTCATTGTGGCAGGTACTGCTGTATACTCGGCGCAATCACTTGCACTCACTCCGAAAATACTGGCACCTGTAGCAATGGTTGCATCATCCATCGTGCCTGCATAGGAAATTCCATACACCTGATAACTGCCCGAGGCAAGCGCAGGCAGCGCAGCACTTGTAGTGCTCACAATATTTCCTGCCATATCAGTGAAGGCATAGAGATAGCTTGCTGTAACAGAGATAGAGGTGTTGCTGAGTGTCAATGCAGAGTTGGAGCATCCGGTGTATGAGTTATTACCATTCAACGCTACAGTTCCCGCATCACATCCGGAACAACTTTGTACCGTAATATTTACAGGCGCAGAGAGATCATAACAATCGCTGGCAGTAAAGCCGGTAATCGGACTGCCAACGATCAGCCCGCTTGCAGTGCCGAGATAAGATGTCATATACACCTGATAATTTCCTGCAGTAATTCCGTTGAGCACGAGTTCTGTTCCGCTATTCACGCTGAGAATCACACCGGCTGAATCACACAGAACGATCGAGTAATTTCCGCCATAGGTGGTGCTGTCGATTACTGCCTGAACGGCGAGCGGCAACAGTTCAACACATGCCGTATTGGATGTAATCCCGCTCAGCGCAAATGCTCCCGCATGGCAAGGGGGGTAGTTAACGGCCCCCGGGGTTGGCGTTTGCAAAATGAAGCCCGAATAGTTGAATGGATTACCGCCATCAGGAATAAGCGATAGACTGTATTCTACAGTTGTGCTGAGAGCTGTTTCGTCGATGATGGTGTAGCCAGGAGCGAGTATATCAAGCGTAAGAGCCGTAATTAATCCCGGATCGTTTTGATCTTGTGTGTAGTATACCTGAGCGTCGATAAGCCCTGTTCCGACAGCCGTTGTGCCATTAGGGAAGTCAGTCGCATTAGCGAAATACAGCGCAACTGCATCGGCCCCGTTTTGAATGTTGGCAGTGAGATTGGTGAAATAGTAATTGGCGCCCACCACTGCGGAGTCCGCGATGACGAAAAAACCATCTGCATTTAGGGAGAATCCGTCGAGGTCGATGGATAAATAGGATTGATCTGAACTTCCGTCAAATAAAACTAACGCCATGCCATCGAGAGGTGTTCCCGGCACACCGAATAATTCTATGAATTCCTGCGTGTCTGTGCCAGGGTTGTCGGCATTGATTTCATTGATGATTACATTTTGCGCGCTCACGATTGTGGCTAAGAGCGATAGGGTAAGGAAGAATAAATTTTTGATCATCGGATTTTATAATTGGTCTGTTCTAATACAATTTCAGGAATGGGTTTCTTTGGACGTATCAAAGATTGTTTGGTTTAATCTTAACGCTAATAGTAATATCTGCCTTGGCTATTCGGTTGGAAAGGGTCTGTAGTACGAAAATTATTCATGTTTCTATAGGGTTTAGAGCAATTCTTAGCTGTGTCTTTATAAAAATCAAAGAATTCACTTTCTAGCCAGACACATATTGCTTCACCCAAGCAAAGCTCTGATTTTGTATGAGACCAGCCTTTTCTTTGATAAAGTTCAAAAATGCCTCAGCGGCCGGAGAGTGCCGCTTGCCCTTCATCCATACCAAATGCCAACGAGAATGTAGAGGCAAGCCAGGTGATGCAATGATTTTCAAATCCCCCGAACTCAGTTCATTCTTAAGTCCAATCAGCGGCATTATGGAAATGCCCATACCCGCAATGACGGCCTGCTTAACAGCTTCATTGGAGGTGAGCTCAATCTTGCGATCTATGTGAATCCTTCGTTGTTCTATATAGCTTTCCATCCATTGTCGCGTGCCCGATCCCTCCTCTCTGAAAATCCAAGGTGTGCTTTCTAAAAATTTCTTGTCATATTTCATTTCGCGCTTCGAATACTTCCTGCCACCAACTAGGTATAAGGCATTTTCCAGCAAACCGATTTTATCCAACTGAATTTTCTCCGGCACTATCGATACCCATCCAAAATCTGTCGTGTTAGCGCGCAAACTGTCAACTACTTTGTTTTTATTCGTAACATCAATCTGGATTTCAACCCGAGGATAATGTTGTAGAAATTGTTCTACATAAAATGGAATGACATACTTGCCCGTTGAAACCGCAGTCAGATGAAGCTTTCCACTGATCTCATTCTTGAACTGTGAACTCAGGTGTCCAATTCGTTCTGCCTCGAGCAAGATACCCCGAGCTGAACTTTCAATGATTCTTCCAAACTCGGTAATATGAATTTTTTTACCCACTGTTTCGGTTAAGGGCACCTCGAATTGTGCTTGAAAATTTTTGAGTTGGATAGATACTGCGGGTTGTGTCATGTGCAACGACTCTGATGCTTTCGTAATGCTCCCTGCCTCACACACGCGCACAAAAATGAGAAGTTGATTCAACGTGAAATTCATAAGTCAAATTTATGGTTTTGATAATTATTATTCATATTGATTTATGATTTCGTTTCGGAATTTTGTCGCCCTAATTCTTTTTACAAATGCGAATAACGGTAGCCAAGGGCGATGGTATTGGTCCGGAAATCATGGACGCCACATTGAAAATTTTGTTTGCTGCGGGAGCCACTTTCGAGGTGGATGAAATTGAGGTTGGCGAAAAAGTTTACCTCTCCGGAAACACCTCTGGAATCGCCCAGGAGTCATGGGATATCATTAGAAGGAATAAAGTTTTTCTCAAAGCACCTATCACCACACCGCAGGGTGGTGGTTATAAAAGTCTCAATGTAACCACTCGCAAATTTTTGGGCCTATACGCAAATATTCGTCCGTGTCCTAGTCTACATCCATTTGTGGCAACCAAACATCCGGTTATGGACGTGGTCATTGTTCGTGAAAATGAGGAAGATCTTTACGCTGGTATTGAGCATCAGCAAACCGATGAGGTGGTGCAATGCCTGAAGTTAATCAGCAGACCGGGTTGCGAAAAGATCGTGCGCTATGCGTTTGAATTTGCAAGGCAGCAAGGCAGAAAAAAAGTTACTTGCTTTTCGAAAGATAATATCATGAAGCAAACCGATGGCTTGTTCCATCAGGTCTTTGATGAGATTGCCGCCGAGTATCCCGAGATCGAGAATGAGCATTGGATTGTGGATATTGGCGCAGCGAAACTTGCCGATTCACCTGAAGTCTTTGACGTTATCGTAATGCCGAATTTATATGGCGATATTCTCTCTGATGTCGCTGCTCAAATCACCGGATCGGTTGGTATCGGCGGCTCTGCCAACATTGGTGAGTCTTGCGCCATGTTTGAAGCCATTCATGGCAGCGCACCGCGTCGCGCAGGATTGGGTGTTGCCAATCCGTCAGGATTATTGCAAGGTGCAGTTATGATGCTCAATCATATTGGTCAGTGTGATGTTGCCACCAAGGTGCAAAACGCCTGGCTCAAAACCCTGGAAGACGGTATCCATACTTATGATTTATTCACGGAAGGTCTCTCCAAAGTCAAGGTTGGCACAATGGAATTTGCCGATGCGGTTATTGCGAATTTGGGGAAATCTCCGGCACAATTAAAGCCCGTGAATTACGTGAACGGCAGCCCGATGAATCTTAAAAGCTATGTTCCTAAACCTCCCAAAACAAAGGAATTGCTTGGCGTTGATTTATTTCTGCATGCAACCGAGAGAAACCCTGAAAAATTGGCTGCAGCGGTCAATCAATTGAAGGTTGGACATCTCGAACTTACAATGATTACCAACCGCGGTATTAAAGTATGGCCCGAAGGTTTTGCTGAAACCTTTTGTACCGACCATTGGCGCTGTCGTTTCAAGCCTGTTACCGGTCAAAAGATGACCTCTGCCGAGATCGTTCAATTGATGAGCGCCGCTCTCGACCTGGGCTTGGATGTAGTGAAAACTGAAAACCTATATGCCTTCGATGGCAAGCCGGCGTATTCGCTCGGTCAAGGACAATGATGACCATGGAAAAAATTACCTCACCACTGGTGGAAGGCACATTCGCATTGCACCAGGCAATTGCCCTCGTTACTGAATTGTACGACGTTAAGATCAGATTCCACGAGTCGATGATTCAAGGAAACACGATGGAGGAGGACGTTAAAATGAGAGAACGTAAGATCAAAAGTTTACAGGAAACGCGAGCGCATTTGATCGCTAGAATCAAGTCATCCGGCAATGTGGTTGCAATCCGCTCGGATATTGAATTGATAACCGCGCATTGATATACTACCCCGGAGCCATCCATCCTTAATGGTTTGTTACAGGTTGTGGTTAGCATGTACTGGCTTCGGGGTTTATTTTTTCTTTGAAAAAGAATGTTCTCCCAATTTCAATCTGCCATAATTAGGTTGGATAATCCCTCATTGAAATTTAGCGATGGGCAAAATCACGGTGTCATTTATTGCTTTATTTTCGCCGCCAATTAAATTAGTATTATGGCAACAACTACAGCAGATATATCCAATGGCCTTTGCTTCAAAATGGATGGTCACATATGGAAAGTGATGGAATTCCTACATGTTAAGCCGGGTAAAGGTCCGGCTTTCGTTCGCACCAAAATCAAAAATCTCAACAACGGAAAAATCGTTGATAAGACCTTTAATAGCGGTGTAGGAATCGATGTAGTAAGGATTGAAACAAGAGAATATCAGTTTTTGTATAAGGATGATGCCTATAATTTCATGAATCTTGATGATTATGAGCAGATCAGTATTCCTGAAACCATGATCAGTGCGCCGCAATTTCTCAAAGAGGGAATGAAGTGCATTGTACTATTCAACACAGAAGATGATCAGCCCATGAGCTGCGATTTGCCTCAATATGTCGAATATGAAATTGCATACACCGAGCCGGGCATTCGTGGCGATACTGCCAATAATGCCCTAAAACCGGCCAAGCTTGATATCGGTGTAGAGATTCGAGTACCGCTTTTTATAAATGAAGGCGATTCGGTGCGTGTGGATACAACCACTGGTCATTATCACGAGCGTATTAAGAAATGATTCCATGCCCTTCTGTCTGAAGGAAAATCTTTATTTCATTCATTGCGGCAACTTTGCGATGATTCAAGCGTTTATGCTACAGAATCTCTCCTGAAATGTCGCGAGCACTAGACATAGTTCAACACGATTTACCCTTCCTTCGTAAAACCTACGATGTTGTGGAGGCGCTGGGATTGATGGATTACTACCGCCTCAGTCACCTTCCCGTTGTTGAGAATAACACTTTCTTGGGTATCGTTGCTGAGGAAGATTTGCTCAATCAGGATTCAGAAGAAATAGATAGTGAACGATTTGAGACTCCCCTGATTTTTCAGTTCGCTTTACCCAATGACCATCTTTTCGATGTGGTGCGAAAAATTGCAGACATGCGCTTGTCATTGATTCCTGTCGTTGGAGCTGATAATGTTTATCTGGGTTGTATTTCGCAGCCTGTTTTGCTGTACAATATTTCCAAATTATTGAGCTTATCATTGGAAGGTGCAACCATTGTGTTGGAAGTTCGGAGTCATGACTATTCACTCCAGCAAATCTCCCGCATTGTTGAAGAGCATGAAGCCAAAGTGCTCGGGCTTGCCGTCGATTACCAACCCGACGGCACCTTGAAGATTCATATCAGAACCAATGTGCAGGACCTTAACCGAATCCGGCATAGTTTTGAAAGATTTGGGTACCAGATTTCAGACGTCTTCCAGGCCGAGCGTTTCAATGAAGATCTGCATGATCGCTACCAGGAACTCATGCGATACTTTGATCTGAAGTAGATCATTCATCAGACTTTCGATTACCTTCGTCGTAGGATTTTATATGCGGATAGCCCTCTTTTCCAAGCACATTAATGAGTCTCGCGCGGCGGGTGTTTTACAGCTGATGTCAGACATGCACTCTCGGGGTATTGTTATCAAGGTTCATCATGTGCTTTCTGAATTTCTTATTTCCCACGGGCATCAAAAGTCATTTGAAATCTTTACGGAGTTGCCCTCTGATACGGATTTTCTATTCAGTTTAGGCGGTGATGGAACTATGTTGGAATCAGCACAGTTAATTCGTGATTCGGGGGTTCCTGTTCTTGGAATCAATACCGGTCGGCTTGGATTTCTCTCTACCGTTAACCTTGATAACGCATCAGCAGCCGTTGACGCTTTATTAGAAAATCGTTTCAGATTGGAGGAAAGAATGATGATATCAGTTCGTTCCGACAGTATTGATTTGGGTTCATATGCTGTGGCTCTCAATGAAGTTTCTCTTCTCAACAGCCGGCGCAATTCCCTGATAGCAGTGCATGCATTTGTCAATGGTAATTTTCTCGCCTCTTATTGGGCCGACGGCCTTATAGTGTCTACGCCCACGGGCTCAACTGCCTATTCGCTCAGTTGCGGAGGTCCGATTGTTATGCCGGGGTCGTCGAGCTTTCTTTTAACTCCCATTGCGCCTCACAATCTGAATGTTAGACCATTTGTTATACCATCTGACTCTGTTGTTAAACTACGACCCGAAGGAAGAGATGATGAATATTTGCTCACTATAGACAGCAGATCTTTTACCATTGATTCAGATACTGAGGTGGAACTTTCATTGGCCCCCACACGTTTTAGATTGGCGTGGGTTGAGGACGATGAGTTTTTCAAAACGTTGAGAAATAAATTGGGTTGGGGGATAGATGTGCGCAGTAGGAAAAAAAAGAAATCAATATAGAATATAGTTAGTCTTGTAATGGTGAATGGTCCTCTATATCGCTCAATTGTTATCGCGCTTTTCGCGCTCTCAATTAGCGTTGTTTCGTCGCAACGTGTTTTTGCTCAGGCAAGGAAATTTGAACGAAGTAAAGATTTGAGCGTGTCATTTGGTACGGCTTACTATCTCGGTGAAATTAATCCCTACAGGCATTTTGGAGGCACATTGAAGCCCGCATTTGGATTGAGTTATCGCACAAGTTATGATCGGCGATGGTCGATGCGTCTTGGTTTTAACTACGGTACCATATCAGCGCAAGACTCACTCAGTGATGACCCGTGGATTCAAAATCGCAATTTGAGTTTTATCAATGAATTGGTGGAGGGCTATGGAATGGCGGAATTCAACTTCTTCTCTTTCCAGCCGGGTAATCGCGACTTTCCCATCAGTCCGTACTTATTCATGGGCATTTCTTATCTGCGTATGAAACCAATGGTGGAATTCAAAGGAAGTGTCTTTGAGCTACAGCCATTAGGTACTGAAGGTCAAGGAATAGGAGGTTTTGAGAAAAAATATAGTACCAACCTTTTGGGAATACCGTTTGGCTTGGGATTGAAATTCAATTTATACGGGTCATTGGCCTTTAGTATTGAGTGGGGCTGCAGAAAGACTTGGACGGATTACCTCGATGATGTTTCTGGTAAGTATGTAGATAGTAGAATTTTGGTAGATGTTAACGGGCCGCTTGCATCAGCGCTCGCAGATCAAAGCTTGGATAAGTTGCCCGGACAAGCGGGTGATCCGAATGCCGGTTTTCAAAGAGGTGATCCCGGGAGAAAAGATTTTTATTTTTTCTCTATGGCGTCACTAATTTTTAGAATAGACAAACGCGCAACTACCTGTTGGAAATAATCTTCTTGACCCTTGAAACTTGGTACTTTTGCAACCTGAAAAAAAGGTAGCTTGAGCGCAATAGATAAAATTAATAAAGACAATGTTCCTTCGCATGTTGCAGTGATAATGGATGGCAACGGAAGATGGGCGCGCGAAAAGGGACAAGAGCGGATTTTCGGGCATTTAAACGGAGTTGATGCGGTGAGAGCTTCCCTTCAGGCCGCAAGGCGTTGTGGTGTTAAGTATCTAACTCTGTACGCATTCTCAACGGAAAATTGGAATCGTCCCAAAGAGGAAGTCGCTGCTCTCATGGATTTGTTGGTGAATACGATTGTTGCCGAAATCGATGAGCTTGATAAGAATGAAGTTCGGCTCGCTGCTATCGGCGATCTCAGTAATTTACCCGAAGAGTGCCGCCGCGAGTTAGAGCGCGGAATGGAGAGAACTGCCTCGAACGATAAGATTCAGCTGAATTTGGCTCTCAGCTATAGCTCGCGTTGGGAAATCACCAATGCTGTAAAACGCATCGTCAGGGATGGTCTTAAGGAAGCGGAAATAAATGATGAAATCATTTCATCGTATCTGACAACCTCGTTGATCCCCGATCCTGAACTTGTAATCCGCACCAGTGGCGAGAAACGTATTAGTAATTTCCTTCTTTGGCAAATAGCATACGCTGAACTGCATTTTACTGATTGTCTCTGGCCCGATTTCCGGGAGGAAAATTTCTATGAGGCCATAATTGATTTTCAATCACGACAACGACGGTTTGGTAAAACTTCGGATCAATTAGAAACTATTGCGTAATGTTATTGAACTCACTGAAATACCTCACTCAATTATTGGTTATTGGTATTGCTATACTCGTGAGCGGATTGCCCTGTAAATCCCAGACTTTGGTGGGCAACTCGGTAGACTATAACGCTCCCGCTGAATATAGAATTGCCGGTATCACCGTGACAGGCGTTAAAAATACTGATCCACAAGCTGTGAAACTTTTCAGTGGCTTAATGGAAGGTGACCTCATAATGATCCCTGGCGATAAAATCACGGATGCCATACGTCGATTGTGGAAACAGAAGCTATTTACCGATGTTGGAATTTACGCAGCCGAATTCAGAGGCAATGATGTGTACCTCGTCATTGATTTAAAAGAATCTCCGCGAATTACCCGCTACCTCATCCCCGGTATTAAAAAATCGGATGAAGACAACCTTAGAGAGGCCATTGAGATTCGCACAATGACGGTGAGTACCCAGAATATAAAGAATAATGCAGTCGTGAAAATCAAGGATTATTACGAAGAAAAAGGTTACTTCAACGCGAAAGTGGATGTGCGCGAAATAGCTGATCCACAAATCCAGAACGGTGTGGTTCTTGAGTTCAACGTGAATCGGGGCGATCGTGTTAAAATCGATGAGATTGTGTTGGAGGGAGTTGGCGTTAATACGGAGGTCAAGAAGTTTCTCATTTTCAAAGGGCGTAAACCCAGGCCTATCATCAGCCCGCGGAAAGTGCGTCGCTACATGAAAGAGACCAAACAAAGGGCATGGTATCATTTGTTTAAGCCTTCGAAGTTTCAGGAAGAGAAGTACGAAGAAGATAAGCGCAATATCATCGCCCGATATAATAAGGCAGGTTTTAGAAATATGCGGATTGTGAGCGATACCATGTATCGAATCAATGATGAGCGTATCAGCCTGCGTTTGAAAATCGAGGAGGATCGTAGATTTTATTTTCGAGATATTTCGTTTGTCGGTAACGTAAAATATTCTTCCGGTAAGTTGGATAGTGTCTTGAATATCAGACGTGGAGATTTGTACAATATTGAACAACTAGAATCTCGACTCAATTTCAATCCACAGGGAGTAGATGTTTCTTCTCTTTATACAGATGATGGATACTTGACTTTTTATGCAATGCCCGTGGAAACCTTGGTTCCTCCCGATAGTATCGATATAGAAATACGTATGAGTGAAGGGAAGCAGTTCCGCATTGGTAAAGTTGGAATTAGCGGTAATACCAAAACGAATGATCATGTAATTTTTCGCGAAATCAGGGTGAGGCCAGGAGAAATGTTTAATCGGTCAGATATCATTCGAACCCAACGAGAATTGGCCAGCCTTGGATATTTTAATCAGGAGGCTTTCGATGTGCGCACCAATCCGCGGCAGGATGAAGGTCTCGTGGATGTAGAATTCGTTCTCGAGGAAAAGCCCAATGATCAGATTCAGCTATCCGGCGGCTGGGGTGGAGGTAGAGTCGTGGGCTCATTACAACTCAGCTTCTCTAATTTTTCTACCCGCAATTTCTTTAAGAAGGATGCCTGGAGCCCTCTGCCAACGGGTGATGGACAGCGTCTTGCGTTGAGCGGCTCAACGAATGGACCATTTTTTCAGGCATATAATATCTCGTTTACTGAACCGTGGTTAGGGGGCAAAAAACCCACCTCTCTCAGCGTTTCTCTGAGCTTGTCAAGACAAACCAATGGTCAACGTAAGAAACTGCGTGAAAGCGATTTGAACTCTAACTCTTTCCTCAGTGAAAACTATCAGGTTGGAGATGATAACCCATTGTTACAGGAGTTGAAAGTGCGCGGTGCATCTGTGTTTGTTGGTAAGCGATTGCTTTGGCCTGATGATTTTTTCAGTGTATTCGCAGGTATCTCATATCAGCATTTCCTTCTGAAAAACTATCGATCATTCTTCGGTAATTTTTCTGACGGATATTCAAACAATCTTGCGTTTAATTTTACCCTTACCCGGTCCTCTACCTCTGAACCCATTTATCCAACTTACGGATCACAAATCAGTTTCAGTACCAAGCTAACCCCTCCTTACAAGCTTATCGAGGAGTCTTTTTTTGGCAAGACCTACGATTATGAGACCATGTCTGATCAGGAACGTTTCAAGTTTGTAGAGTACTATAAATTGAAATTTACGGCCCATTGGTACACGGCTTTGAATAAGCATAAGGACCGGAAATTTGTATTGCACACCAACATTGGCTTGGGCTTTTTGAGCGCATATAATCGCGATCTGGGCCAATCTCCATTTGAAAGGTTTTATCTCGGTGGTGTGTTTCTGAGTGGCTTTGTTCTCGACGGTAGGGAAATCGTGAATCTAAGGGGGTACGATGATCTAAGTCTTACGTTTCCCAATCAAAATACTGGAGCGCCTGTTATTTCCAAGTATAGTATGGAGTTGAGGTATCCGCTTTCTACCAACCCGAGTGCAACAATATTTACTATGGCGTTTGCAGAGGCAGGCAATACCTGGGCGCTGGCACGAGATTTTAATCCTTACGATGTTTATCGTTCTGCAGGTATAGGTATGCGAATTTTTCTTCCCATGTTTGGCCTGCTTGGATTTGATTACGGCTGGCGTTTGGATGACTTGCGAAGTGCTCCAAATATGGCGCGTGGACAATTCCACTTTTCTATAGGCATGAACATGGGTGAATTGTAATGTGGATATTGTTCATGTGATGGTTAACTTGCACCGCGAAAATTTCATGAGAGGTATAGTCATAGCGATATTGTTATTCTGTTCCATCGGCGCGTGGTCACAGAAATTCGCATATGTAGATACAAAGTATATTCTTTCTCACATGCCTGAGTATCAGGCTGCACAAGAACAAATCAATAAGCTCAGCTCTCAGTGGCAAAAGGAAATTGAGAATAAACTGGAAGGCGCTGCCAAGCTCGAAACGGCGCTGCAAGCAGAGCGCGTACTGTTAACCGAGGAGATGAAAAACAAGCGTCAGCAGGATATTGATGAACGCAAAATGGAAGCTCGAGATCTGCAAAAACAGCGTTTCGGTGTCGAGGGCGATTTGTTTAAGAAACGGGAAGAATTGATCAAACCAATCCAAGATCAGATATACGAGGCAATTCAGGAAATCGCAAGTACCAGCTCTCTTATGGTTGTGTTTGATAAGGCGAATCACGGCAATATGCTATACACCAATCCAAAGCATGATATAAGCGACAAGGTGCTGAAGAAAATGGGTCTAAAACCCGGAGAGACCTTGGGAGACGATGAGGGAGGAGGAGCCGATTCTGAGAATCAGGAGAAAGAGGGAGGCGAAGAACAAAAGGGGGCAAAGGGCTCACCTAAAGATCAAAAGGGCGGTACACTTCCAAAAGGCGGAGGCTCCCCCGGAAAATCCCCCGGAAAAAAATAATTGAAATCCAAGACCATGAATACAACCAAATCAGTATTGACGTTTACCACCATTTTATTTTTCAACCTTGCATTAATGGGCCAGAAACTCGGTCACATCAATGGCCAGAAACTGGTGGAGCACATGCCAGAATATAAGGCGGCCTACGAACAACTAAACACGTATAAGCAGCAGTATGAAGAGGCGTTGAAAAAGATGCAAACGGAATATGAGGGTATGATAACCGAGTACCAAAAGGCAGAGCAGTCGGGTAGTACCCCAAAAGTGATTTTAGAACAAAAGGTGCGCGACATTGAGGCGAAGCGTCAGGGAATCCTCGATTTTCAAGAGCAGGCCTCAGCGGATGTTCAAAATGAAGAACAACGTAAACTGGAGCCAGTTTTAAATAAAGCAAAGGATGCTATTGAAGCGGTTGCTAAGGCGCAAAACTTCACCTATGTATTCGATGCAAGCTCAGGAACACTGCTTTACATGGGAGGTGAGGATGTGACCAAACAAGTGTGCGCGCACATGGGAATACCTGATTACTCAACTGAGGTAGATAAGAAGTAACTGGCGCAATGACGGGCCTTGGAAATACCGCCCCCATTGGTGTTTTCGATTCGGGTATCGGGGGGTTGACAGTCGCACGTGCCATTAGGTCAGTGCTCCCGAATGAGCGATTTATATATTTCGGTGATACCGCCCATCTTCCGTATGGTGATAAATCGCCTGAATTGGTGGCGTCTTACGCAAAAGGTATAGCCCATTTTCTATTAGAGAAGCATAGCTGCAAGGCAATTGTTATCGCATGCAATACCGCCTCTGCCGCTGCATACGAAAGTTTACGGGATACTTATCGCGGTCATTTACCCGTGATCAATGTTATTGACCCCATGATAGAGGAGGTTATCGCCGCAGAAGGCCTTCAGAAAGTTGGCGTTATTGCCACAAAGACAACTGTTGCAAGTGGTGTGTATCAAGAAAAATTCAATCGTCGAAAACCGGACCTTACTGTGGCTACACTGGCAACACCACTTCTGGCCTCTATCATCGAGGAAGGTTTTTATGATAATTCAATTAGCGAGGCTATCATTCATCGATATTTGTCTGATAGCTGTTTGCAAGGTATTCAGGCACTCATTTTAGCCTGCACACATTATCCACTCATTAAGAATCAGATATCAGAATACTTCAGCGGTAAAGTCAGAATCTTCGACTCAGCTGCGGTGGTTGCGTCAAAATTGAAAATCATTCTCGAAAAGGAAAATCTATTGTCGACAAACATCCAAAACGATGATAGATTCTATGTATCTGACTACACGCCTGCTTTTGAATTGGCCACAAAAACTTTTTTCGGACATACCATACGTCTAGAGCGTTGCGTATTGTGAAAACTGCATATTCGCATAAATGAAAAAAGCCGCATAAAGCGGCTTTTTTTGTTTTTTGAATCTGATCAATAGCGATACTGATCGTTCTTATAAGGACCATTCACAGCGACACCAATGTAATCTGCCTGGCTGCTGGTAAGCTCTTCCAGTTCAACACCGATTTTCTCAAGGTGAAGTCTTGCAACTTTTTCATCCAGATGCTTCGGAAGAACATATACTTTGTTTTCATACTTCTCATGATTCTGCCATAACTCCAATTGTGCAAGAGTTTGGTTGGTGAATGAATTACTCATTACAAACGAGGGATGCCCGGTAGCGCAGCCCAAGTTCACCAGTCGACCTTCAGCAAGAACAATAATGTCTTTACCATCTATCGTGTATTTGTCGACCTGTGGTTTGATGATATCCTTTGTATTTCCGTAGTTGTCATTCAACCAAGCCATGTCAATCTCATTATCGAAGTGCCCGATGTTACACACAACCGCATTATGTTTCATCGCTTTGAAGTGACGATCTACTATGATTTGGTGATTACCGGTTGCGGTTACAACAATATCCGCCTCTTTAATCGCGGTATCCATTTTCTTTACTTCGTATCCCTCCATAGCGGCCTGCAAGGCACAAATTGGATCGATTTCAGTAACAATTACACGCACACCAGCGTTGCTCAATGAGTCGGCAGAGCCCTTGCCCACATCACCATATCCTGCCACAACAGCCACTTTTCCCGCCATCATCAGGTCGGTTGCGCGACGAATAGCATCTACCAAAGATTCACGGCATCCGTATTTGTTATCGAATTTGCTTTTCGTCACAGAGTCATTGATGTTTATGGCAGGAAGCAACAATGATCCATTCTTCTCACGCTCGTACAAGCGCATCACTCCAGTGGTTGTCTCTTCAGAGATTCCGCGGATGCCACTCACCAGCTCCGGGTATTTGTCGAAGACCATGTTCGTCAAATCACCACCGTCGTCAAGAATCATATTGAGGGCTTTTCCGTCTTTGAAAGCATGCAATGTCTGTTCAATGCACCAGTCAAACTCCTCGTTATTCATTCCCTTCCACGCAAATACCGGAACGCCGGCTGCTGCAATCGCGGCGGCGGCATGGTCTTGTGTAGAGAATATATTACATGAACTCCAGGTTACTTCCGCTCCCAATTCAACAAGGGTTTCAATGAGTACAGCAGTCTGGATTGTCATGTGTAAACATCCTGCAATGCGCGCTCCGGCCAAAGGTTTTGATGGTCCGAATTCTCTGCGCAGTGACATAAGACCTGGCATCTCGTCTTCAGCAAGTCGGATTTCTTTACGACCCCATTCTGCCAGACTAAAATCTTTTACTTTGTAATTCATTGTTTTTTCAAGCGTTGAAGTGCTCATCTTAATTTTTTTTTAGGTTTGCGAAGATAATAACACTTTTACCCTAAACAAGTTGCGAAAATTTGAATATTGTTGAGTCTATAGATGTATGGGTGAAAGGGACTCAGGAAAGTAAAGACGATCTGCGGATTTTTTTTATACGGGATTTAATGACGCACCAATCCATCGTGCAGTCATCTTCATCATCCGGTCCGTCTCAGGTGAATGATCAAAATAGTATCCGACTATTGCAACAGAAGGCGCTTAGGCATTTACTGAATTCTGCGGGTATACACGCGCAAGTCGAATATTTGCACAATGGTAAACCAACCATAGCCAATGGACCCCATATCTCAGTTTCTCACACTGGTAATTCAATTGCTTTATCGGTTTATGCCCGCAATCATGGTATGGATATTGAAAAATCCGGAATGAAGGCATTCAAGGTGAGAACTCGGTTTTGCAGCGCACATGAATTGAACTGGGCCGAGCCCTTGAACGAACCTGATATCTTCACTGTTATGTGGTGTGTTAAAGAAGCTGTATTCAAGTATTTTGGTGAACGCGTCGATTTTCGCGCGGAAATCATGATTCATCCTTTTCAACCCTACTCTGATCTAATGGTCGCCAATTATAATGGAGTACATGGAGACATGGTTTTTAACTGCAGCTATAAAAGAAGCGGGAATACGCACGTCATAATTGCTGCGCCGGTTGAATAATATGCTCATCCCCTTTTGTTTTCTAAAGTGTCGCATACTTATAGCAAAGCGGTTGAACATTTCTGAATCTAATTGTATTGTCTCATTGTAATACCCTTATCTGATGAATTTTCTCGTATGGCCCGTTTAAATCAACTCAATAGTTTTCGGGCCATAGCTGCCATAATGGTCTGTTTATATCACGCAGCGTTTCTATTGGGCGAGGAGTTGCCCGGAGTGGTGCAATTGATGGATTGGGGACAAGAAGGTGTATATGTATTTTTTGTGATCAGCGGTTTAGTAATGCCATTAGCACTGGACAAGATGAAATATCGCCCGGCTGATTTCGGGAATTTCATGTTCAAAAGAATTATCCGCTTGCAACCTCCGTTAATTCTCTCTGCCCTGGTATTGACTTTTCTTTCGTTTCAAAGATTGAAGGAGTTGGATTTTTCGATGATTGAACTGTTCTTGGGTAGTGCTTCACTAACAGCCCCAATTATCGGTCTTCCATATGTTAATGATATCTATTGGACGCTTTTCGTTGAAATGCAATTCTATGTATACATCGGATTGCTTTTTCCTGTTTTGATAACCCAAAACGTCAGGATTAGATGGGTATTGACAATCCTATTATTGGTTTTTTCTTTTTCCTCGTTGGCCTTTGATGCAAAATGGATAAAGCTGTTATTGCCATTCCATTTACCCGTGTTTCTCATGGGTTATTTTTTGTTCCTGTCTATAACGGGTCGAATCAATAATCGAGAATTTATATGGGGTATTGTCACGTGTACATTTTGTTGCGCATTGCTCACTGGTTTTTTTCACGAGCTGGGGTATCGTATTGCTGGCGTGGCTGCTTTAACAAGTGTCTTAATCGCATACCTCAAGAATGGTTTGCGCTGGTTAGATAGAATAGGCGAGTTCAGTTACTCGTTGTATCTCTTTCACTGGATATTTATCAGTACAATGGCACATTATGCAAGGCCTTATTTTCCAGGAATCATGGGTGCTATAGAACTCTACTTTATCGTGATTCTATTATGCTTAGTAGGTTCGAAACTTTTCTACGTTATCATCGAGAAGCCATCCCTTTCATGGGCAAGAAAATTTGCTAATAAGAAAACACCGCCTGAAACGGTAAAATAGCAAGCTATTTCCTACGCTTGAAAGATTTCCCGGATTTTCCGAATGACTTGCCCTTCTGGAAAGAACCGCGACCGCTGCGATCACCGCGATCACTGCGCTCACCACGATCGCTGCGCTCACCGCGATGACGACCGTCTTTCCCACGCAAGCGTTTGGGCGCAATGCCTGCATCTCGGTTACCGCGCGACTCAACCCTTACCATGCGCTCTTGATAAAAGGCCCCGTGAAGCGCTTTCATAAGCTTTTCGGAGGATGCAATGGTGACGTCACACAAGGTGAATGTGTTCTTGACCTCACACCAGGTGATATCAGATACCGGAAACTCGGAGTTTTCCGCAATGAATCTTCCCATGGTAGCGTCATCGAGTCCGTCCATCTTTCCGAGATTAATGAAAAACCGGACGGATCCTGATTTTGGTGGTTTGGACTCGCCCTTCGGACCTGCGCCGTTCAAGTCGGGTGCATTGCGATAGTATTCTGCGAAACGATTGAATTCGATCGACATAAACCGATGGATGATGTCTTCGCGGCTGAGTTCTGCAAACTCCTCGTAGACTTGGGGTAGGTACCTTTCAAGGGTTTTCTGATCCACCTTTACATGGTGCACCTTTTTGACGAGCGCCATGAGTTGTTTCTCACAAACCTCGAAACCATCCGGCACCATCGCCTTGGTAAAGGAACATTTCGCGAATTTTTCTATCTCACGAAGTTTAGATACATCTCGAGGTGTGCAGATGACGATGCTGGTACCAGACTTGCCGGCGCGCGCTGTTCTGCCGCTCCGATGCGTATAACTCTCAGGGTCATCCGCCAGGTTGAAGTGAATCACGTGGCTCACGTCATCCACATCAATTCCTCTTGCGGCAACATCCGTTGCAACCAGCATTTGTAAGCTTTTCGACCGGTAGCGCTTCATTACAAAATCTCGCTGCGCCTGGGATAAATCGCCGTGCAGCGCATCAGCATTGTAGCCGTCTTTGATCAGCGCATCAGCAATCTCCTGGGTTTCAGCTCTGGTGCGACAAAAAACAATGGCAAATATGTCGGGATAGTAATCCGCAACCCTCTTGAGTGCGGCGTATTTATCTCTCGGTTGAACCGTGTAGTAAATGTGCTCAATATTTTCATTGCCCGAGTTCTTGTGTCCCACCGTAATTTCTTGCGGTGAATGCATGAATTGCTTGGCAATCTGCCGCACACCTTGTGCCATGGTTGCTGAGAATAACCACGTATTTCTCGTATCAGGTATTTCGCCGAAGATTTCATCAATGGCCTCTTTGAATCCCATTGACAGCATTTCATCTGCTTCATCAAGAACAACGAACTGTACGTTTTGAAAGTCGAGTAAACCTCGTTCCATCAAATCCATGAGTCGGCCTGGTGTGGCAACCACAATCTGTGGTCCCTTTTTCACATCACGGATTTGTGGCTCAATGTTGGCGCCACCATACACCGCCACGATATGGGCATTGTTGATGTATTTGGAGAATGACTTCAAATCATTGGTTATCTGAACGCACAATTCTCTGGTGGGAGCAAGAATCAGCGCTTGGATGCTTTTCTGTGAAAAATCCAGCAGCTCGAGCAACGGAAGACCGAAGGCAGCGGTTTTACCCGTGCCCGTTTGAGCGAGGATCACAGCATCTGAATCACCTGAAATGAGAACGGGAATGGAGGATGCTTGAACTTCTGTGGGATTTTCATAACCCAGGTCGGTTACAGCTTTGAGAAGGGGATTACTCAACCCCAGTTCGTTGAATGTTGTCATAGTCTTTCGCCCGTTGTGTTGAGACGAAAAGAAGATCAACACTTCACTCGGCTTTCAAAAGGCCGGCAAATATACACGCTTTTGTTAGTTGGGTTCCCGTGATTCGTGCGGGCAGATTAGGTCTTAATTGTATGTGACCATCGAGTATTCCGTCGTTAGTCTCTGATACATCTTACACTCATCCCATTATTATATTGGGTAGAGCTGCCATAAACCATTGGGTCGTTATTGTAGATTAATTGATAATTGGCAAGACCATTGCCGGCATCATCGGATGTCCACCATGCGCCGTTGGATCCGGAGTAGAGGTAAAGACCATTAAGATATCTGAATCCCCCGGGTAGTGCAGAAAATCCGCTGGTATTGTCAGCCGTATTCGGTGCATTCCACCAAGAGTTTCCAACAGATTTTAGGGCTGAACCTGCTGTCGATACTCCACCGTAATACTCTATTAGAGCAGACCAGTCGTTGTAGTCAGGAACATGCCAACCCGTCGGACAAACATTGCGGTCATCGGCAACCACATGCCAGTTATATAACCGGCCCATGGGACAATCGGAAGTCACACTATCATTGTCGTACCAGGATGATGCGCCCATATCTGTATTTGCCCATTCGGTTGAATTGGACAGTATTACAATTTCATCGCCATTGGAATAGTGGGAAGCTCTAAGATTTTCAGCCATCCATTCATTGCCATTAACGTTGATAGTTTTGTAATGATTGCCGTCGATATCAATCAATTCACCATAACTGATCTCTGGTTCAAATACACCACTTGGTTCGCAGGTAATACCTGTCTGCAAGAATTGAGCACCTCCAACACAGGTACATTCATCATTGACAACGTCGTTGATGGATGATGGATTGCCATCATCACAAGCGTTACCAACCCAAAGGCATGAGCCATTATCGTTGGTTGCGTTTGGATTGTAATTACAGGCGCTTGCATATGTACACCCTGCAGAGCTGTAGTTGCAGCTACCATCGTCATATTGAGCCCCACTATCAAAATTGTTTGCGAGTGTGTCGGTACAGCCGGTTAAGTAAAGAATTCCGTTGCATGTACAATCTTCACTCACTATATCATCATAGGTAGCAGCATTGTTGTCGTCACAAGTAGCGCCGATCCATAGACATTGGTTGTTATCGGTGTTGGCAACGGGATTGTAATTGCAGGCCCCTTGATATTGACAACCATAAATGATGGGGATGCAGGTGCTATCGTTTAGTGTTGCCTCAGGATTGTAATTGATAGAAGAGGCCTCTGTACAGCCGGGCACAATTTCAATACACGAGCCATCATCAAATAATACTGCACTATCGTAATTCAGTGCATCAGGTTGATTACAACCATAGAGTTCAGGGTAGTTGGATTTACTTATTCCTTTTATGATTACGAAGCCGCCGCGATCCAGAAATAACGTGTCGCCAACGATGGAAACTGATAGCATCTGATTATCGGAGGCTTCAGGACCTTGAGGGCCTTGTGGACCTGTTTGTCCTTGCGGTCCTACTTCCCCTTGAGGTCCTTGTGGCCCTGTTTCACCCTGTGGTCCTTGACTCTGATTTCCGCTATTTCCGGCATTCAATGCATATAATGCCACAGGTACACTTAGTAATTGGGTTGTGTGTTCAATGGTGTAATTCTCACCTCCACTCGGATCAATCTGAATATTGAGAAAAAGTGGGTTGATGCTCCAATCGATGGATTCAAAGGTTCCTGTAACGTTAATTCCATTGCCCACTACCAAAGTCAAAAGGCCGTTTTGATTTGTATTTGCGATATGATATTCGCTAAAAAGTGACTCGTTTACAGCGTTGCCGCTATGAATCGAGAGAAGTATTCCAACTTCTGTGTTTTGAATGAGTGAATTGTCAGGATAACGGAGAATGGCTTGATACGAGAAACCAGGAGCATTCTGGGCTTTCAGCACGACATTGAATAGTGCTAGAATGAACGTTAGAATAACTAATGGTCTCATCTGTTTCGGTAAAGCAAATTAGATGATTTTTGCTCTGAAAAATGCAATTGGATTTGGCGCCTGACAGGGCATGGCGGGACATCATTCCGCCTGGTTAATTTCGTCTATGAGATGCTGAAATTTGTAGTGCTATAAGCAGTACTTTGTCTTTTAGTCAATAAAGGCTTGAACGTCGATAGGATGCTGAAACAGAGAATACCTTCGATGAAATTCTGAAAAGGGGCTTATTTCAATTGGACAGCGAGTATTAAGCGAAATTCATGTTTTTAGTGAACAACTTTTTCTCCTTGCATGGTGTTGATCGGAAAATTTGCCTTTGAAATGGCAGCGAAGCCACCTTCAATCTCGCAAAAGTTTCGGATTCCTCTTGCGGCCAGGATGGAGGCGGCAATCATACTTCTGTATCCGCCCTGACAATGCAGGAAAAAAGTTTCATTCGTGGCGATAGTGGTTGTCCACTCATTTATATCTGCCAGGGTTTTAAGCGACGCATTGGAGAGGTGGCCATTGTCAAATTCACTTGGTTTTCTCACGTCAACTATATGGGCTGCTGGTGTATATAATTCCTTGAATTTTTCTACAGGGATGCGATTGATTTTATCGGTAGGCCGTTTATCCGCTATCCATGCATTAATCCCTCCGGCGAGTACCCCGCGCACGTGGTCAAAGCCAATGCGGCTCAATCGTGTTACGGTCTCTGCTTCTTTGCCCTCCTCACAAATCAAGAGAAGGGGTTGATTTACATTGCCCAAGAGCGAGCCTACCCAAGGTGCGAAATCTCCGTTGAGACCTATATTAATTGAGCCCGGGATGAAATCCTTGTAGAAGTTGCCAGCAGGTCTTGTATCTAAAACGAGGATTCCTTCTTCTTGCAAGGCAGCATCGAAGGCGGCCAATGAAAGTGGATTTAATCCGGAGGTAAGAACTTCATCAATGGACTTATAGCCCATTTTATTCAAACCAACATTCTGAGGAAAATAGGCAGGTGGCATGGAGAGTCCATCGGTTACCGCTTTGATAAATGCGGACTTATCGGGTTGGTTCAACGCGTAATTCATTTTCTTCTGATTCCCCAAGGTGTCAACCGTCTCCTTCATCATGTTTTTACCGCAGGCACTGCCGGCACCATGGGCGGGATATACGATCAAGTTATCCGAAAGCGGTAATACTTTTTTATAGAGACTTTCATAAAGCATGCCCGCCAAATCTTCCTGCGTCAGGTGAGCAGCTTTTTGCGCAAGATCGGGTCTGCCAACATCTCCCAGAAATAGGGTGTCTCCCGTAAAAATACAGTGGTCCTGAAGGTTTTCGTCTTTGAGTAAGTAGATACAGCTTTCCATTGTATGGCCGGGGGTATGCATGACTTTTATCGTCAGCTTACCCACTTTGAATTCCTGGTTATCCGTTGCGATGATGGCCTTGAAATCAGGGTCGGCAAGTGGCCCGTACACGATGTTGGCACCGGTGGCCCTGCTGAGATCTATGTGCCCGGAGACAAAATCAGCATGGAAGTGGGTTTCGAAAACATACTTCAATCTGACATTGTCCCTGCGCAATCGCTCGAGATATGGCTCAATCTCACGCAAGGGATCAATGATGAATGCCTCATTATCACTCACTACATAATAGGTTCCTTGGGCAAGACAGCCTGTATATATCTGTTCAATCTTCATAGACTCATTTTGTGGCAAAGGTATTTGATGGTCATGTCATCATGGAGTGACAATTGTTACTTGCACTTTGTTTTTACACAAGTTGAAACGAGTCGCCGTCATCCAGAGCAGGAAACTTATTTCTGAATGCCAGCAGATCTGAAAAACTACAGGAGCATGTAAGCAGTGCTTTTACTTGATTTGCAGGGGGTGTCAATGATTCCCCTAAGTAATTGATAACGGCTGAATCGCCACTGTACAAATGAGAATTGCCATCTGTTCCTATGCGGTTGCAGCCCGCTACGTAGGTGAGATTTTCAATGCTTCTTGCTACAAGGAGTTGCTGCCATGGAAATCGCCGAACGGCAGGCCAATTGGCCACATAAATCAAGAGATCATATTCGCTTTGTCCTTGTCTAACGGTGTTTCTGCTCCAGACCGGAAAGCGCAAGTCATAGCAGATAAGTGGACAAACTCTCCAACCCCGCCAATTCAAAGTCAATCGTTGTTTGCCGCGTGTATATACTTTGTCTTCTCCGGCAAAACTGAAAGTGTGCCGTTTATCATAGCTGTAAAAATTCCCATTGGGTTCCACCCATAATAGCCGATTATAATAGTCATTGCCATCTTTTATAGCGATGCTGCCGGTAATCGCAGCATCATATTCACGCGCCTTGTTTTTCATCCATGACAACGCAACATTTTGATCGTTCCATTCTGTAGCGATTCTTTCAGCGCTCATAGAAAAGCCGGTGGTAAACATCTCAGGCAACACAATCACATCCATGGGCGAAGTAATCTCCTGCAAGTCCTTATCCAATGCGTTGAGATTCGCTTCTTCATTCTCCCAGATGATCTCGGTTTGAACGATGGTAATTCGTAAATATTCAGCTATCATGTGGATGCAATATTCAGTAATATTTCAGCAGCTCTGTCCATTGTATATTCATCTTTTGCAAAGCAGATTCTGAGCAACTTCTCGTGGCTGCCATGTGGATAGAAAACCGAAACGGGTATGGTCGCAATCTTGTGAGTTTCCACCAATTGTTTTGCGTATTCCACATCAGGTAATTCAGATATTCTACTGTAATCCAAGATTTGGAAATATGCACCCTGCGCTGGTTGAAAGATCCAATTAGAGCCGGTCATTTTGGAAATGAAATTGTCTCTTAAATGCTGATAGAATTGAGGTAGTTTTAGGAACTGCTCTTCATTCATTACATACTCCGCCAATGCATATTGCACGGGCGTGTTGACGGAGAACACATTGTATTGGTGCACTTTTCTGAATTCATTCATCAACTCTGCAGAAGCCACGGCATATCCGATTTTCCAGCCGGTGGCATGAAATGTTTTTCCGAATGAAAAAACACCCACGCTTCTCGCTGCGAGTTTTGGATGTTTGAATATACTTTCATGTTTACGATTATCGAATGTGATATGCTCATAGACCTCGTCACTGATAACGAGCAAATCGTTTTCCTCAGTAATGCTTTCTAATTCTTTTATATCATCAGCACTCCACATTTTACCGGTCGGATTATGCGGTGAGTTGATGATGATCATTTTTGTTTTCGGGGTGATGGCTGCTTTGACCTCCTGCCATGGAATATTATAGTCGGGATATGAGAGCTCAATCCAAATCGGCACGGCGCCTTGAAGTTGAATGGCAGGTTCATAGCAGTCGTATGCAGGAGCAAAAAGGATGACCTCATCCCCCGGATGAACTAGCGCACTGATCGCGGTGAAAATAGCTTGAGTAGCACCTGCAGTGATAGTTATCTCGGTGTTATGGTTCACTGAATAGCCATATTGCTTTGAGATTTTCAATGCGATTTGTTCTCGCAGTTCTATAACACCGGGCATGGGTGCATACTGATTTTTCCCGGCGCGCATATATTTTTCGACCAACGTAGCGAGGTGCATGTCGATTTCAAAGTTTGGAAATCCTTGACCAACGTTCAATGCGTGGTGCTGCGATGCCAGTTGCGACATCACCGTGAAAATGGAGGTTTGGGTTGCTGGCAGTTTGGATAGTAAACTTTTCATTCAGCCTCTAAAGTAATGCTCTTAATCATTTGAAAGGGAAATGAAAGGTGACATACAATTAACGTTGCACTCATTCATGTTTTTACAAGACTTAATTGAATGGTGAGGAATTAATTTCGCAAGTATGAATCCTTCTCAAATTATTGATGTTGCAAACCCATCGAGTTGGGATCGGATGATTTTGAATTTGAATAAGGTGAAGCGATTTTCATTCGATACCGAATACGATTGTTTCCGCCGATACTATGGGTTTACACTGTTTTTATTAAGTGTTTACGACGGCGAGAGGGTTTATCTGATAGATGCAAAAAAAATCAATGATTTCTCTGATTTATGGAATTTGATGGAGGATGCTTCTATCTGTAAAGTTTTATACTCGGGATCTGAGGATTTGGCCTTGCTTCACTCTATGGGATGTAGGTTTCGAAATCTATTTGACGTTCAGATTGCGGCCTATTTTGCGAATCATCCGGCAAGAGGTCTTTCTGATTTGATAGCATCAGAGACTGGTAGGAAGTTGAATAAGTCTTCACAATTGTCGGATTGGTCAAAGCGGCCTCTGAGCATTGAGCAAAGGGAATACGCAGCCAATGATGTTAATGCATTGCTCGAAATAGCTGATAAGCTTAACGCGCGAGTATTAAGAGCGGGTTTAGAAGGTGCTATGGCCGAAGAATTTCTTTGTCTGGAGGAAGTAGTGCCTCGAGACTTTTCTCCGAAATTGAAACCATTTTATTATCGAGATCATAGTTTAGAATATTGTCGGGTGTTATTGGATGCATACGTTTGGCGCGATCATCACGCAAGGTGCTTGAATGTTCCTCCTCATTACGTCATAGGCAATGAGCTTCTTGAGAAGTATCTTTTCGATGTGTCTGAAAAATATAATATTGATCCCAAAGGTTTTCATCCGAAAATATTGGCTTTAGATAATGCATTGAGGGATCTGAATGAAATCAGGGACTCATTTGATGCAAGCAAGGTGGAGATGTTTCAGAGGACCAAAACCCATTCAATTAAAAGGTTGTCGCGTGATGAGGAGGCGAATCGAATTGAGTTATTGTATAATCCCGTTAGTCAGCGAATAACATCTCAATTTGGTGAAGTTGCCGGAACATACCTTCTGCGAAATATCAAAAGGCATTTGATAAGCGGAGCTGACGATAGCGGAAAGCTTCGAAAATATCAGGAGAAAATTCTATCGAAAATGTTAGCGCTTGCTTAAGCTGGTCTTGCTATTGCATTTGCTGCATGTTCCAGCAATCGTGAAAAGCGCCTGTTTGGTTTTGAATCCTTCGGGTAATTCAAACATAGGGATAATATTATCCAGGCAAATTACCTCATCGCATATTTCACAATGAAAATGTAAATGATGATGTGAGCAATTGCCTTCATGATGATCATGATTGCAGAAAGCATATCTTATTATGCCCGAGTTATCTGTAGCGCGATGGAGAATTCCTTCATTGACGAGTCTGTCTAAAACACGATAGAGTGTTACACGATCAAATATATTATTCGGTGAATCTTGCAGTTCTCTTTGTGAGATGGCCTTATTGGCTTGAGAGATATGTTCAATAACGAATCTCTTAGCGGGCGTATTTCTCACACCGGGTTTCATTCAACAGGTATCATTTCTTTAGCAAGTTGAAATGCCTTCTCAAGACCATTGATTTCAGTTCCCCCGGCAGTGGCAAAGAACGCTTGTCCACCACCACCACCTTTGATCTCACTCGCCAATGTTCGGATAATGTTGGAGGCATTCATTTTTTTTTCATTCACCAATGAATCTGAAATTACGCAGGTGAGATTAGGTTTGCCGGCGTTAACGGAACCAAACACAGCGAATAGATTTTCGAGTTCATTGCGCAGTTGAAAGGATACATCTTTTAGCGCGGCAGGCGGTAAATCCACCATCGCGGAAATAAAATGTACGCCATTGATTTTTTGAGCGGATGCTTTTATTTCCTGCTTCAGACGCATCGCCTTGTTGTGAATTAAATCGTCAATTTCTTTTTCGAGTCGATTATTTTTTGCTAATAAATCTGTCAACGATTTAACGGCGTCTTTGGATTTTAATAATTCTCTTACATCACTCAATTGCTTGAGTTCTGCTTTGATATAATGATCGGCTGCCGTAGCTGAAATGGCCTCAATTCTGCGTATTCCGGCGGCTACAGCACCTTCCGATCGCAAGATAAACTGACCAATATCGCCGGTTTGCCTCACATGTGTGCCACCGCACAATTCCACGCTGGTGTCAAAAGTGATCATTCTAACAGAGTCGCCATACTTTTCTCCGAATAGCATCATTGCGCCCGCTTCTTTCGCAGCTTGCATAGAAATGCCCCGTTGTTCTTGGAGTTGAATATTGGATCGAATTTTCTCATTTACTTTTTCAGCTACTTCCTCTAATTCGCTATCCGACATTTTAGAAAAATGAGAGAAATCAAAACGCAGATATTCGGGATGAACCAGCGATCCTTTTTGTTCGACATGAGTCCCTAAAACACTTCGCAACGCCTCGTGAAGCAAGTGAGTGGATGTATGATTCGCAGAAATATCAGCCCTGCGTCGAGGGTCAACTTTTGCCGAGAATTGAGCCAGTGGATTTTCAGGAAGTCGCTCACAGAAATGAACGATAAGATTATTTTCTTTCTTCGTATCGATAATTGTAATAAGATCGTTGGGCTCTGATAAACTTCCCATGTCGCCAACCTGACCACCGCTCTCAGCGTAGAAGGGAGTGCGATTCAATACGATTTGATAATGCTCACCACTTTTGGATTTGACTTTTCGGTATCTCAGAATTTTAGTTTCGCACTCCAGTTGATCATAACCGATGAATTGGGTTTCTCCTTCGTTCAATACCACCCAGTCTTCGGTCTCAATTTTCGTGGCTGCTCGGCTTCGTTCTTTTTGCTTTTGGAGTTGCGTATCAAATCCGTTTTGATCAATTCTTTTGCCGTGCTCTGACGCAATAAGGGCAGTAAGGTCGGCAGGAAAACCAAACGTATCATACAGCTCAAAAACCTCCTCACCGCCGAGCACACCGTTCTGGTTTTTAGCAATGAGTTGATCGAGCAATTGTATTCCTTTTTCCAGCGTTCTCAAAAATGATTCTTCTTCCTCTCTGATAACCTTCGTTACGAGTGCTTCACTTTTCACTAGCTCCGGGAAGAAGTCGCCCATTTCAGCGGTAAGCACGCGCACGATTTTGTGCATGAAGGGTTCGCGTAAATCCAGAAAACTATATCCATATCGTATTGCCCTGCGTAGAATTCTTCGGATTACATAGCCGGCGCCACCACTCGAGGGAAGTTGTCCATCAGCAATAGCAAAGGATACAGCGCGAATGTGATCTGCAATGACTCGCATGGCCACATCTGACTTATTTGCGCTACCCTGATATTTTCTGCCTGAGATTTCTTCAACCTTATGGATATAGGGTGAGAATACGTCGGTGTCATAATTAGATCGAACACCTTGCAACGCCATGCAAAGTCGCTCAAATCCCATTCCGGTATCAACGTGTTTTGCTTTGAGAGGAATGAGAGAACCGTCGGCGCGCCGCTCAAATTGCATGAATACATTGTTCCATATTTCCACTACTTGTGGATGATCATTGTTTACGAGCGTTGCACCATCAATTTTAGCACGTTCGTCATCAGATCGGAGGTCGACATGTATCTCTGAACAGGGTCCGCAAGGCCCGGTATCACCCATTTCCCAGAAATTGTCTTTTTTGTTGCCACGCAGAATTCTGTTTTCATCAATTCTCGCCTTCCAGATATCGAAAGCCTCCTGATCGAATTCAAGATTCTCTCGGTTATCTCCCTCAAAGACCGTTACATACAGTCGGTCTTTTGGAAGGCCATACACGTCAGTGAGAAGTTGCCATGCCCATTCAATGGCCTCTTGTTTGAAGTAGTCGCCAAATGACCAATTGCCAAGCATTTCAAACATGGTGTGATGATAGGTGTCAACCCCTACTTCTTCCAGGTCATTGTGTTTGCCGCTTACCCTCAGGCACTTTTGAGTGTCGGCTACTCGTTTGAACTTTATAGCTTCATTTCCTAGGAACCAATTTTTGAACGGCGCCATTCCGCTATTGATGAACATGAGGGTTGGATCGCCTTTAACGACCATAGGTGACGAAGGCAAGATTTCATGTCCTTTTGACTGAAAAAAATCCAGAAATGTTTGTCTTATTTGACGGGATGTAAGTTTCTCCATACGGCGGGCGAATTTAGTCAACAAAGGAAACCATTGGATTGTGTTACTTTCGCATTCAATGACCAGACAAAAGTTTAAGTTCAATCCCAATACACTCAATTTTGAGAAGATTACTTTGGGTTTGAAGGACTATGTTCTGACGGGTTTGCGTTACTTAATAGCAGGCACTGTAATCGGAGGAATAGGGGTTGTGATATATGCTTCCTTTTTTAAGGATCCTCAGACGGCACGCCTCGATCGCGAAATTGATTTTTTGGAATCTCAGCTGGAAGCATTGAATGCACAAATTGACACTCTGAGTTTGTTTGCCAGCGAACTGGAGGATAGGGATGATGCAATTTATAGAAGCATATTCGGAGCATCGCCTTTTCCCGACCATATCCGAAGAGGTGGGGTAGGAGGAGCAGATAGATATAAGTCGATGAAGGGCTTTGAAAGCACCGAGAAGGTTATTGAAACCAAAAAGAAAATCAATCGATTGGAGCGTGAAATGGTTGCGCAGAGTAAGTCCTACGATCAGGTAATAACCTTGGCGAAGCGACAGTCGGAAATGCTATCAGCGATACCAGCAATTCAGCCGGTTTCAAACAAAGATCTCAAACGCCTTGCCTCGGGCTTTGGGATGCGTGTGCATCCGGTTTATCGGATTGCTCGGATGCATACAGGTATGGATTTTGCTGCGGATATAGGCACTGAAATTTATGCAACTGGAGATGGGACGATTGAATCTGTTGATAGTAAGCTTACTGGTTATGGGCATCATGTAATCATCAATCATGGCTTCGGTTTCCAAACACTCTATGCGCATATGAGCCGTGTAGTTGTAAGTCCTGGACAAAAAATTGTGCGAGGTCAAATCATCGGCTATGTGGGTAACACAGGAATTTCAACAGGTCCTCATTTGCATTACGAGGTAATCAGAAATGGGGAGAAGGTAGATCCCGCATTTTATTTTTATAATGATATTTCGCCTGAGCAGTATGAGGCTTTGCTAGAACGCGCTGCAAGCGGAAATCAAAGTTTCGATTAATATAAATTATGGGTAGCGCAACGATTGAGAAATTATATTATTCCATCGGTGAAGTAGCTGAAATGTTTTCAGTCAATTCATCATTGATTCGTTTCTGGGAAAGGGAGATTCCCGCTTTGCATCCCCGCAAGAATGCGCGCGGCAATCGTGTATTCAGCAAGGATGACATTGAAGTCTTTCGTAAAATCCATCACCTCATCAAAAATGAAGGTTATACTCTCGAGGGCGCTAAAAATGCTCTGCATCGCAGCACGAAACCAAGGGAAAACGAATGGCTATTGAAGCAATTGAAATCTATTCGTAAAGAATTGCTCGTGATTCGGGAATCTCTGAAAGGCTGAAGTTTTGATACACGGCATTGTAAGTAAGTCAACCGGTAAAGAATATGATGTAATTGCCGACAATGGCATGAAGTATCGTTGCTCCATCCGCGGGAAAATCAGATTGGAGGGTAGATCTACTACCAATCCTGTGGCCGCAGGAGATAAGGTATCCATCGAAATAGAAAATGAATTTGAGGCGATTATTACGGGTATTTTGCCTCGGAGGAATTATATCATTAGAAAATCTGTGAATTTGTCAAAAGAGGCACAGGTTATTGCGGCAAATCTTGATCAGGCATTTCTCTTTGTAACTCTTTTCCGTCCTCAAACAACCTTCGGATTTATTGATCGCTTTTTGGTAACGGCTGATGCCTATGATATTCCGGTTCGGTTGATATTCTCTAAGGCCGATCAATATAATAGTGATGAAATTTCGTGGATGTCAAAGGTGCAAATGCAGTATGAATCCATTGGCTATTTAACCGAACGATTGGCATTGAATGATCATGAATCATTGAGTCGGTTGCGTGAACTGCTTTCGGGTAAAACTACTCTGATAAGTGGTCATAGCGCAACAGGTAAGACCTCTTTTATCAATGCGGTTATTCCCGATTTGAATCTGCGTGTCGGCGATATTAGTGAGGCAAGTGGCAAGGGGCAGCATACTACCACCTTCGCTGAAATGTTTCCTTTGTCCTTCGGTGGCTTTATTCTCGACACTCCAGGTATCAAGGGTTTCGGTTTGGTGGATATTCCAAAAGATGAATTACATCATCATTTTCCGGAGTTTTTCAATTTGTTGTCTCGATGTAAATACCATAATTGTTTGCATATCAAGGAGCCGTCGTGCGCGGTAAGGAGCGCTCTGGAATCGGGTGCAATTCCTTTGAGTCGATATGAAAGCTATTTGTCGATGTATCATGATCAGGAAGATGATTCCGTGTATCGTTAGTTAGTTTTCATTGTTTTTTGTTCCGTGTGAAATCATTCCTCCTTCATCATAATCACGGCTAGTCTTCAGACACCCATTTTCGAAGGGTGACAGCGAATTAGTATTTTGGTCAAAAATTATTTATGAAGTCGTTGTTTGTACTAAGTTTTTTTGTGGTCTTCGTCAATTCGGTAAGCGGTCAGGTTGCGAACGACCAGCCATGCAATGCCACAAGCATTGAAGTGGGCGATTCTATTTATACATTTGATAATACCAGCGCTACTGCCGATAGTCTAGAGCCGGTACCTATGCCTTATCTTCCGGATTTCTCTTGTGTGTTGTCGTGGTGTAATGATGCTCTTGAGGTCGACAACTCTGTTTGGTACAGCTTTGTTGCTCCGACTAATGGGGCGGTTGTTATCAGTACTTGCAACGACTCCAATACGGTTGACACTCAGTTGGCGCTATGGCAAGTAGGCACTTGTGATGATTATGGTACTTACGACCTTATCCTGGCTAATGATGATATGTTTAATGGATGTGGTGCCGGTGAACAATATTCTTCAACCATCAATATCGACAATCTCAATGCTGGTCAGATCTATTATATTCAGGTTGATGGATGGCAGGCGGATGTTGGCTTGGTTGGCATCAATGTGTCGCCAGGTCAACCCAATTCACTTGTCAACTTTATCCATAACAGCGGCGATCAGGCGCTTGATTCAACGGAGATTTGGATCAATGGTGAGTTGTATGCAAGTAATTTTCTGTATCGCACTTGCACAGGTTTCGGTGAGGTGCTTTCAGATGACAGCGTCGTTGTAGCGCTTTGTCCTGCTGGTAGTGTTAGTGATAGCGCGGCGTATTTTTCTGCTGTATTTGCATTTGATCCAAGTAAGGATTATATAATGGTTCTCGATGGCATAATAAGTACAACCGGATACATCACAAATGCTGCTACCGAAATCCAATTCTTCCAGCGGGAGAATGCCTTGATATTGACAGATTCTATTGGTTATAATCCACTCTTATTCTTCCACGGAGTTACCGATGCACCTCCAATTGATATTGCAGATGAACAGAATAATATTTGGGTAGATAATCTCGGATACGGTGAATATTCCGTTGAGTATATCTACGCGCCTGCTGAGAATAATACCATCAATATCAATTTAGCCAATGGTAATCCATTGTTATCACTTTGCGGACAGTTTGCGAATTTATTTCCAGGCGCCTTTACAATTGTGGCCTCAGGTTTTGCTAACCCTGCTGATAATAGCAACGGGCCTGCTCCGGACATGTTGCTTGTAGATCATTTTCAGGGCTTGTTGATTCCATTGAATCAGGGTGCGTGTCCGATTCCCTTGAACGATGATTTATGCGAAGCTGCAGAACTTACAGTCAATGCTCCGCCAACCAGCTTCGATAATAGCTTTGCCACCTTGGAAGTAGGGGAGTCCTCTTGTTATAATTTACCGGTAAATGATCCGGAATCAGATTGTGTTAATGGTTGGTGCGACGGCACATTGGACAACACATTGTGGTTTTATTTTGTTGCTCCGAGCGACTCACAGATTGTTGTTTCCACTTGTTTTGACGAGGCATTTGACACACAGATTTCTGTAGCCCTGGTGGGTGATTGTGCTGATTTTACGACGGTAGAATATGTTGCAGCAAATGATGATATGGTGGGCGGATGTGGAGGTGGAAATCAATACGCTTCTAATATAATAATGATCAATAGCTTGATACCTGATGAGATATACTACATCCAGCTCGATGGTTATGAAGGTGCAACGGGATCAGGACAAATTCAGGTGACTTCCTCATTGCCCATAGGCGTGAGTAATCCAAGCAATGAATCTATGTTCTTTTATCCCAATCCGGCAAGTGATTATATAATTGTGCAGGGCACTGGAAAAGTGAAGGTTCAGATTTTGGATGCGCAGTCAAGATTATGTTATAGTAATTCAATAATGCCTGGCACTAATATCAGTATTCAAGAATATCCTGCGGGTATCTATTATATGAAGATGGAATCGCAGGGTATTTCAAGAACCGAAAAGTTGATCGTTGAATAAGGGCTGAATCAATTAGGTTGTATGGGTTGAAGGCCTAATTTTTTGGCTTCTTCATACATCAAGTGCAGCGCGTCTTTTTTATCATTAGGGATGTTGCCGTCTAGGATAGCTTCTTTGATTGCGTTTTTGATCACACCAATTTCTTTGCATGGCGCAATGCCGAAAATGTGCATGATTTCTTCCCCGGTCACAGGCGGTTGGAAATTTCTAATTCTGTCGCGCTCTTCAAGATCGATGAGCTTTTGTTTGAGGATTTCGTAGTTCTTCAGATAGCGTTTGACTTTGCTTTCGTTCTTGGAGGTGATGTCGGCCTTACACAGAATCATCAGGTCATCAATATCATCACCGGCCTCGAAGAGCAATCGCCTTACGGCACTGTCCGAAATATCTTCTTTTGTGAGAGCGATGGGACGCAGGTGCAGAAGAACGAGTTTTTGTACGTAACGCATTTGCTGATCCAACGGTAATTTGAGGCGGGCGAATATTTTGGGAACCATTCGGGCACCCATATCCTCATGCCCGTGAAAGGTCCATCCATGCTCTCCTTCAAATCTTTTGGTTGGCGGTTTAGCGATGTCGTGTAATAGCGCTGCCCACCTCAGCCAAAGATTTTCTGAAACATCACAGACATTGTCCAGTACCTGTAGCGTGTGATAGAAGTTGTCTTTGTGCGCGATACCGTTGCGCCGTTCAACTCCTTGAAGTCGCGCCAATTCCGGAAAAAAACGATGCAGTAATCCACTGTCAAAGAGAAGTGATAGTCCGAAATAAGGTCTAGTGCACATCATGATTTTGTTGAATTCCGTCATGATGCGTTCTGCTGATACAATCATTATTCTTTCTGCATTGCGCTGGATCGATAGCATGCATTCAGGTTCGATTTGGCACTGAAGTTGCGCAGAGAATCGGATGGCACGCATCATTCTTAACGGGTCGTCAGAGAAGGTGATATCAGGATTTGTGGGTGTTCGTATGATGGAATTATGCAAGTCCTGAAGTCCGCCGAATGGATCAATGAGTTCGCCGAAGGAGTTTTTCACGAGCGAGATTGCCATCGCATTTATGGTAAAATCTCTGCGGAGTTGATCATCCTTTAGAGTACCTGGGGTGACAGAAGGATTTCGAGAATCTGGTGAGTATGACTCTTTCCTTGCGGCAACAAATTCTAAATCCCAATTATTATATTTGAAATGAGCCGTTCCATACGTTTTGAAAACGTTCACTTTTGCGTTTCCTAATTTTCTCGCACAAGCTTTTGCCAGCTCTGCGCTTTTATCTGTGCACACAAAGTCCATGTCATTGCTCGGACGTTGCAGCAATAGGTCACGAACGGCTCCACCCACCAGAAATGCTTCAACAGAGAGCTTTTCAGCACATTCTGAAACGGTTCTGCAGATGATATTATCTATTTCATTTTCGAAATGCATTTTAGGGTTGTTGAAAATGAAAGGGTTGTTGAATTGAATCGGTATGCAGTATATAATATCCTGTAGAAATACCTTGAAGGGATATATCTGAGCAGTTTCGGCATTGTGCAACGACCCTGCCGCTGATGTCGATGATTCTTATATTATCGGGATGATGAATTTGAATAATGCCATTATACATGCGAAGTGGCTCTGTGGTTTGGTCAGATATATTCGTTAGAATATAATTATATGTAGCGGGTGTTGGAGGATTGCTGAAGAACCATTGGTTGGTGGTTTCGTTGCGAGCGAAGCTCACATCGTTGTAACAAGAATCCAAGGTAATAGAGTCCACGAATCTCGGAACATTATCAATCAGTTTCATCAGGGAAACGGTTTCCCCTTGAGATAGATTGAAGGTTCCGTGGTAAGTGCCGGTTTCAGGATCTCTGTCCATCCAGAATACCATATAAGAATTAGCGGGTATAGACACATTCGGTAGAATGAATTTATTCCAATTGGTCGAATCATCGGTGAGATAATAGCCATTCAACAAAACGGTTTCATTCGATGTATTTGTTATTTCAACCCAATCATCATACTCCCCAAATTCATCTGTGTTGAATGAAAAATTCTCACAAAGTATTTCATTGATTCGAATAGCATCTGCCTGTGGTGTTATCCATGAATATAGAGTCCCGCAGCTCAAGTCATTGTTGCCTGATAAGATTCTATAATAGAAATGATTGCTATTCTCGGGGTGTATGATAGTCGCATGGAAGTCGGTAAAATTTATATAGTTTACATCATAATAGGCGGGTGTATTACCATCAAATGCAATTTCAATTTGCAGTGGAAGTAAGGCTGCATTTTCTTGAATTCTTCCGAAGATTTCGCTTTGACTTGAATGAGTAATGATATATTGGAATTGGAGTTCTGCCTCATCGTTTGTCAAAGTTTCAAGTTGTTGTAACGCTGAATTTCTTCTGGCCGTGATAAATGGTATAATGCCATATTGAACTTGGTTTCCAGCGGCTTGGTCTGCTGACTGCATGAAGTCATTATATGTAAAGCCATAGTCCAAAGGGTAAAAGGGATCAGCGGCAACATATGGAGCTATTAAATTCCTCAGCAAATTGATTTTATTGGTAATAGAATCTGGATGATATACGGTATTGCAGAGTCTCAGAATTTCGTTAGAGAAGTGGTTTCGTGCTTCTGGATTATTGAGTATGATTTCGTAGAGCGGGCGGGACTCTCCTGAGGGATGGAACGCGTATATATTACGTTGTGCCCAGTCTTCTCCAACCCAGTCGATGCCCAATGTGTTGTCTACATCGTATGGAATATAATAGTATTTATTTGTCAATTCATGATGGTAGAGGTAGAAATTGTTTTTGTTAAATATATAATTGTCCCAATGTCCAAGTAATATCTCTAAAGCCGCACAGGTAATATATTGATTGAAGTGAAAGGGGTTTTCATTGTAGCAATTCAGGTTGGATGCAGGATTATGTATAAATGAAATGAAGTCTGAGAAACTGCTGTAATTGTCTAACCAGAGGTTGTTTTTGAGCTCGTACATTCTGCGGCCCCACATTTCAAATTTGTACAGGTTGGGGTCGGTGCCGAGATATTCCAGCGTAGCAGGGTATGTGCACTTGAATAGGTTTCCATCGCCTTGTTGATCCAAATGGTTTTTACTGAATATTTCGTCGATGGGCTCAGTCATCAAATAGAGACCCATGTATTGTTCGTTTAGAAAGAGTGCTGCATACGAAGTTCTGGGCGCTGCAATACCTTGTGATCGAAATAGATCGTAGCACAATTTTGCTCTCATGATACTGGGATCATTGTGCAGTGCAATTAAGTTGATGTCACTCAAACCTCTCCAGTCTTGGTTGTTGTCATAACTATCAAATGAGATTCGAAATGATTTTTTCGCAGCATTCAAACTGGTGTTTCCTCTTAACCTGAATCCGCACAACATATTTACACTGTCTAACGAACTGATGATGGTTGTGTTTGCCGGAAAAGTATGTTCAGACTCAAGTGTTTCATACATGATTTGAATGCTGTCGATATCGGCATTTACATAAATGCTATAAACCTCATTTTGCAAGAATTCTTCACTGGAGTTGCCTCCTTGAGAATATGCGCGATGAGGAAACATGAGTAATGTCAACACATTAAGAAATAAAATGATACCGCCAGAGAATAAAACCTTCATGATTTATTCCGCTTATTGAAATGATACAATTGGGCGGGTTTGTGAAATACGCCAATTTGTTTCTCTGCCAAGGGTTTGAGCTCTTCCATTTTGAGCATGTTCTTGCGAAAATTTCGCTTATCAAGTTTTTTTGCCAGGATTATTTCATGCAATTGCTGCAGTTGACTCAGAGTGAATTTTTCGGGTAAAAGTTCAAATCCGATATTCTCATTAATGAGGCCATCACGCAAACTTTCGAGGCCTTTTTCAACGATATAGTTATGGTCAAAGGCCAGTTCAGGGATGTTGTAGACGTCTACCCATCGTGTTCGGCTGGCAAAGCTGGAAGCGTGAGGTTCGTAATCGTCCATATTTACAAGTGAGTAATATCCAACGGTAATGACTCGTCGCTCAGGATTTAGTCGAAATGTTCTCAGCCATTCCTGATCTTTTAGATCTTTTACTCTTTTGGGATCACCAAAGGTGTGGAATTGTCTGAGGTAGATTCCTTTCAAGCTGGTAAGCTCACGCAAAACTCGCTTTGCAGCATCATCCAATCCCTCATTGGCTTTGAGTAAATCTCCGGGCAATGCGGTTTGAAGTTTTGATACTTTTTTGCCCTCATTAGGTTGCTTCTGTTCAATCAGTAAAACTTTTAGTTTGCGATCAGCAAAACCAAATAGAACACAGTCTACTGAGACATCAATTGATGTGTTGTTTTTATGATCAATAGCTTTTTTCATTGTCGGCTGAAAATTAGTGGGAAATTCCGTTTTTCTCATGCATCTATCTATAACTCATCCCTTGAAAAGATCAGGTGGGTGTCGTGATTCTTAGCACTGTTTTCCGGGTTATTTGGTGGCAATGCCATTCACGTAGTTTCGGATGATGTCAATCTCTGAAGCGCTTTCCGCTCCTATGAATCCTTTGATTTTGTCGTTTTGTATTCTTTTGTTATACAACATCAGATACTTTTCAGCAAGGGGTAAATATGACCAGTGCCACTTCTCCTCCGAGTACCCCGTTCTTCCACTTTTCTTCGAGTCGTAGGTCTGATAGAATCCAAATCTCGAAGCATTTTTTATGAGCCAATCATATTCTCGTTTTCCTCTGCCATTCGTGAAATATTCATTATTCAAAGCATTAATATCAATATCGGTACCCCAATGATGACGAGATGTTGATGGCATAGAACTGTATTCAAGTATTTTCAATGCCGTGGTTTTTGAATTATTATATTTAGGGTAATATTTATTCCATTTATTTTCCCATATTTTCTTTTGTTCTGAGAAGTTACGCGTTCCCGACAATATAATAAATGTAACCCCGTCTGCATTAGCCGCTCTGTTCATTTGCTCGAATGCCTTAAGCGTCTCTTGTTGAATATAGATCTCTTTGCTGGATAGTTCTTTTGGTATTTTCATGAATCGCTTGTGCTGGCTGTATTGAAATTTGCCCATCAGAAATTCATCTGTAATGTATGATTCATCATCAATGGTATCGCCCGTTACATTTTCGTTCGCGAATCGTGAATGCTCTATTTCTTGAGCGAAATTCAGATTTACCCGAGGGAAGTGGTTTGAATAAGTTAGCATCGGCGCGGTAAGGCCCACTAATAAATAGTAGATATTTCGTGATTTTAATTTCAATTTTATTTCTGTTGAATAATTGGCCATTTTCTTTGAACGTGTTGTTACTGTTGGGAGCAATTTCTCAATGTTTGATAGATAGGGTATATTATCATTTCAACTTCGGGTTATCACGATGTCTGTTCAAGTCACGTGAATTTTTTTTAGCGAAGTTCTTTTCCATAGCGGCGTCGAGATCAATACCCGTCTGATTGGCAAGACACATAATCACCCACAAGACATCGGCGAGCTCATCGGAAAGATCTGCATTTTCTTCATTCTTTTTAAAGCTTTGGTCGCCATATTTCCTGGATACAATCCTCGCTACTTCGCCAACTTCTTCGGTGAGTATTGCCATGTTGGTGAGTTCACTGAAATAGCGAACACCAACGGTTTGAATCCATTGATCTACGCGGATTTGATAATGTTCCAGAGGTTTTTCCATTGGGTGAAAATCTAAGTTAAGTATATCAACAAATTTATGTTGGATAGTATTTCCCCTGTAAGAGTACGTTTAGAGTTTACGTTTTTTCTTCACCACGCATCCAGGAATGTTCCACTTCACATTTCAATTGCCTGTAACCTTGATGTATCGCCTATGAAAATCAGATTTGCTCTATTCTTTCTTTTCTGTTTCAGTTTATTTCAAACGGAGAGTTTCGGACAATTATTTACAAATTCGGCGGCATCGCTCGGTTTAAACCTGGGTGGTGATAAGGAATTCGGGGGTATTTGTTGGGCTGATTTTAACAATGATGGTTACTTGGATTTATTGGTGAACTCCAATGTAGCGGGTCAGGCATCCCGCCTCTATTTCTCTAACGATGGCGTTTCGTTCACCGATGTTACCTCAACCCACGCAAGCGGTCTCGATGATGCACTCAAGCCCAGGTCGGCCATCGCTGCTGATTTCAATAATGACGGTGTAATGGATTTCGTGGTCAACGCCGAACTGAGAATCGAAATCTGGTTGGGCAATGGCAGCGGTTCTTCACCCGCCTTTAGTTTTGGTAATTCTTCGCAACAACCCAATCAGCTCTTCACCAATTTGACGGGAGGAACCAACTCCGAAGGAATCGCCTCTATCGATTATGACAATGACGGCGATCAGGATCTAGTTTTGGATAACAATCAATTTGGCGTTGACATTCTCTCTAATGATGGGGCAGGTAGTTTCACTCAGGTGTTGAACTCATCTACCGGATTGCCAACAGGTGGAATTACTGGCGATTATCTCACTACCGGCGATGTGAATAATGATGGATTCGTTGATATTCTTCTGCGCCGACAACAAGAAGCAGACCTTTACCTCAATGATGGTGACGGTACTTTCACTGCGGATTCCTACAATCAAGTAGCCGCAAATCTCAATAAGGGCGGTGTTGCATTCTCCGATTTTGATGCTGATGGTGATCTTGATCTCTTTTGGACGGATGCGGGAACCAACCAAATCTGGACAAATAACAACAATACCTTTTCGGCCTCTAATCAGCCCGGAACCAGCAGTGGAGTGAATCTTGCAATCGCAACAATTGATGCTGAAACACATGGTGATATTGATTTAGACGGTGATTTGGATCTGTATTTGGCCAATGTCAGCGGCCCAGGTTTCCTGTTTGTTGCCAACAGTAATTTCAATTATGTTCAACCGAGCTCACCCATCAATTTTGGAATCAATCCCGATGGTAACGCCAACGCTGCTGCCTTTGTAGACTTTGATAATGATGGTGACTTGGATTTATACCTGGGAGTAGATGACGCTGAAAATCAACTTTGGGTAAACAACTTGAATTCACCCAATTATGTTAAGGTCAGAGCGAAATGGAATCTTTCTGGCGGAGTCCACTCACCCGCAATAGGTGCAACTGCGGAGCTTCTTGATTGCGAAGGAAATCGCATATCACCATTATTGAATTATGCCGGAGGTGAGGGTCTCGCGTCCTCGGGAAATTCCGTTTTTCATTTCGCAGTTTCCAATCCCAATCAAAAATATTTTGTCAGGGTGTCTTACCCGTTTAGAAATGGAGTGCGGAAAACAATCATTAAGGAAGTGATTCCATCGTCAGTAGCAGATCATACGTTCGATGTGCTACATACTGATGCCGACAGTCCGTTTGAATGCCTTGTATTTACTCCTGTTGCCAATGACGATAACGGCACAACGGCAGAGGATAATACCGTCGTTCTCAATAACATCAGTGCTAATGATGTAGCTACTTTTCATCCATTAAGTGTTTCTTCGATAGATCTTGATCCCACTGCTCCCGGAGTTCAAAGTAGCGTGAATACGATCAGTGGTGTTTGGAGCGTAAATACCGCGAATGGTAATTTGACCTTTGTTCCTGCAGCCAATTTCAATGGGAATGCCACCATCAATTACACCATAAGCGATACAGCTGGCGGAACTTCCAATGTCGCACAAATCATAATCGTCGTTACCGCAGTACAGGATGTTCCTGTGGCCGCGAGTGATAGTTTCGTAGGTAATGAAGATACTGTTATATCAGGTAATATCGGTATCAATGATAGCGATGCCGATAATGATATCCTCACATATTCTGTTATCACGAATACATTCAGCGGCTCACTGCAACTCGATGCTAATTCGGGAGCAATCAGCTACAATCCTAACAGTAATTTCAACGGAGCCGATAATTTTTCTTATCGTGCATGCGATGCAAGCGGAAACTGTGATACAGCAGCCGTGAATATTACCATTGTTCCTGTAAATGATTTACCGGTGGCAGTTATTGATTTGATAAGCATATTGAATACGCAAACAGCTCTTGGTAGTGTCGCTTCCAATGATACCGATGCAGATAACGACGTACTGGTCTATTCTATCGCTGTGAATACTTCGCAAAGCACCACTACACTCTCCTCTTCAGGTAATTATAGCTATGTGCCTTCGGGTACTTTCTTTGGAAGTGACACCCTTGCTTATGTGGCATGTGATCCACTTGGGGCTTGTGATACCGCTCTGCTCGTTATCTCCATTTCTGAGAATTTGACCGATACAGACAACGATCAGATAACGGATTTCAATGAGAATCTAAATGGTACTGACCCGCTCGATCCTTGTGATCCCAATATCAATGCACTTCCCACGAACGACTGCGATAATGACGGACTTAGTAATGCCGGTGAGATAACCGCTGGAACCGATAACACCAATCCCGATACCGATGGCGATGGTTTCAATGATGGTAACGAAGTGACCAACAATACCAATCCTCTCAATCCCTGCGACCCCAACATCAATGCTCTTCCCACCAACGATTGTGATAATGATGGACTTACCAACGCAGGAGAAACTCTCGCAGGCACCGATAATAATGACCCTGATACAGATAATGATTTGATCAATGATGGTGATGAAGTGAACAATGAAAGCAATCCACTCAACCCCTGTGATCCTAATATCAATGCCTTACCGACCAACGATTGCGATAATGATGGTTTGAACAATGCAGGAGAAATTCTTGCAGGTACCAACAACAATGATCCTGATACAGATGACGATACCATCAATGATGGCGATGAGGTGAGTAATGGTAGCAATCCACTCAACCCCTGCGATCCCAATATCAATGCTCTTGCTACCAACGATTGTGATAATGATGGTTTGAACAATGCAGGTGAAATAGTGGCAGGTACGGACAATACAAATCCTGACACCGATGGCGATGGGTTCAACGATGGCAACGAGGTAGCAAATAATACAGACCCACTTAACCCTTGTGATCCTGATATCAATGCATTGTCTTCCAACGATTGTGATAACGATGGACTTACTAATGCCGGCGAAACCGCCGCTGGCACGGATAACAATGATCCTGATACCGACAATGATCTTATTACTGATGGCAATGAAGTAATCAATGGCTCTGACCCCCTCGACCCCTGTAGTCCAAATATTAATGCTATTCCTAGCAACGACTGTGATGATGATGGTTTGACCAATGCAGGCGAAATCACGGCGGGAACAAACAACACCAATCCTGATACGGATGGCGATGGGTTCAACGATGGCAACGAGGTAGCAAATACTACAGACCCACTTAACCCTTGTGATCCTAATATAAATGCGCTCGCTACCAATGATTGTGATAGCGACGGTCTCACAAATGCGGGCGAATTGGCAGCGGGAACGGATAATGCGAACCCTGATACGGATGGCGATGGATTGAATGATGGTAACGAAGTAGCCAATAACACCGACCCACTCAATCCTTGCGACCCTGATCCGAACGCTGTTCCATCGGCTGATTGCGGCACACCGATCGCGGGTGATGATAACGTGAGCACACCTGTGAATACCGCCATTGATTTGTCAGTCCTCATCAACGACACATTTGGAGTGGATGGCGCAGGAAGTATTTCGGTACTCATCAGCACCAATGGAACATCGGTGGTGAACAACAACAATACCCCGGCAGATGTCAATGACGACATTATAATATTCACTCCAACGACGGATTTTGTTGGAGCAGCGAATGTGACCTACCAGATTTGTGACGCAGACGGTGATTGCGATATTGCCTCGGTTACCATCGATGTGGGCAGTTGTATAAGCTTCGCCGCATTGGATTGCGATGGTGATGGACTTACCAATGGTGAAGAAACCACAGGCGGCAGTGATCCGCTGGATCCATGCGATCCTAATCCTGCAGCTTTGGGCTCAAGTGATTGCGATGGTGATGGCCTTACCAATGATGAGGAGACCAGCAATGGCACCGACCCGAATAATCCTGACACCGATGGCGACGGCACAGATGATGGCACCGAGGTAGACAACGGCAGTGACCCCAATGATCCATGTAGCAATGATCCTCTCGCACTTGCCAGCAGTGATTGCGATAACGATGGCCTCACCAATGATGAGGAGACCAATAATGGCACCGACCCTAATAATCCAGATACAGATGGTGATGGAACTAATGATGGTGATGAAGTAGATAACGGCACGGACCCTACTGATATCGATACAGATGATGATGGCTTGAATGACAGTACTGAAGTAGCCAATAACACCGACCCACTCAATCCTTGCGACCCTGATCCGAACGCTG
>CAZKRL010000001.1:56689-57668 GCA_964555295.1 uncultured Comamonadaceae bacterium | reverse complement strand
ACCAATGATGAGGAGACCAGCAATGGCACCGACCCGAATAATCCTGACACCGATGATGATGGTGTTTTAGACGGAACGGAAGTCGATAATAATACAGATCCGTTGAATTCATGTGATCCAAATCCTATTGCAGTTCTTTCTAATGATTGTGATGGCGATAGTCTGGATAACTCTGAGGAAATTAACAACAATACAGATCCTACCAATCCCGATACCGATGATGACGGGCTCAATGATGGGGTTGAAGTTGAAAATGGAACAGATCCTACCAATCCCGATACTGATGATGATGGCATTGAGGATGGTGCTGAAGTGATCGATGGAACTGATCCTCTCAATCCTTGCGATCCCAATCCCAATGCCGTTCCAGAAGCTGATTGCGGAGTTCCAACTGCGAATGATGACAACTATTCAATTGTTCAAGGAAGTACAGCAAACTTGACAATTTTAACCAATGATGATTTTGGCCTGGATGGTCCGGGAGTTATAGATGTAATTTCAAGTGTCAATGGTCTTTCTACTCTTAGTAATAATAATTCTCCTGCAGATTTACTCGATGATTTTATCCTTTTCACGCCAGTATCGAATCTTTCAGATACCTCCATTATTACTTATCGGATCTGTGATACGGATGGAGATTGTGATACTGCCTTTGTGGTCATTACTTACAATGCAGCAGATAGCGTGAACGACGCGCCCAATGCGGTAGACGACAACTTCACAGCAGATGCAGGTGAAGAAGTTAACGGCGATGTTAGCACGAATGACAGCGACCCTGACGGCGACGACTTGACCTTCACGCTGATCGATAGCACCAATAACGGAACGCTGGTATTCAATAACGATGGAACATTCATCTACACCCCGAATGACTCCACCGTTGCTGCCGACACCTTCAGTTACTCAGCTTGCGATACATCGTTGTGTGATACTGCCTTTGTGGTCATTACTTACAATGCAGCAGATAGCGTGAACGACG
>CAZKRL010000001.1:20555-56589 GCA_964555295.1 uncultured Comamonadaceae bacterium | reverse complement strand
AGATAGCGTAAACGACGCGCCCAATGCGGTAGACGACAACTTCACAGCAGATGCAGGTGAAGAAGTTAACGGCGATGTTAGCACGAATGACAGCGACCCTGACGGCGACGACTTGACCTTCACGCTGATCGATAGCACCAATAACGGAACGCTGGTATTCAATAACGATGGAACATTCATCTACACCCCGAATGACTCCACCGTTGCTGCCGATACCTTCAGTTATGTCGCTTGCGATACATCTCTATGTGATACAGCTATAGTGATAATATTGATCAATGGAAACATCAGCGATAGCACGATAGTGAGGGATGATAATTTCACCACTCCTGAAGACACGCCATTGAATGGTACTGTAGCCGCTAATGACTTTGACCCATTGGGGCTAATGAATACTTATGCGGTCATATTGCCTCCAGTGAATGGTTTCATCAACCTTCAGAGTGATGGACAGTTTGTTTATACTCCGGATCTTGATTTCAATGGATTGGATTCGATACGTTACCAGGTAATTGATAATGCCGGCGATACATTTACTGCGCATGTGACCATCGTAGTAACGCCCGTAAATGATCCGAGGGCGGTGGATGATTATTATACTACACCGGTAAATACAGTGTTATCAGCGAACGTTTCTATAAATGATATTGATCTCGGTGGATTTGTTTATCTCACGGTCAACCCGACTGCACATGGTGAATTGATAATGGAAGGAAATGGTGTTTTCAGTTACACGCCGAATACCGATTTTGATGGTGAGGATCAATTCGAGTATGAAGCTTGTGATAGTGAATCTAATTGTTACAGTGCCATTGCGATAATTGATGTTTTACCAAACGGAATTAGTGATGGTGACATCTCTATCATTCCTGGATTTTCACCTGATGGTGATGGAGTCAACGATAACTTCACCATACTAAACGTAGATCAGTATCCGAATTGTAAAGTGACCATTTTCAACCGATGGGGTAATATACTCTATGAGACAGAACGTTATGATTCTCAAGAGCCATGGAATGGAACAATCTCAAAGGGAATGGGCTCCGGAAATAAAGTAAGTCCGGGTACATATTTCTACGTCATTGAAACCGGTGAATCAACCGTAAACCCATCCCGAAGTGGTAAGACATTGAGCGGATTTGTAGTCATCAAACACAACGAACGATGAAAAACGAAATGAAAAAGTATAGCGGTAAGAGCATAGCAATATTGCTGTTGTTACTTGCACTGAGAGGATACACTCAACATGATCCCTTATACACCCAGTACATGTTCAATGAACTTCAAGTGAATCCTGGATATGCAGGATCACGCGGGGTTCCGGCGGCGGTTCTGCTGTATCGCAATCAATGGACGCAGTTGGACGGAGCACCTGTAACTGTTACTGGCTCTGTACATGCACCTATGGAAGGAACCTCTTTCGCTGGCGGTTTGAATTTTATGAGTGATAAAATTGGAGTTACAAGACGCAATGGAATTCAGTTGGCCGGGAGTTATAAGTTGGATCTTTCCAACGGTTCGCTGCGATTGGGTTTACAGACGGGATTGCAATTCATAAGCGAAGACCTGAATCTGCTGAATATACAGAATGACCAGCAATTCAATTCGGGTGGAGTGAAGAGAGCGGCACCCACATTTGGTTATGGGGCATATTACTCTAATGAAATGTACTATGTGGGATATTCTATACCGAGCATGTTAACTTCTACCATCTATAATAACGGAACTGCTGCTAAGGCACAAACACGTATGAGCTTTACATACATGACGCATATAATAACTGCAGGTGCTGCGATACCGGTACGTGATGATTTTCGTATGCGCCCGAATGCGATGATAAAATTGAATCCGAGTGCTACTTTACAGATGGACATAAACGTGAACTGCTTATATCGCGAAAGGGCATGGGCAGGTTTTGGATTTCGAACAGGTGAGTCAATGAATTTCTGCATGGGTGTGCATGTAAATCCTCAAATGAGAATTGGATACGCTTTTGACTATAATATCAGCAATGTTCAAAATTATGCTGGATCAACCCATGAGATAATGCTCGGATATGATCTTGATATATCACGCGGAAGAATTGTTCACCCAAGGTTCTTTTAAACGAAGTCTATGAAAAATTCTATTATAATAGTTCTCATTTTGTCTTGCTTTCAGCTAATGCAGGCGCAGGGCGAAAAATTCCAGAGTAGGGGAGAGTATGAACTGGCCATTACTGCCTATAAGAAGGAATTGCTAAAGGATAGCGCGAATGTTACACTGTGGTTGAATCTCGCAGAATGCAATCGAATAATTCGGAATAGCAGGGAAGCATTAAAAATCTATCGAGCCATATATGCAATGGGCGTACGTGAAGAGAGTTTTATAATGCAATACGCGAGAGTTTGTGTTCAAATGGGTCAAGACCGTGAAGCCATTCAGCTATTGTCTACCTCCAATCTTCCTTCTTCTGAAGCGAAGAATAATTTGCAGCAGTCTATTGAGAATCGTTCATTATTCAACGCTAAATCAGCCAATACATCCCTGCAGGCTATTTCTATTAATTCAGCCCGTCCGGAACTTTGTCCAACTGTTCATGGCTCTGGTCTGGCCTTCTTAAGCACTGTTGAAGAAGAGGACATAAAAAAGGAAAAGCCTTATTACAAGGTTTTTTTCACTGTTGGAGGAGAGGAACGTTATGCGGGAAGAGGTTTGTTTGAATTACCCCAGCATGAATATCATGTCGGCCCAATTGCCTTTACTGATCAGGATGCTAGGGCATATTATTCAACCAATTTCAGAGCCAAGGGAGTCAAAAAGTCTGCTCCTTCTACTATAGGCATTTTCGAAGTTTGCAAGTTGGATAATCAGTGGATACGAACTGACACCTTCGAATATAATAGTGCATTATATTCTTGCATGCATCCAACGATTTCCAGGTCGACTGATACAATTTATTTTGCTTCTGATATGCCCGGAGGTGAGGGAGGATACGACATCTGGATGTCGGTCAAAGCCAATGGAAAATGGTATACACCCATAAATCTGAATGCCGTCAATACTTCAGGTAACGAAGTATTTCCCTATATAGCCAATGATGGATGGTTGTATTTCTCTTCAGATACATGGATGGGTCTTGGTGGGCTTGATCTTTTTCGTTTTGTATTGGGATCTAATGGCAATCCTGAAAATCTGGGAGCGCCGTTTAACAGTTCCTACGATGATTTCTCATTGTGTTATCACTTGCCTGATGGTAAAACAGGATACCTTACATCCAATCGAAAGGAGGGCGATTCAGATGATGATATTTACTACTACAAACGGCGCAGTATCCCGCTGACAATTGAAATCTCAGATTTTATTACAGGTAAGCTACCGATTAATCTCACGGTCAGTGTGTCTGTAAATGGATTGAATACAAAGGTTCTCGAGTCAGCGACAGGTGTTGTGAAATATGACATGCTGCCCTCTGATCATTATGTTTTTTTAATGAAAGCTGAAGGATATACTGATACATCACTCGTATTTGATTCCAAGAGTTTTGGGGTGAATGATGATCCCATTAAGCGTGTCATTAAAATGAGGAGGATACCTGAGAATATTGCCAATTTAAATGGTAAAGTAGTCAATGAGGATGATAAATCTCCTATCACCGATGTAAAGGTGATATTACGTGATTTGGATTCCGGTGAGGAGATTTTCACCAAGACAGATAACAATGGTGAATATAAATTTGAGCGTATCCAATTGAACAAAAAACTCAAGGTGGTATGCGAACGTAAGAATTGCAATCATCCTGAAGTAATTATAAGTACTGAGAAAATCTCTGGTACCAAGAATTTTACTGCTAACCTTGCATTGTTGTGCAAGGGCGATGTAATAAAGCTTGATAACATCTACTACGATTATAATAAATCGGATATACGTTCTGAATCCTTCGCTTCTCTCGATATACTTGTTGAGCTTTTAAATAATAATCCGACTCTCAAAATTGAAATCAGGTCGCATACGGATTCCAAAGGAAAGGATGCATACAATGAAAAGCTTTCTAAAGAACGTGCCAAAAAAGTTGTAGAATATCTTATCACAAGAAATATTGATGCGAAAAGATTAAAATCTTTAGGTTTAGGTGAAAAGGAATTGTTGAACTCTTGTGACGATGGTGTAGAATGTGACGAAAAATTGCATGAGCAAAATCGAAGAACTGAGTTCAAGATTTTGTCACTATAATTATCTTATTCAGGCCTTTATGTCTATCATGTATTGAGCTAAATTTGTTCAAAACTGATATGTATGGCAAAATTTCTCCGCGGGTGCTTTTGTAGTTGTTTGTTCTCTTTGATTTCTTCATTTGGATTTTATGGTCAGTCCATCCAGGCTGTATCCGATACCATTTTCACTATCGATAATCTGCCAATTGAGGGTAATCTTTTATCAAACGACATCATTCCACAGGGGCAAATAGTGTCACTAGAAATTTTAGGTACAATTCCTTTCGGCACCATTACCACGAATAACTCCGGTGATTATCTTTTTACTCCAGGCCCATATGCATCTGCAGTAAGTACAACAATCAGTTATCAAGTTTGCTCCGCATCCGGTGATTGTTCAACGGCACAGATTTTAGTCATCGTTCAGTTTTATAACGACACACCCCTGGCAGCCGATGATTTCTACAGCGCCACTGTTGGTTTTCCACTCACAGGTAATGTCTCTCACAACGATGTTGACCCTGACTATCTCACCGATCCTTTCAGCAATATCAATACTTACTCGGTTGTTTCACCTCCCATTCTAGGTTCGGTTAGCATGAATCTCGATGGTGTTTTTACATACACACCACCACCGAATTATTCGGGCCTCATCAGCTTTACATATGCCAATTGCGACCATTGTAATTTTTGCGATGTTGCCACAGTTTATATTGAAGTATCTGAAGGCAATGCGCCGCCGGTTGTAGTTAATGGTGAATTCAATGGTCTCGAAGATCAAATTTTGACTGATAATCTGCTCGCCCTTGCCACAGATCCGGAAGGTGGTAGTATTTCTTTTTTCGTTGCCTCACCACCCAATGTAGGTTCATTGAATTTGAACATGAACGGAACTTTTAGTTATAGTCCACCTGCCAATTTTTTTGGTATGGTTTCTTTCAATTTTCAGGCATGTGATAACGGCGGTATTTGTGATGAGGGAATAGTAACTCTCAATATTGTCAATACCAATGATGCTCCAATAACGCAAAATGACTTTATCACCACACCCGAAGATCAATCGATTTCCGGTTTTAATGTTGCCACAAACGATAGTGATGATTCTGGTTCTCTGATCTATACAATTTCAAGTCAACCCACTACCGGAATTGCAGAAATAACCCAGGCAGGTATTTTTTCCTATGCGCCGTCTTTGAACTACAATGGATTTGTTGTTGTGAATGTGCAAGTGTGTGATAATGAAAATACTTGCTCCTCTCAAACGATAAACATCACTGTATCCCCGGTAAATGATCCGCCTGTAGCGTTGCCATTCATCGCCTCAACCAGCGAAGATCAGAGCATTACCGGTATCATCAATTCCGCCTCGGATGTTGATTCTCCTAACCTGGTGTATAGTTTGCTATCCGCTGGTACTGGCGGAAATCTTTCCATAACTTCTAGCGGTAATTTCACTTTCGTGCCTGCGATTAATTTCAATGGTACATACACAGCCCAGTATCGTGTTTGTGATAATAATTCACTTTGTTCATCATCGAGTTTTTCAATTATAGTAGTTCCTATAAATGATATTCCAATAATAAATTCTGAGAGTTTCAATACCAATGAGGATACTCCAGTGAGTGGGAACTTGGCGACCAATGATGTGGATGTCGATGGTAATTCCCTCACTTATACAGCCAACTATAATAATCTAAATGGAGTTTTTACGTTGCAAACCAATGGTTCGTTTTCATTCAGCCCAGCATTGAATTATAATGGAACCATCTCAATACCATATACCGGTTGCGATGTCGCAAATGCTTGTGCGCAGGCGACATTGACCTTGAATGTTAATGCTGTGAACGATCGGCCCAACGCGAATAATATCTCTCTTACAACCAATGAGGACGCGCCTGTGACTGTGAGTCTCGCACAGAATTCTTCCGATGCCGAAATTCTGCCCTTGTCTTTTAATGTTTTCAATGCGATGAATGGTGCCGTTACTGTAAGTACATCTGGTAATGCGGTATTTACACCCACGGCTAATTACAGTGGTTCTGCAAGTTATTCTTATGTGGCTTGTGATGTTCAGGGTTTATGTGATACCGCGCAAGTGAATATTGCCGTTATTGCTCTTAACGATGCACCTGTTGCTGTGGCTGATGTTTTCAACGTAACCGAAGACCAATCTTTTTCTGGTAATCTCGCTTTGAATGATTCGGATCCTGAAAATTCCGTTTTGTCTTTTTCTCTTGCAAATAATGTAGGAACAGGTAGTCTTATCATAAACACTAACGGAACATTCAATTATTCACCGGCTGCTAATTTCAGCGGAAACGTAGACGCTACTTATCAGGTCTGCGATACCGAGAATGCTTGTACAACAGGTAATATAACATTCGTTATTACACCAGTCAATGATTCGCCGGTTGCAATGAACGGGACTGTTAGTATCAATGAAGATCAACCCATTACTTTGAATTTGAATTCTCTGGTGAGTGATGTCGATAATAATGCTTTTACATACACAGTTCTTTCTCCCTCGAACGGCTCTTTATCAGTTAATTCAGGTATTGTTCAATATCAGCCAGCGGCGAATTATTTTGGAATGGACGCTTTTCAGTTCATAGTATGCGATGCTGTTGGCGCTTGTGATACTGCTAATTATATTATTTCAATTACAGCTGTTAATGACGGACCTTCTCCGGCAAATGATGTTTATAGTTTAGTCGAGGATCTAATATTTACCGGTAATGTGGCATTGAATGATTTGAATCCCGACAATGCCACAATAAATTTTTCTATAGTGAGTCAACCCTTGAGTGGCTCGTTAGTAATGGAACCGAATGGCTTGTTCAATTATATTCCGGGCAATAATTTCAATGGTCTTGTCACATTCGTTTATCAGGCATGTGCACTCGGTTTTTGCAGCAATGCATCAGTATCATTGAATATTAATCCTACACCTGACTTTCCGATAGCTTTGAATGACAATGTAAGTACACTCTTTAATATTGCGGTGAGCGGGAATATCTCATTGAATGATCAGGATCCTGATGGCGATGCTCTATCCTATAATGTCTTAACACCTTCATCAAACGGGGTGTTTACTATCACAACTAATGGTCTTTACACATATACTCCGAATTCGGGCTATCTTGGTGGTGATGTTGTAATTTATAGGGCATGTGATAACAGTGGGCTCTGTGATACTGCTGTCGTTAATATAATAGTCACCAATACTAGCACTCCACCCGTGGCAGTTACTTCCAGTACTAGTGGTATAGAAGATTCGCAATTGAGTATTGCTTTAAATGCATTATATACTGACCAGGAAGGTGGTGCTATGATTTATTCACTAATTCAAAGTCCACTGAATGGAAGTATATCTGTAAATAACTCCGGAGTGGCCCTTTATACTCCGCAACTTAATTTTAATGGGACGGATAACTTTGTTTGGAGGGTTTGTGATTCTGGGGGGCTATGTGATACCGCTCAGGTGAATATTACCATATCGGCTCTCAATGATGCACCGTCGAATCAATTTCTAAATCTTGCTATATTAGAAGACCAAGTCGGTCAAATTTCATTTGCCAATTCCGATGCTGAGGGAGATGCCCTTACTTACGCAGTTCTGACGGGTTCATCAATGGGCTCAGCAATTGTGTCTGCGCAAACACTTACTTTCACCCCGGTGTCAAATGTCAGCGGCATTACATCTGTTATTCTAAATGTTTGTGACATTTATAGCGCGTGCGTTCTGGATACTGTATTCATCAGCATTGCCTCAGTAAATGATGCGCCTGTTGCGAACTCAGATGTGTTCTCTACCAATGAGGATGTAGTTTTATTCGGTAATGTTTCACTTAATGATAGCGATGTGGAGCCCGGTGCTTTATTATATGAGATGATTAGTGCCCCGTCGTCAGGAGTGATCAGTTTCAATAATAACGGAACATTTAGTTACACTCCGCCTTTGAATTTCTCTGGCGTCAGGACATTTTCCTATAATTGTTGTGACGCCCAAGGCATTTGCACTTCAGCCAATGTTGTTATAACGATAAATTCAGTAAATGACGCACCAATTATTAATGGTGGTTTTATTTCTCTAAATGAAGGGGCGAGTACAATTTTCCCAGCAGTTTATAGTGACGTTGACAATACAAATGCTCAGTTGAGCTTAAGTTTATTGCAAAGTGTGCCGGGAATTTCTTTCACTTTTGTTGCAAATAATATAATAGTTATACCGCAAGGAAATTTTTTCGGAACCGCGACTGCTAATATTCAAGTGTGCGATGGTAGTTTATGCAGTAGTGCGGTATTTACAATAGTGGTAAATGCAATACCTGACCCCCCATCTGCCTCAAACAGTGTCATTACAATTTTTGAAGATCAGACAGAGTCTGCTCAAATTCCTAGCCCCAACGATCCGGATTCAGAAGATTTTGTCTATTATGGTATTTCAGCTTCAGGAGAAATTGTAGTAACCTCAAATGGAATACTTACCTATACTTGTCCACTCAACTATAATGGTGAAGATACCGTTACCTATGCTGTTTGTGATGAAACAGGGCTTTGTGATACCGCTCAGGTATACGTTGTAGTATTACCGGTAAATGATGTTCCTATTGTGGATGATGTGTATGCTTCTACTGATGAGGATGTATCGTTATCGCTTTTATTTGATGTGGTAGATATTGAAAATAATGCTGTTAGTTGGTCTATCATTCAAAACCCTGCGAACGGAACGCTCATCTTGAATTCAAATGAAGCTACCTATATGCCAAATGGCAATTATAACGGTAGTGATTCCGCTTTGATTCGGGTTTGTGATGCACCTGGAAGCTGCTCTTCTTTTCATTTCTGGATTACAGTTAATAGCGTCAATGATGCCCCGCAAGTTTTCGGCGAGTCATTTACCGTCTATGCAGGTAATCCAACCTATCTGCCGTTATCAGGGAATGACTTGGATGTGGATGACACTTCACTGTTGTATTACTTAGTAGAAGGCGGGGATGCTCTCAATGCTTCTATTGACAGCAATAATGATTTGACTTTCATTCCGACAATTGATAATCTCGGTTTATATATAATTGCCTATCAAGCGTGCGATAACTCAGGTTACTGTGATACAGCGAATGTAGTTCTTACTATAATGGACCCTAGTCCTTTTCCAATCGCGGTTAATGATACTATAGTAATCGTAGAAGATAATTCTATTAATAGTATTATCTCCATAAATGACCACCCCAATGATTTGTTTTCGCAATATTTTATTGCGGATCAAGGTAATAATGGTTTTGCTTTTATCACTTCTGCGGGAGCAATTTCATACACACCTGATGTAAATTTTTACGGCATCGATACCCTCATCATCGAGATGTGTAATACTTTCCATTGCGATAGCTCTTTGTTGATAGTTATAGTTGACCCCATTAATGATGCACCATTTTCGATGCCGGTGAATATTACCCTAACCGAGAATACCTGGGTTAGCGGTGATGCTTCCGATTTTGCTACAGATGGTGATAATGATGAACTGATTTTCAACCAGCAAAATGAAATAGCGTTAGGTGATTTCAACCTGTCTGCTAATGGTCAATATACATTTTTTGGAATTCAGCCAGGAGTAGATACCGTATTTTTTAATGTATGTGACCAGCAGTATTGTATTAATTCATACTTTGTTGTTGTTGTAAACTCTATCATTAATAATCCGCCTATTGCTCAAAATGCTTCCTACACTGGATATAGCAATAACAATATAAGTATCCCACTTGCTAATCTCTTTGTTGACGAGAATTACGAATCACTGAGTTTCTCTTTTATTCTAAGCTCTAATCCACACGGTGAAATCTTTATCGTAGGTGATACGCTTATTTATTCGCCAGAATTGAATTTTATTGGTACTGATGATGTATCGATTATTGGATGTGATGAGGATTTATTGTGTGACACTGCTCTGGTGTCATTAACGTTTTTGTATCAGATCGAATTTAATATCGACTCTTTATTAGTTTTCTCAGTAGATGAAGAAACGAACTTTAGTGTGGATTTGAGTGCATTGGTTGTAAATGATGATGGACTTAATTTGAACTATAACGTTACGCAGTTTCCCGCTTTCGGTGACTTAATCCTGCAGGCCGATGGCATGTTGGATTATATGCCAATGTTGAATTATAATGGTATCGACTCTGCCTTAATAACCATATGTAATAATATCAGCGGGGTTTGCAAGACGGTGAATATTCATTTCATAGTTGTGCCTGTAAATGACACTCCGCAGTTGGTTAATGATACACTAAACCTTATTGAGGATTCTAGCGCTGAAGCTTTCACCTTTGAATTGTTTACAGATGCGGATAATGATTTAATTACGACGGAGGTAGCAATTAGTGTTTCCAATGGTGTGTTATATGTCGAGCAGGATTTATTGACTTATATCCCATTTGAGGATTACTGGGGTATGGATAGTGCTTTCATTCAAGTTTGCGATAATGATACCTGCATATCAGCATGGTTATACTTTGAAGTAGATTTTGTGAATGATGCTCCAATAGTTGAAGATGATTTCTATCAGTTGCTGATGAACGGTCAGCTGACAGGTAATCTTGGCAATAATGATTTTGAGCCCGATGGTGAGATACTCTTTTATTCACCGTTGGAGATAGATAGTATTGGTGGTGTTTTTGTCATGGATGACAACGGTGAATTTTCCTTTACTGCAGATTCTGGTTTTGTTGGTGTTTTTGTCGTTCATTATTTTGCTTGCGATCCTTGTAATATTTGTGATTATGGAATTCTTAATATTGTGGTGGCTTCTGAAAAGGATTTCAATACAGCGCCTGTGATTTCACCAGGTATCTACAATACTTGTACAAACCTTGTGACCTCCATAAATCTCGGGGATATAGTGGTAGATAACGAGCAGAGCTTCGATGGTTTTTCTATTAACCTGAACGCTCCGAATTTTGGATTGGCCTACTACGATTTTGAGTCGCAATCAGTTTTCTATCAGTCCTCACAAATTGGAATTGCTGAGATTGTTCTAGAGGTTTGTGATAATGCGCTCGTATCGCTTTGTTCTTCCGACACACTTTTTGTAAGTGTTTCCTCCAGCATTCACCCAGAAATTACACAGTTGGAAATTCAAAATGTAAATTGTGCTGGAGGAAATGATGGTCAAATTTCTATCTCCCAAATGAATGGTGGTTTACCGTTCGATTTGCTTTGGGATGATGGAAGTATATCCAACACTATAGGCAATTTAGCAGCGGGTGTTTATTGTATGGATGTTGACGTAATAGAGGCATGCGTATTGGACACGACATATTGCTTTGAGATTTTCGAACCGCAGGAATTGTCATTTAGTATTGTGGATACAGTTTTTTCAGATTCGACCGGAATCGGTATGATAAGTATTGAAATATTAGGTGGATCGCTCCCTTATAATGAAGTTGTTTGGACAGGACCCAATGGGTTTGAGGGTACAGGTTCTACAATAGATGGTCTTACCTACCCGGGCACTTATGTTTTCTCTGTTAGTGATGCCAATGGATGTGTAATCTCTGATAGCATTGTTATTAATTCAGTAGGGGTAAATGAAGTTTCTGATATCATAAGAATTTATCCCAATCCAGCCACTTCTTTTATTTATTTTGAAATCCCAGCTCCTGCGGAAATGGATATTATGGACGCAGCGGGAAAGACCATCAAAAATGTTCGTGTCAACAGCTCTAAATATGCGGAGGATATTGGTAATCTTTCATCGGGAGTTTATTATGTGCGTATACGATCGGACTTATTTCAGAAAATCGTCCCAATTATAAAGGATTGAGTTGGGTTGAATTGTGAAGTTTATTGAGTGTACAAGTAGGATGAATTGTATGGCGACCCTCAATGAAAGCTTGTCAAAAGCCGGATTTACGCCCAGTTGCAGAAATGAATCACACTCTGATGGTTCAGGAGAAAGTCCGCACAAGAATGCTTCCTCGATATGTGTCATCGCTTGCGCGGTATCACCACAATGAAGATTGAATTTGGCCCATTCCAGCCAAACAAACCTTTCATCGTTAGAACGAAGGATGACTTTGATGTGCTCTTCCATTAAATCTGAGAGCTCGCAGTATCGGTTTTCCTTCTGAAGCTTCTCGTAAGTTTCAGTTATGGTCTCAGGAATTCTTATGCCCGTTGCAGACAATGAATTCACCCATAGCGTAAAAAAAAGCGATGCAAGGAATGCAAACAAGCGGGTTTTTGACCAGCGCCTTGAGTCATGGTAATACCAACTCAAACGAAATACTTTTTACTAAAGTAATGACCTTCGTTATTGGAGAAAATTATCTGTGAGGAAACATGATCTATTCCTCCGAATGTATTCTCAATCCAATCTCTTAATGTTGGCGCCAATGGCCTGAAGTCGCTGATCGATGAATTGATACCCGCGATCGATTTGCTCAACATTATGAATCACACTTTTGCCATTGGCGGCAAGCGCGGCAATGAGCATTGAAACTCCGGCGCGTATATCGGGCGACGACATCTTGATGCCGCGCAATTTTGTTTCTCTGTTGCTGCCTACGACTACAGCACGATGCGGATCACACAAGATGATTTGGGCGCCCATATCAATGAGATTGTCAACGAAGAAAAGTCGGCTTTCAAACATCCACTGATGTATGAGCACACTGCCTTTCGCTTGCGTCGCTGTTACCAGGGCTACAGAGATTAAGTCAGGAGTGAAGGCTGGCCAAATACCATCGCGGATAGTAAGAATGGAGCCATCGATCAAACTGTTGATTTTGTATGATGGCTGCGCGGGCAGGTAGATGTCATCACCTCTGAACTCCATGGCAATGCCCATTTTCTTGAACACACTTGGGATGATGCCAAGCTCCGGTATAGCGCAATTTTTGATGGTGATTTCAGACATGGTTGTTGCAGCGAGTCCGATAAAGCTTCCGATCTCAATCATATCAGGCAACATTCGATGTTCACATCCATGAAGTTTTTCAACGCCACGGATGGTAAGACGATTCGAACCAATTCCTGTGATATCACCGCCCATGCGGTTGATCATTTTACAGAGTTGCTGCAAATAGGGTTCGCATGCAGCGTTGTAAATCGTGGTCTCGCCACTCGTGAGGGACGCTGCCATTACAATGTTGGCGGTACCTGTTACGCTTGCTTCATCTAGAACAAGATACGAACCTTGTAGATTGCGTGCATTGATTCTGTATGTGCGCTCATCTTTGAGATGTTCGAAGGTGGCGCCCAGACTTTCGAATCCGCGCAGATGAGTATCTATTGGGCGGCGTCCGATCTTATCTCCACCGGGCTCTGGAATGTATGCCATACCGAATCTGGCTAGCAGTGGACCAATGATCATTATGGATCCTCTGAGTGCTCCGCCTTGTTTCTTGAAAGCATCGGAAAGGAGATAATCGAGATTTACATTTTCTGCGGTGAAAGAACAAGTGTGCTGGTCGACCCACTCCACCTTTACTCCCATGTCGCCCAGTAATTCAATCAGTTTAAGCACATCCCGAATCTGTGGAATATTGGAGATAATAACCTTTTCGGAGGTGAGTAAAACGGCTGAAAGAATTTGTAATGCCTCGTTTTTCGCACCTTGAGGAGTAAGTTCACCATGCAATGATTTGCCTCCTGTGATTTCAAAAGTTGCCATAATTATTTTTTCCTAAGTAGGGGCAACCGTTCGTTACATAAATCAGCGCTCACAGAATCTTTTCGACAATCACTTTATGATAGATCGGAGCTTATTTGATGATCTTCATACGCTTTCTTTCAGGCATACCCGAGTAATATAATCCCACCTCGAGTCCTCCGGGTCGCTGATCCAAAAATTGAATTTTTGGAAATCTGAAATCATAGCCAAAAGTGAATCCAATGAATTTTTTGTAATCGAAGCCGATGAAGGGATGAAGGGCATCTGACCAACGAACATTAACACCACCATGCAAAGAACTCGATGTGGTGCGATTGGTGAATTTTGAATCAGAGCCTATTCTGTAATTAACATCCAGGCCAAACATGATTTCCTGAGCCCCTGCTTGTCTTTGATACAAGTAGTTGTATTGGATTTCAACGAATCTATATTTCTTTGCGAAGTAGCCATTGATAGCATGGCGTAATTGGTTACGGTCATCACCTCTTGCCACGATAGTTATTTGCTGTCTCGCATGGAATAGGCCATATCCTGTGGATATTCTCCATTTTCTTCTACGTGTTTTCCAGTTGACGCCAATTCCAACATCCATATAATTTCGGTTGGTGGTTACGAATCGTTCTTTGTCGTCTAAAGTTGGATCATAGTTGATTCCGTTCCATTGAGAATCCCATGCGAGCCCGGCCAGGTCAAATGTCCTTTGCTCATATCCGAATTGAACACCTGACGAGATAAGGTTTCTCTCGTTCACGAGCATGTGAAACGCAGCACTTGTTTTAATGTTTAGACTTTTGATGCCGGTTTTTCCAGCCTTGTCTTGAAGAGCCATAACACCGAATCCCAAGAAGTTGTCATTAAAGTTGCTCAGTAATTTATATTGGGCATCAATCCCATTTGTTTCATAGCCACTGATAATACTATTCCATTGTTCTCTACGGCCGGTTTGTATTTTTAAAAGTTGTTCAAATTGCCCGGTGAGGGCAGGATTGTATTGCTGTGAAAAGTTTGTGAACTGAGAGAAATGCATATCCTGGGCCTTCGCGCAAAACGCAATGAAAATCGAAGCTATGATTGAATAAAATTTCCTCATCGTACTAAGATTATTTCGCCGGTTCTTAAAATTTTCTCGCGCTCGCCAATGACTACCATAAGTTGATAGAAGTATGAACCGGATGCTGCGGGCATGCCCCGATGATCTCCAGCCCAACCGATGGTGGGGTTATCGGTGAAGAAAACCTGTTCACCCCATCGATTAAATACTTTAAAGTCCATTCGCTTAATTTGAAAACCCCTCACATATAACGTATCATTTTTTCCGTCGGAATTAGGTGAGAAAATGTCTGGAATGAAAATGGGTTCAGAGGGCTGAATACAGATTACTAGTGTATCTACCGTGGAGCATCCGTTGATGCTTTCTACAAAAAGTCTTGCAGTATAATAACCGGCATCTGGATAACTGTGAACCGCTCCAACACCCGGAAGGTAATCTTGTGAGGTGCTATCACCAAAATCCCAAACGCCTGAAATAGCGTCTACAGATAAATCGAGAAATTTTACATTATTTCTCTCTTCGAATAGTAGACATTCAGCCGAATTTTCGAGGGCCATCGATGCAATGCCGGTGGTGAATGCAGGCACTGTAACAGCCGAATCTTTCCTGCAACCATAAACGTCGGTAACAGTAATAGTGTATGGTGTACCTGCAGGAGCATCAACTTGATTGTCTAGCTCTGGCAGATTGTTCCAAAGGACGTTGTAACTCGCGTTCGGGTCAACGATCAATCTGAGATACCCGGCCTCTCCTTTACAAAGGGTGTCGGATGATTCAATCTCAAAGACAATTTCTTCTGAGGTTTCTATATCGGTTTGAGCCGATACTGACCCTGAACATCCATCATCAACAGTTACAATTAATGTTATGTCCTCTTCAGCATTGAAGGTAATGATGGATTGATTGGAGGGGCTGTAATTCCAGCTGTACTGAATCTGACCTCCGGGTACTCCTCCAGTAGCTGTCGCAACTGCGCTGATAGGATCTCCATAGCATGCAGGCGACCCGGTGGCTTCCATCGATACAGATAATGCGGGTGAAACATTAAATGTGAATGTCGCAGAATCAGCATCAGAGGATGCGCAGTTGGATTGGGTTACGTATATGACTTCATATGATCCAGGCGAAAGACTCTGAACATTAAATTGGAAACTAAAAAGATCCCCCACCAATTGTCCTCCAGAAGGCGATGCGGAATAATTTACAAGCTGATTCCCACTGCAGTAGTTTTCTTGAAGGCCTGAAATAACTGGTAGTTCGGGTTCAACTACAGTGACCAAAACGCTATCGACACAACCTCCTGGGTTGGACCAGACAGGATAGAACTGACCGGCTCCGGAAATCTGCGGGTTAAATATCCCCAAGGTATTGTCTATTATCCCTGTGCCTTGCCAACTTGCCTGAGGTCCTGAGCAAGTGTTGCAAAAAAGGCCAGGTATTAACTCTTGTGCCGAATCACCAACACAAAGAGATATGGTGGGATTGGGCAAATTATTTAACCATACACCGAGGGTGAATGTATCAGTGCATCCGTTAGCAGAATACGTAATGTCATACTCGCCCTGAGTAAGTGAAGCAACGTTTAGATTAAATCCGTTTATCGCGTTACCGGTTACACCTGTCCCAGTCCAAATTCCGTTAGCTGGCGACAATCCGGGAAATAGAGTATTATCAAGTTGCAGAGGATCATCGCCGAAGCACGCTCCTATATAGTCTTGCGGAATATCTGTAACGGATATTTGAAATGACAATGTGTCGAAGCATCCGTTGCCAGGAACATACACCATGAATGCATCAGTCAATCCCTCAAGCACAGCGGGATTGATGAGCCCTGAAGATGGATCTAAAATCACCCCGTAAGGAGAGGTCCATACTCCACCAGGTGGGATAGGTGTGGCATCGGGGATCAGTGGGGATTGAGATGGGCATACACTAACCAGTGAATCAACATTAGCTCCAACAACGAATATGGCTATATTAGAACTGCATCCGGCTGCTGTGTACGTAACTGTATTTGCAAGATTGGCATTGGCCAACTCTGGCCTGAAAATACCTGAAGCACTTATAACGCCTGCCCCTGACCAAAGACCACCCGGGGGTATCGCGGTCAATTCTACAACCTCTACAGATTGGCATACGGTGTCAATATTGGACGTTAAATCAAGATTGGCCACGGCAATGGTAGCTTCAGCAAGACATCCGTTGACTTCGTATGAAACGTTATAGTTTCCGGCCAGCGACGGCGGGAAAATTCCGGTTGATGGAACATCCCCACTCCAAACTCCGCCAGCTGGTGATGCCAAAATAGCAAATGCTGGTGCGTTTGGACAAGCCGCCTGGTTTTGTAGGGATATGGCTTTCACAGTATAAACAATTGACTCGATGCAATTTGGCCCTTCGAAAAACAGCTCAATTTCACCAGGACCACTAACGGACGGATTGAAAGTGTTGCCTTGAATGCCCGGACCCGTCCATGATCCGTTCGTGCTCGTTAACAGATCAATGGCCGGTGAGTTTTGACAAATTTCCTCAGGTGCACTGAGAATGGAATTTGGCGCAACCGTAATGATAATCTGCTCAGTAACTACCTCGAGAGTGGTTAAGTCGGTAACGGTTAGCTGAATCGTTGAGGTAGAGTCTGGGCAGAAGATATGAGGTCCTGCTGTTGCAGGTATTCCGTAATTCCAAGAGTACACCAATGGGTGGCAAGTGTTGACGTTCGTGGTTAGTTCAATGCAAGATCCAGCACATACCTGATTTTGACTCGTGAGTATTTGTGCGTCGAGCGGACAGGTTGTATTGAAATCAAATGTAGTTTCTGAAATAACATCTCTAAGGTTACCACACGCGTCGGGAAGTTGCAGATGGAGTTGAACTATATACTGACATTTATTACTGAGTGCTTCGCTTAAATTGAGAGTGATAAAACCTGAAGTGTTACCGACGCAATTGGTATTGATACCGGATACTTGAAGGGTTGTATCGCCGTATAGTATGGTTGCATTCGCGGATTCCAGAATGGAACAACTTAGTGGGGGTTGCAATTGTAAACTCAATTGTGCCGCATTGCAGGCGGGCGTAGTTCCAATTGAAATATTCGGCGCAGCAGGCAGGGGCACCTCGCTATTCCAGTTCATTAAAAAACCACTGGAGATAAATGTGCTATCGGATTGCATGACTACTGTAAATGATCCGGAGAAAAGAGTAATGGGCGCGGGAATGGCGTTTCCTGTTAGCACAAATGGACTACCGGTGCCGTCGGCAGAGTCATAAATGAATAGCGTGTCGCCACCATTGTGTAATGAAAATGATCCAAAGGTTAGAGTTACAATACCGCCTGCTTCAACACTCATAACCAAAAACTCATTGTTCGAATAAGGTGCGTTGGGCCCACCTGAATCATACAGAGTGCCTGAACAGCTTACTATTGAAGTGTCAGACAAGTTGATAACCTGGGCGCTCATATGATATGAGAAAATAGCAATCCCAATAGTTACAACTAGGGTCATCCACCGTTTAACAGTTCTTGTCATCATTAAAATATAGATAGCCAAATTACTTTCAATTTGATTGCACGACAATACAACGTTAAAATTCGGATGTATTATTGGCAAGTCAACTTTGCAAAGTTATCATCCTAAAACATTTGAAACATGACAAATTCGCAAGATGCAAAAAGAGTTACCACTCATACTCTGCAGGATATGAGAAACCGAGGTGAGAAAATAGCGATGCTGACGTCATATGACTATAGTCTCGCCACATTGGTCGACGCTTCTGGTATTGACGTAATCTTGGTAGGAGACAGCGCCAGCAACGTAATGGCCGGTCATGAAACCACTCTTCCAATAACACTCGATCAGATGATTTATCATGCGCAATCGGTTGTCAAAGCTGCGAAACGAAGTTTAATCGTGGTTGATTTGCCGTTTGGTTCTTATCAGGGTAATTCGAAGGAGGCGCTTCAATCTGCCATAAGAATCATGAAAGAGAGTGGCGCTCACGCAGTCAAGATGGAAGGGGGTAAAGAGATTGTGGAATCAATACAGCGTATTCTAACCGCGGGAATACCTGTTATGGGGCATTTGGGTCTTACCCCGCAAAGCATTTATAAATTTGGTACTTATCAGGTTAGAGCCAAAGAGCAATCTGAGGCTGAGCGACTTTTGGACGATGCTTTATTACTTTCCGAATCCGGATGTTTTGCTCTCGTATTGGAGAAAATTCCGTCTAAACTGGCTTCAGAAGTAACGGCTCGAATTAAGATACCGACCATTGGCATAGGGGCAGGATCTGGTGTAAACGGTCAGGTATTGGTGCTTCATGATATGTTGGGATTCAGTCAAACATTCAATCCGCGTTTTCTTCGGCGATATCTTAATGCCGCAGAGCTTATTCAAGGTGCAGTCAAAAGTTATATCAGCGATGTAAAGTCGTCTCAATTCCCGGGTGAAAATGAGCAGTATTAATTCTTCGGCCGTTAACCCCAGGAAAAACGCGAAAGAATGGGTGAAAGTTCCATCAGAGCCCATCGTTATGAGTACACCGGAAAGTTTGCGCGTGATTTACGAAGACAATCACATAATTGCTGTAAACAAGAGGAATTCAGATATAATACAACATGATAAGGACGGGGATTTAACACTTTGCGAGACGGTTCGGCAATATATCCGAATCAAATACAACAAACCCGGAGCAACCTTCATTGGAACGGTGCACCGACTCGATCGGCCCGTCAGTGGTATAGTAATTTACGCCAAAACCACAAAGGCATTGAATCGTTTGTCGAACATGTTTAAATACAGGGAGATCCATAAAACTTACTGGGCAGTTACTGAGGGAAGTCCAGCGAATTCGGAAGGGCAAATCATTAATTATTTGAAGAAGGACGAGAAATTAAATAAGACCTTTGTTTATGCTGCCCCGGCTGAGGGAAGGAAGGAGTCTGAATTGAATTTTAAACTCGTAGGAATGAGTGATCGTTACTCTTTCATGGAGGTTTTTCCCAAGACAGGCCGACATCATCAAATCAGGGCCACCCTTGCTTCTATAGGATGTCCTATCAAGGGAGATATCAAATACGGCTCAAAGCGAACCAATGCAAATGCCTCCATTCATCTTCACGCCCGAGCGGTTACCTTCGTTCATCCAGTGAAAAAGGTTCCGATTCATTTGTTGGCCCCTCCACCCGATGACGTATTGTGGAACCTTTTCTTAGAAAAAAGTTTGTTGTAAGTTTTCTATGAAGGATAGGTGCTTGACTGCGGTAAATTTTATTTTGACCTTATATCAATATGTTTAGATTTGCATCGCCTTAAATTTTTATAACCATCATTTATGAAACCAAGTATAAAACTTTCTTTGAGTATTGTTTCTTTCAGTGTGCTCTTGATCTCTTGCGCTGGCCTCAAGTCAATGGAAAAGAAAATTAAAGAGTTGGAAGCGAAATCAACACCAGACCCACTTGAATTGGTTGGTGACAGTATAGATTTGGCGGTTAGTGGCAAATTCCCACCGAAATATTTTGGTAAAAAGGTATACGCAGAAGCAACTCCGGTGCTGGTGTATCAGGGCGGTGAGGCGAAGTTCAAAATGCAGGCCTATCAAGGAGAAAAGGCTGCTGGCAATGGTATCGTAGTGCCATACAAAGAAGGTAAGTCTATCAGCTATACTAGCCGAATAGGATACGCCCCTGGCATGGAAACGAGTAAATTAGAATTGCGTATCGCGGGAAAGGAAGGCAATAAGCAAGGTAGTCTGCCACCTGTAGCAATGGGAGAGGGTGTGATTACAACTTGTTTACTTGTGAAGACCGACGATAAATGCATTTGGAGTACAGATAATTTTGTACGTACGTTGAGTTTCGTTAACGATAGCGCTCAAATCAATTTTGATTACAATTCTGCCGTAATAAGACCAGCAGAACTCAAGGACGGCGATATCTCTGCATTAGGTGATTTCTTCAAAAGAGCTGCAGCCAACCCAAGAATGAAAATTAAAAAGGTTGAATTCCGCGGTTTTTCATCACCAGAGGGAGAGCAGTTACTCAATGATAATCTGGCTCAGGAAAGGTCAGAGGCGGGTCAAAAAGTATTCAATGATTTGGCCACAGGAATGAAGCTTACCTCGATTCCTGGCGGTGCGCTTATGTTAGACCCGAAGGGTGAGGACTGGGAGGGATTCCGCGCCTCTATGGAGAAATCCAATATTGGTGACCGAAATATTATTATTAACGTGCTCAAAATGACCAACGATCTTACAGAGCGTGAAAAGGAAATTAAGAATATTTCTAAGACCTATTTGGAAATTCAAAAGGACATCTTCCCATCACTGCGACGTTGCAGATTCATAGTGAGTTACGACCTAGAGGGATACAGTGATGCAGAGCTTATCCAAATTGGATCAAGCAATCCTTCATCACTGAAATATGAAGAGTTGATGAAGGCGGGGTCACTTGTTGAGGATCTTGATAAGAAGGCTGCCATCTATCTCGCAGCTACCAAGTTGAGCGATGCAGATTACCGCTCTTACAACAACCTGGGGTGCGTATATTACATGCAGAACAAACTTAACGATGCAAATACTCAATGGAGTAAGGCTTATGGAATGAAAAAGTGCGCAGAAACTTCCAACAATATGGCTGTGTATTCTCACGTAAAAGGAGACCGCAAGGCTGCCGGAAATTATTTGAAGGAGGCAGGAAGTTCCAAGGAGAGTTCTTACAACAAGGGAATTTTGGAAATACAAAATGGTAATTATGGCTCAGCAGTGAGCAGCATGTCTTCCTTCAAAACATTCAATACCTCACTTGCAAAATTGCTAAACAAGGACAATGGGGGCGCAAAGGCCGACCTCGACGCGAGTAACGACTCTTCTGCAAAAGCAGATTATTTGAGAGCAATTATTTGTGCACGCACGAATGATGGACAGGGAGTGCAATCGAATCTCGCTAAGGCATACTCAAAGGATGCTTCGCTGAAAGATAAAGCGATGAAAGATCTCGAGTTTAGAAACTTCAGAGACAAACTCTAATATTCGCTTATACGAAACAAGAGAAAGGGCCGGTTCATCGGCCTTTTCTTATGTAAACAATTGGCCAATAGTTTCCAGTTTGCGTTCAGTTTCTCTCCATTCTTCATACGAATGGCTGTGACGGGTTAGGCCTACGCCGGCATATAGCTCGAGATGTTGGTGAAAGACTTGCGCACATCTCAGATTCACATAGAAAGAGCTGCATGCCTTATTTTGAATTTCGATCAAGCCGCAATACATCCTGCGCTGATGGCTTTCGTTTCGCGCAATCCATTGGGATGCTGTCTCACGGGGATAACCGCAAATGGCTGAAGTAGGGTGCAGTGATTGAATCAGCGCCTCGTTGGTGACGCCTATCTGGAAAGTAAATTTCGTTTCAAGATGTTTTACCGGACCCACAAGTCTCTCTTGCGGCCCCACTCGCGTGACCATCTTAGCCCCCAATGCATTGAATGTATTTACAATATCATTTGCTACATATTCGTGTTCATTCAATAGCTTATCAGACCATATCGATGTGCTTTCTCGCGGCAGAGTGCCTGCAAGTGCCATCGTGTCAATTTGCCATCCATCACGTGAAAACAATAATTCCGGAGTAGCGCCAATCCATTCACCGAATCGCGGATGATTGGTGTGATATACTAGTGATTGGGGATAGGCCTGAGCAAGCGGATAAATTATATCCTCAATATTGGTCATCTTGCGATTTATATGAAAGACTCGGCTCAAGACAACTTTTTTCAGACGATCTTTCTGAAGTTCGTTGATGCTCTTATCGAGACGAGCTAAAAATTCAATTTTGGATGTCTCTTGTTGTGGAGTTAAGAAATCATCCGTCGCTGACCACGGATGGAAGTTGCACAAATCCCCTTCTTTACTTATGAATGCATCTTTCTCTTTATTATAATCGAATTCGATAATCTCCCTTGAACTATCATCATAAGTAGGCAGAAACACATGGGCAAAGAAGGCGTCTGACTTACTCACTTGCAGTGCTTTTATTTCTCATCATTACCGTTAGTCTTGCGGTGGAGATCAACTCACCATTATCGTTGGTTATGTCAATATTCCACAGATGCAATGTTTTCCCCGCTTTTATCAATTGTGCTTTTCCTATTACTTGTCCACTCGATACACTTTTGAGATGATGAATATGAAGTTCGACCCCAACCGAAATATTTTCCAATTTTTCAGCGATTCTTTTTGACCCGTAACTGCCAAGGGTTTCAGCAAGCGCAGCTGAAGCGCCTCCATGCATAATTCCTGCAGGTTGTATAGTTCTGCTATCGATAGGCATTGAGCCCACAATAAGATGGTCTTCCTCAGAAATGAGCCGAATGCCCAAAGATTCCATTAAAGTTTCTTTCCATGCGGATGGAATTTTTTTTGTCATGGCATAAAAATAAATCAAAGAGAAACAACAAGGATTATATAACGAGAGCTCCAGTGGTTTGCAACTGGTTCGTAATTTCGTTGCATGATTGAAGTCAGAAATCTCATTAAGAATTATGGTAATCTTAGAGTACTTCAATCGGTAAGTTTATCCGTCAAAAGAGGTGATGTGGTTGCAATTGTGGGTCCATCGGGCGCTGGTAAAAGCACACTGCTTCAGTTGATGGGGACACTCGATAAACCAGACGCTGGTGAAATCCTATATGACGGAAAATCGATCAATAGACTCCGCCCAAATGAGTTGGCGAGATTCAGAAATTCTCAAATTGGTTTTGTTTTTCAGTTCCATAATCTGTTACCTGAATTTTCAGCTTTGGAGAATGTTTGTATTCCCGCTTTTATTGCCGGCCGAAAACGGAGTGAGGTGGAATCGGATGCCATGAGGATTTTAGGTAGGCTTGGTCTTGAGCCGCGAATGAGTCATCGGCCAGCGGAACTTAGCGGTGGCGAACAGCAGCGAGTGGCAATTGCCCGGGCGCTTATCAATAAGCCATTGGTAATTCTTGCGGATGAGCCATCAGGAAACTTAGATTCAGCTAATGCTCATGATTTGCACGCTTTATTCTTCTCTCTGAGGGAGGAACTTAATCAGACTTTTGTAATTGTTACACACAACGATGCGCTTGCTGAAATGGCAGACCGTAAAATTGAAATGCGAGACGGTAAAATCATGGAATAGATTCGGGATGAAGATTTTTACTCTCTTATTTCAACTCAAATCCTTTATAAAATACCCGAGGTTAATCGGATGATTAATACGAATAATCCACCGAAAACAGCCCCACCAATATGCGCTTCGTGTGCCACCGGTGCTCTGCTATATTTCTGCATAAGTCGCTCGGTAACGAAAAAAAGAACCACAGAGATATATGCGGGCATAGGTATGAAGAAGAATAGAATTTCATTATTCGGAAAAGCAATCATATATCCTACCATAATAGCACTTACGGCCCCACTGGCGCCAACGCAAGTGTAATTTGGCGTATTGCCGTATTTCTTTAGAAGTGGCAACATACCGCTGATGCCTCCGAGGAGATAGAAGATGATCATAACAAGAGGAGCGATATTGCCAAGGGTGTATTCGAAAAAGATATTGAGCCCGTCACTAAAAGAATAAAGGATAAATAAATTCAAAGCGATATGTATCAGGTCGGAATGAAGCAGCATATGAGTTAATACCCTGTGATACTCCTTGTAATGCTTGATTTTGTATGGATTTCCTGAATATTTGGAAAAGAAGCTTGAGTCCTGAAATCCTCGATATGAGAATATAATTGTGATGACAATTATTATAATGATGGGATCAATCATGGGCATAGTTAGCTAGTATGGTCTTGAATGATGACCCACTGATTATCGTGCTTTTTCCAGAGCAAAGTATAGTGTCCTGATAGGGTGTCGTCAGTTCGGAATAACTCCCATTTACCAACTACTACATAGGAATTACCTTCTGAGAATATTTTGAAGTTGGTAAATTGTAATTGACCCATTGCTGCTTTATCGGGGTAGGATTTTTTATAATTGTTCAGCGTTTGTTGCCAGCCGAATGTAATTCCTGACTTCCCAATGAATAGCAATGAATCACTTTTCCAGTAGGACTGCATAAAGGAATCTATATCACCTTGGTTCCATGCTATTTGTTGATTTTGCATAATCTTTTGAATCTCTGCCGCATCAATGGATGTTTTCGAGTTACAACCAAAAGACAGAAATGATACAACAAGAACTATGCATAATGAAGTACAATAAATTGTTTTGATTTTACTCATAAGCACCGCGAATATAATGTCAGCACTCATTCATTAAGCCCTCAGGAATGACAGCATAGTTTCGAAAGTTTTAATGACGGGGCATGGATCATTATTCGGTTGAAAATCTTTGTCACGGAATTGGTCGCACCAACATTTGATACTTAACTTTGGATTGATGATGAGTCGGCTATCAATAATTGTTTCTTTTATTTTACTATCCGTTGTGTCGGATGCTCAACCGCCAGGCATCATTCCATATCGCTTTACACTGCGCAATTCAGATGGCCAGATTATGGCAGATCAAAGTGTAACTGTACGTTTTGTATTACATCTCAACTCCTCTGAAAACCCTGTATTTGAAGAGACTCATACAGCGATGAGTAGCATCGATGGCAGCGTTTCACTATTCATAGGATCAGGCATACCCTCATCACCTTTTGCACCTCTCATTCAGAATGTGGGCTGGGAGCAGAATACCAATGGTGTTTATCTGCAGACCTTTGTCAACGTAGGCGATGGCGAAACAGAATTGGGCATCACTCAATTGATGAGTATACCATTTGCCTTTGCAGCCGAGCGAACCAATCAGTTGATGCAAGGAAGAACTGTAGTAGGCATATTGCCCGATGATCGAATAGTTTATACCGACAGTTCAACATTTGTAATTCCAGGTCTAAGCGATGCCAATCTTTTTTATGAAAGGGGAGAAGGTGTAACAGATGTCGATGGTAATTACTACAAATCCGCGATTATTCAAACGGAGACAGGTCCACTTGAATTCACAATCACGAATCTGAGAACCACAAAGTTGAACGATGGCACTATGATTCCTTCGGACTCTACACTTTGGGCTCAACAGCAGGAATTTTCTTTTGGTATAGGTGATACCGTGGATGGATTTCAATGGATTCGCAGTACAGGTGATACGGTGGATGGTGTATTGCAGGAGGGCCTCATCGTGATTGGTACTGATACTTTAGACGGAATAATGCCCGGCGATACAGTAGATGGTTATATACGTTTCGGCTTTCCCGTTGATACCGCCATACAACGAATGTCTTACACTCGCCCTTACAGAGCCGAAACCCAAACGGATGGATTTTTTAACGTGGTTGGCGAGAATTCCAACTGTACAACTGTTGAGGATTCAACGCTAGGCTATTTGTATAATTGGTATGCGGTAACAACAGGACAACTTTGCCCATTGGGCTGGCATGCCCCCACTTATCAAGAATTTAATATATTGCTTGAGGCACTTGATAGTAATGTACAAACATTGACGCTTCAACCCTATTTGTCACAAGATGATTTATCTGAAGAAAATACTTTCTATATCCCCACGAAACGCAGTGATGTCTCTGCACCATGGTTGAGCGGATCAGGTTGGGATTTGGGGCCATTCGGTTTTGTGTCTCTTGTCAATGGTCAGATCAATTACTCTGGCCTGAATATTCAAACTGATATTGGCTACAGATATTCATTGTTAGAGACGTGTGGTGAATGTTCTTACAATTTGTCTTCTGGAGCTTTTTGGACAGTGGATCAGGCTCTATTTGGTTTTTCTTCGGATTGTTTTAATCAAGGAATAATTCCTCATGGACTTGCATTTTATTTAACGGAATTCGCACAAATTGATTTCAAACCAAGGGACAGTGGACTTAGCGTTCGCTGTATTAGAGATTACGATGAGTAGATGATAAGCGTTTATCGGAAAATTTCTTTTGCTCTGATAGTGTTTTTTAATGCTTGTACAACGAATGTCTCAGGTCAGGATGTATTCTATCGATTCTCATTCATTGACAAAAATGGGAATGGTTATGATGTGAGTCGACCCAGTGAATTTTTATCACAACGGTGTATAAATCGACGACTTAAATGGTCAATACCAATTGATGAAAGGGATCTCCCCTTGAATGAAAATTATGTAGAAGCTTTGGTTCAGTTAACGGGTGGAAGAGTTCATTCGCGCAGTAAGTGGTTCAATGATGTGGTGTTGCAGTTGGAAGATAGTTCTATGATTTCCGAAGCAGAAAACCTTCCATTTATTCTTCGGTCAGTACGACTCAAAACACGACGAGAGCCAATGGTTGAGTTTTCGTTGAGATCAGATGCTGAAGACATCTTTTGTGTAGATGAAGTTTTTTATGGTAAGTCTTGCAATCAAATTGCTATGCTCAATGGTCAATCGTTGCACAACCTGGGTTTTACGGGCAAGGGAATTCATATCGCACAATTTGATGCCGGATGGATATCAACGGAGCAATTGCCTTGTTTCAAAAGGCTCTATAACGAAAATCGCGTTGGAATGATTCGTGACATTGCATTTCCTTACGGTGGAAATATTTTTAGTCTAAACTCACATGGAACTTCAGTTTTAAGCATTATGGCTTCATACTGGCCTGATTCATTGATAGGTGCTGCGCCTGATGCTACATATCATCTTTTTAGGTCTGAAGACCCTCTTTCAGAGACCAACTTGGAGGAAGATAATTGGGTAGCAGCTGCAGAATTGGCAGATAGTATAGGCGCGGATATTATCAATTCATCGTTGGGTTATTCATTGTTTGATTCAGTGTGGATGGATTATTCCTATGCAGACATGGATGGGGATGTAGCAAGATGTACACAAGGTGCCGACATAGCTGCGGAAAAGGGGATGATTGTAGTGAACAGCGCTGGAAATAGTGGATTGAGCCAATGGCATCACATCACTGCGCCTTCCGATGGAGATAACGTGCTGGCTATTGGTGCAGTTGATGCGAACCGAGTTTTCGCAACATTTTCAGGTTGGGGTCCGTCTGCCGATGGTGATGTAAAGCCAGATGTCTGCGCACAGGGGCGCGGTACCTATTTCGCTGGTCTTGATTCTACAGTGAAACGAGGTAATGGCACATCATTCAGTTCTCCATTGATAGCAGGTATGGCAGCATGCTTAATGCAGGCATTTCCTGACCGATCTCCATTTGCAATAAGGAGAGCTATCCAGCAATCGGCGCACCTATATAATTCACCGAATGATTCGCTTGGATATGGAATTCCGGATATGATGAAGGCAATGGCTATTTTGCGTGGCGATGGAAGTGCGGATAATTCTGATTGGTTGGTATATCCCAATCCCTTTTATAGTGATTTGAATATAATATTACCTTGTGAAAATCCGGGTAGTAGTTTTAGTTGGAGTTTAATAGACGCCTCGGGCAGAGTAGTCTTGTGGTCTCAAGAGAGTTTGAACGCCATCGGGATGGTGCCGGTTGAAATCAACGATTTTAAAATTTCATCCGGCCATTATTCTCTGCTAATTGATTATAACAACGAACGAAGATTATTCCCCATAATTAAGATCAAGTGATGAGAGCAATACAAATATTTTTCTGCACTATCTGCTGTGTTTCAGCATCAGCCCAGTTTGCTGTTGGTTATGTTAGTATAACATACACCGATGCAACGCGAAATCGGGAATTGCCATTTGAATTATTATATCCAGCGCAATCAAGTGGCCAAGGCGTTGCTTGCTCAGACGGAACGTTTCCCTACATTGTAATGGCTCATGGTTTTTCCATGCAATCCACGGATTATACTTATTTGGCCGAAGCTTTGGTCTCTCATGGTTATATGGTGCTTCAGCTGGCAACCGAAAGTGGATTTGCTCCTTCGCATGCCGATTATGGTTTGGATATTCTTTTTCTCGCCGCTCATTTTCGAGATGAGAATATTACCGCGGGTTCATTATTCGCGGGGCATGTTTTGCCGAAGGTTGGCGTTATTGGACATAGCATGGGTGGCGGATCGGCTTGGCTCGCGGCGGCACAGTCCAATGGTAATATTGATTGCCTGGTAGGAATGGCGCCCGCAGAAACGAATCCATCTGCAATTGATGCAGCGATGCAGGTTGTGGTACCTGCTATGATATTATCTGGAAGTTCTGATGCAGTTACTCCACCAGCTCAGAATCATCAGCCTATTTATGAAGAAACCTCTTCCGCGTGTAAGGTTTTTATTAGCGTGTTGGAGGGATCGCATTGTGGCTTCGCGGATGCCGGAACTCTTTGTCAGTTTGGGGAATTTGGATTCAACGGGTTGTCAACCAATGTTCAGCAGAGCATAACTCTTGATATGGTGAAGGCATGGATGGATTTACACCTTAATGATGTGGCTGAAGCGGCAATTGTAATTGAAAATTATGATGAATCTCAATCCAATACTCAAACACAGAACGGCTGTGTAATCAGCAGTCTTCAGGATAATCCCTCATCTCTTTTGCGCATATTTCCCAATCCAAGCAGTGATAAAATCTATCTGGTGGACAGAACTTTTGAGCATTTATGGCAGGTTTATAATAGCAAAGGACAACGTATGGCATTGACGGGAAACAGGACCTCGGATGGCAGAGTGGAGTTAGATGTCAGTTCTCTTGAATCAGGCATCTACGTTATTGTAGATTCCGACAATGCAACTAACGGAAGATTTATGGTTCGTTAGGTTCTTCTATTTCTTGGCTTTTTGAGAGGTGCCATCTGTGAAATGAACCTCTTTTATAGTGACAACGATTTTGGTGGCGCCTTCCACCCATACTCCTTCAAGATCTTTCATGGTATCTCCAGGTTCTACGGGTTTGGTAAAATTTCCAGATTGCCACTGACCGTCTCGGGTTCCTTTGTTGGTTCCGAAATTATCGAGAAAATCAACTTTCCATTTCACTCCGTCAATACTCTTTTGCGAGTTGTTTTGGAACTTCACATAATAACCGGCATTGATCCCAAGTGTGTTCTGCGTTGCGGCCTCAAGTACCTCTATGGAGGGAAGCCCTTTGTGATTTTGGCAAAAAGAAATGCATGGAATCAGGATGAATACGGCCGCTAATAGTGCGGCGGAAATTGTTTTAGATTGTATTGTTTTCATGGCTGTAATATTATTTTGATGAAGTTATACTTTTCCATATACGGTGCCTCTTCGCCACTGTTGAACATGATTTTCCCATGAGTTTTTAAGGTTAGGAGTCCGTTCGAGCAGATAAATCCAGCCAACCTTTGGCAAATATGTTTTCTTAAAGTTGAAAATGATGCCATCATCTCCGGTTTCTTCATAGTACCATCTCAAGTATTGTTCATCTTCGATGGTTTCTCGCGGAGGACCATAAATAACATATATCAACCCTCTATCTGAACGCCAGCCTTTGGTATACGATGAGTAATAGCGATTAGCGTATTCGACCCTGCTGTAATAAAGCGCTATGAGTTCTTTAGCACGTTCTTTAGAGCCGGCACATTCCAACCAGTAATTGTCAATTGACTTTTTGATCTCTGGCCCTTTCAAAATTAAGTCGTATTCTGACTTGGTCGTTATATAGCGCAGTGAGGCAGCGAGCTCATTTATATCTGTCAAGTTATGTAACCCTGAGGTCGATGCCATCCATGTGTGTCCCATACCAGTATTAGGTTGATTTGAGATTCTGTAGTATCCTTCTTGAGCGATAAATTCAATTGAATTATTGTTGGAGATGAAATCTTTTTTTTCTTCTAAATCAATGGGTGATAATACTTCGGAGATATTATCTGAAAATGGGGGAGGGGGAAGCTTGAATTCGCGATTACAAAACTCCAGTTGCAAATTATTTGAAAGACCTGAGGAGTGCAGGATTTCAACGGTGTCACCTTTTATGATTTCGTTATTAAAGAAGGGTAGACCAGTTCTTGAATGCCGGAGCAAATAGTCGTGAGCATGATTCGCCTCTGGTAATTTCTCTGAATTCATTCTAATGATATCCTTCTTACGACTTTTGATATCAGTTATTTCAATCATGATTTCCCACTTGCCTTCAGGCAACGCGAATGGCATTACACCTAATATGTCCCCTTTGCCATTTAAAGATTGCAACTGGAATTCCTGGCAAATCGAATCACGGAAATCGGTTTTTTTCCATTTGATGCAAGCATTGAGATTCAGTTCTTGTTGCGCATAAAGTTTGGATTCAGGAATCAATTCTAACACATCAATTTTGAATAAAAAATCACTGGAGTCTGGTTTCCGATGAAAAATCATACACTGTGCATCCAACTTACCAGCACCATATTCCGGCGACTGGTTGGTAACAACCGCAATGTTTGTTTTTGGGTTACATCGCGTGAAAAATAAAATAAGAATGATGGCAAGGGCAAAAGCTCCTAGAATTGAGTAGCTATTCGTCCGTTTAAATCCCATTTACTATATCAATTCTTAATGAATTCGACGCTCGAAGGTAAGTTCTTCTCGGGTTCGAAGCTAAACGCTTCATCAGAAAAAAATCAATATTTACTATGTATAAGCGATGAATGTTTATTGTGATTGCATCAAAAGATAAACACAGGAAGTGCTTTATTGGGATCTAGTATGATGGAACCAATAGCATTGATTGTATTGCTCGAAAATTCTAAAATGAAATATTAGAAAGGGTTGATGAAAATCACTATTCGAAAAAGTTTACCTCTGATTGATGCAAAGTATTCAATCATTTGCTATTCATCGGAATCGTCGTCATTGGCCCTGTCTGTTAATTCCTGAGGAATTTCTTTATTCGATGGTACACCCATTTTCTTTAGGTCTGATGCACGCTTGATGAGATTACCTCTGCCGGTAGATAGTCTATTCATGGCAGTATTATAGGCCTCTTGCGCAGATTCGAGTTTTTTACCTACCTCAACGATACTCTCAAGATATCCATGAAACTTGTCGTAAAGTCCACCAGCTGCAGATAGTATATCCTCTATGTTTTGTATTCTTCGCTCTTGTGTCCAAACATTCGCAACTGTGCGCAATGTGGCTAACAATAGCGTTGGTGAAACGAGAACAACATTTCTTTCATAGGCCAAATTGTAAAGGCCCGGCTCTCGCTGTAAAGCAGTAACGAGAGCTGATTCAATCGGTACAAACAATAAAATGAAATCCGGTGAATGAAGTCCGCGTCCTGTGTGATAGTATTTCTCTCCAATCCCTTTTATATGAGCCTTAATGCTGTCGAGGTGCAGCTTCAGAAACTTTTCGCTATCATCTGGATTAGCAGAATTTACCATGCCATTGTATGCGAGTAGCGAGACCTTGCTGTCAATGATCATATGCCGCTTATCAGGCATCGTAATGACAACGTCGGGTTTGATGGTCTCTCCCTCTGAATTTGTTGTGACCTCTTGTTTCTCATACTCTCTTCCTTCTTCAAGACCACATGATTCCAACAACCTTTCCAATACCATCTCGCCCCAATTACCTTGAAGTTTATTGTCGCCCTTCAGAGCATTTGCCAATTGTGCCGCTTCATCCGCGAGATGTTTATTCATTTGTGTCAACTGTACCACCTGCTCTTTAAGCGCCACTCGATCTTGCGTTTCAGATCGATACACACTCTCAACCTGATCACCAAAAACTTTGAGTCGTTCATTCAGTGGCTTCAACATTAAGTCTATTTGTTCCCGATTTGCCTTCTGCATTTGTTGCCCTTTATTATCGAGGATTTCATTTGCCAGATTTTCAAAGGATTTCGACATTGCGTCTCGTTGTTTTTCGTGGTCAGATATACTTTGCCTTAAATCTTCCAGCTTAGTACGCGAAGTGGCGAGTTCCTCAATGAGTGCATCAATTCTTCGCTGCTTCTCATCCAGTTCGCGCTTTTGCTCTGCGACTGTAGTTTGCAGAGAGTTCATGAATTCGTTGTGGTTGGCCTCGTCTCTTCCAGAGTTTTTTTTCAAGAGGGAGAATACACTTACAATCAAAACCAAGGCTACGAGTATGATTAATAGGACTTGCATATGTTATATGTTAAGGTTTCAAATGTAGAACGTTGAATAGACAAAAAGGGTCAAAAAGAAGAGCCCCGCGTATTACCGCAGGGCTCAACAAACAAACAAAATGTAATTAATTTTTGACTATTTTAAATGATGAATGGTCTCCTAAATTGAGGAAATACAAACCATCCGATAAATAAGATAGGTCTAAATACTCTGTGTATTTTGATATGGCGGAGGTATATACTATCCTGCCCATTGCGTCGATAATCTTGAGGTTTTCATTCGAATTTGAATTCCTCATTAATGTGATCATGCCGTTGGTTGGGTTAGGATAAATAGCAATTGTTGAATTCTGGATGTTTTCCAATCCTACCTGTCCGCAATCTGTGCAGGTTGCAAAACAAATAGGATTCAATTGGACGTCGGTTTCATCAACGCTAATTTGACGGTTAAATCCTCCTTGTGAGTCATCTACTCCGCATTCGAAAGGTACCGACTCCCATCCAGTGGGGCCATTTAGGAATTTGAACTGAACCAATGAGTTGATGGGTAATGAAGTAGTATATGCATATACTGAGTCTGACTCTATAGTCATTGCCATCGGTGTAAAGGAGTTAAATGATCCGGCGATGAATGCACCCGCGCTGTCCAAATCAATGTAGGCAATATTCACCCTGAATGTGACATCGACCATTCCTGAACCGGAACAATCAACACATTCATTGAAACAAACCACTTGTATATTGATGTCGTTGGTTCCGGCTGGGAATGAACGGTTGAATCCGCCAAATCCATCATCTACACCACATTCTGCCGGTACAATTTCCGATAACGGCCAGTCATTGCCATTGATGAATTTGTATATCATATCGGTGTTAGCAGGAACGCTTAATGTTACCGAGTATGTGCCATCACCGTCATTATCTAGCATTTCTGTTGTGGCCGGATCCCAACCTTGAATGTTGCCTGCAAGATGAACACCTAAAGGTGAGATGATCTGATTCGACATATTCACATGGAAGGTTACATTCACATTGCTTACCCCTCCGCAATCTGCGCACTCACTAAAACAAACCACAGGTATAGCGGTTGCGGAACTTCCAATGGTATACTGTCGGTTGTATCCTCCAAAGCCATCAGATACTCCACACAGCTGAGGAACGGTCTCCGCCATTGGCCAGTCATTTCCATTGATAAATTTGTAACTGAATTGTGAATTAGTGGGTACATTAAGAGTCACTGTGTAAACCCCGTCACCATCCTGATCAAACATTTCGGTGCTGGCAGGATTCCATCCTTGAATGCTTCCTGCCAAATGCACACCCATAGTTGAAATAGACTGGTTGGTCATATTCACTTGAAATGTAACATCTACCCCATCACCACCATTGCCGCTGCAATTAGCGCACTCTGCGAAACAGACAGGACCATAAACAACATCAGTAAACGGAACCAAAACTTGTCGATTGAAATTTCCGAAACCATCATTCACGCCACAAGTTTGTGGAACTGCTTCGGTCATCGGCCAGTCATTACCATTGATGAATTTGAACAATACCTCAGAACCGACAGGCGCGTTGAGTACCACCTCATAAATACCATCTGCATCAGAATCTGTCATTTCCGTTGTTGCAGGATTCCAGCCTTGAATATTCCCCGCAAGATGAACGCCATTGGTGTCAACGACAACATTGGCCATATTCACCAAGAAGGTTATGCTAACGCTATCAATCGCCGGAAGAGTATCTCCACAATTCACACACTCTCCAAAACAAACGGGACCATAGACATTGCTATTGTCACTTGCTAAAATGTAACGGTTGAATCCGCCATTGCCATCGTTGATCCCGCAAATCGAAGGAACGATTTCGGCATTTGACCAATCCATGCCATTGATGAATTTGAACTGAGCAGCTTCGCCTGAAGCCATTGGTAATGTTATTTCATAAATACTATCACCATCCAAATCGTTCATCAAAGTTGTTGATGGATTCCATCCCTGGATACTACCGGCCAGATGAACACCGTCCGCACTAATTACCTGACTTTCCATATTAACCCTGAACGTAACGTTTATAGTATCCGCAACAACCGGGTTTGCAGCACAATCGGTGCAGCTTCCGAAACATACTGACGGTACTTCCACATCAATCCCACCAGTTTCCAAAACACGATTAATATTATTGCCATCAGTTAGCCCGCACTCTTGTGGCACACTCTCCCATTGTCCGCCGTTCACAAATTTGTAAACTACATTATCAAATGGAATTGCATCTATCAACAGGGTATATACGCTGTCTTGATTAGTGTCTGTCATTGCCACGGGTATCCATTCGCTGAAATTCCCTGCAGCATATACTGCGTTCGGCGAGAATTGCTGCTCGCGCATGTTCACTTGCAAGGTGACAAGGATGTTTCCACAATTAGCACACTCACCGAAGCACACAGTAGAGAGTGTTTGATTGCTGAATGTGATGGATGCAACGCGCATCGAATCCACTGAGCAGATTGTTGGAACAGTTTCATCGGTGTTGCCATTTACAAACCGATAAGAAAAATCTTGACCCGCCTCTAATGTCACGGTCACCTCATATATCATGGCTTGTGACAAGACCATAGGTGTCAATGTGTCTGTTGTGTTCATTCGGAGAAATACTCCCTCGCTACTGATCGTCTCAGCTGCCATGTTTACTGAAAACGTTACATCCACGGAATCAGTGATGGTGCAATTTTCGCAAGCACCAAAGCACACAACACTCAAAGTGGTATCGTTAGTGCCAAGCAGGAGATTGCGGTTGTAACTGCCGAATCCGTCATTCTGACCACAGGCCTGTGGCACGCTTTCGGCTTGTGGCCAGTCATTGCCATTGATGAATTTGTATTGATGGGTAGCACCTGCCAGTGCAGTTACAGTTACTTCATAAATTCCATCTGCGTCGGCATCGAGTAATGCAGTGGTAGAAGGATTCCATCCCTGAATGCTGCCGGCGAGATGAACTCCGCTTGAGCCCACGGTTTCGTTTGACATATTCACACGGAAGGTAACGCTCACGGAATCTTGAGGAACTACCGGTGCGCAATTTTCGCAAGCACCAAAGCACACAACACTCAAAGTGGTATCGTTAGTGCCA
>CAZKRL010000001.1:0-20455 GCA_964555295.1 uncultured Comamonadaceae bacterium | reverse complement strand
CGAGATGAACTCCGCTTGAGCCCACGGTTTCGTTTGACATATTCACACGGAAGGTGACATTCACTTGGGCCTGTAACCATCCTGATGAAAAGAGGAGCAGGAAGGCAATTGAGGTTAGGTAGTTATAATATTTCATTATTTGAATTTTGATTTTTGCTAAGATGTTTATCTGATGATTTCAATTCGTCTGCTTGCTGTTATTCCATTACGTTCCAACTGTAAGAGGTAAATTCCTGCAGGCAAATCATTTACGGAAAGTTCATGCATGGCCTTGCCTCTGAAAACGATTTCCCCGGTTATTCCAATGAGTTGCATGTTAACAGTTGTAATTCCATCCATTTGAATGAAAATTTTATCATTGGTGGGATTGGGATACACAAGAATTTCGTTGGCAAGAATTTCATGAATCGCAATGGCAGCGGAATCTCCAATACATGCGCAGCCCAAAGCAATAGAATCTCCCACTGTGAGCGAATCACCATCATCACAAAGAGATCCGATCAGCTCTCCACAGGAACCGTCATCGCAACCCGCGTTGCTATCGTAATTGCAAGCGTTTACGACCGTGCAGCCCGGAAACGTACAACTACCATCATCGCATCCAGCGGATGCGTTGAAATTGCAAGCGTTACTAACGATGCAACCAGGGTACAAGCATGAATTGTTGGCACAACCTGCGGTAGCATCAAAGTTGCAAGCTGCTGCATCGAGACAGCCAGAGTAAGTACAAAGGAAATTAGCGATAATTCCAGCGAGAGGATTGTAGTTACATGCAGAGCTATCGAAACAATCCGTGATAGTTGGATCCAATACTACCAAATGTATCAAGCTGTCGCAACCATAAGTCGTTTGCGTTTGAAATTCATAAATGCCTGGTACAGTAATCAGGGAATCATTGAAAACAAAAGGTTCGGAAAAGACTTGTGTAAATGACACTTCTTCGTCGAAATAACACAATCCGCCTCCGCATAATGCATTCGGATCATAGTTGCATGCATTTGTTTCCAAGCAGCCGGGTAGCACGCATAGAGAGTCAATGTTAATACCGGCGATGGGATTATAGTTACAAGCCGTTGGATTGCCGCATCCCTCAAGTTGAGGATTTATGATTGTCACATATACAACGCTGTCGCAACCATTGGATGCGACATATGTATAGGTGTAATTACCAGGAGCTAGATCTGACCCGTTGTATGAGAAAAACCCATTATCGTTTGCTGTATACTCTTCATTTGAAACTACGTCATAATTGCAAGAAAGTTCGAGCAAACAACCTGCAGTTGGGGAATAATTACAAGCGACAGGATCGGTGCATCCGGGATATATACAGAGAGAACTGTCGCTTATACCGGCGGTGGAATCGAAATTGCATGCGGTGTTATCCAAGCAACCCGGACCGCAATTAAGGCATGCACCAAAACAAACCGGACCGAAAATATAATTGGAACCTCCTACAAGAATAGAACGATTGAAACCACCGAATCCGTCATCTAATCCGCATTCAGCAGGAACTTGTTCAGCGAATGGCCAATCGATTCCATTGATGAATTTGAACTGATACGCTTGACCTGCGGCCGCTGCAAGAGTGACTTCGTAAATCCCATCACCGTCGCCATCTGTCATTTCGGTTGTTGCAGGATTCCATCCTTGAATTGAACCCGCGATGTGAACACCATCTGGGCTGATTGATTCATTTGTCATATTCACCTTGAACGTTACAGTAATGTCGGCATAAAGGCATGTGTCGCTACAACCTGCATTGGGTGAATAATTGAATGCCAAAGAATCAAGACAACCTGGATAAATACAATCGTTATCTGATGTATTTGCGAGGGGGTTATAGTTACACGCATTCATATCTGTGCAACCGAAAATGATACCTCCACAATCGATACATGCACCGAAGCATACGGGACCGAAAATCACGTCAGATGTGTCAATGGATATTTCACGATCGAAACTTCCGACTCCGTTGGCGATACCACAATTCGCAGGCACTGCCTCTTCTTCAGCCCAGTCATTGCCATTGATGAATTTGAATTGGTACGTTTGATTAGCAATAGTACCCAGTGTTACTTCATAGATGCCGTCACCATCTAGGTCATTCATTTCCGTAGTTGATGGGTTCCAGCCCTGAATACTGCCTGCGAGATGCACTCCATTTGGACTCACAATTTCATTGGCCATATTGACCTTGAATGTGATATTGATATCTGGGTAAATGCAAATTCCCTGGCAACCGGCGTCAGGATTATAATTGAAGGCCACTGAATCCAAACAACCCGGATAAACACAAGTGCCGTCGAAGTTGGTGACTAAGGAGTCGAAGTTACAAGCGAAAATATCGTTGCAACCGAACACTATATCTGAGCAGTTAACGCAATTACCGAAACAGACGGGGCCAAATACTGTATTGCTATCGCCTGTGGCGATGATTCTGTTTATATTACCAAATCCGTCATCCGTGCCGCAGTTCAGGGGTACGAATTCTGAAAATGCCCAATCGTTTCCGTTGATGAATTTGAAAGCGTATGTTTGGTTCGATGCAGCAGGCAATGTGACCTCGTAAACACCATCGCCGTCATCATCACTCATGGGTGTTGCCGCGGGATCCCAGTTCTGCAAATTACTGGCGAAATGAACACCATTTGTGCTCACGATTTCATTCGCCATATTCACTTTGAAAGTAATAGTGATATCTGTATAAATGCATGTGTCTGTACAACCTGCGTCTGGGTTATAGTTGAAAGCGAGTGAATCCGTGCAACCGGGATAGTTGCAACTATTGTTTGAGGTATTCGCAAGCTCATTGTAGTTACAAGCATTGATATCAGTACAGCCGAAAACGATATCACTACAATCTAGACATGCACCAAAGCAGACCGGACCGAAAACAAAATTTTCTTGTGTGACCGTCAATTCCCGATTGAAATTTCCGCTGCCATCGTTGACACTGCATGACACTGGTACCTGTTCAGAAAATATCCAATCCGATCCATTGATGAATTTGAATTGATAGGATTGCCCTATGACTGCAGGAAGGGTTACTTCGAAAATTCCGTCATTATCAATATCTGTCATCATAGTTGAGGATGGATCCCAGCCCTGGATGTCACCTGCAAGGTAGACGCCATTGGAGCTGACCATTTCGTTTGCCATATTAACTTTGAAAGTGACGTTAGCATTCGTGAAAATGCAAGTGTCGGCGCAACCTGCATTTACATCATAGTTGAATGCATTGGGATCTTGACAGCCGGGATAAGTGCACAGGCCGACATTGTTAATTGTGGCAAGAGCATCGAAATTACAGGCCGCGGGATCCATGCAACCTTCTGTTACACAGTTCTCACAAAGGGTGAAGCAAACAGGACCAAGAATTTGAGATCCTGAAGCAGCGATTGTCGCGAAACGATTGAATCCACCAAATCCATTTGGCTGGCCACACGCTCCCGGAACGGCCTCGTCAGAACCCCATGCATTGCCGTTTACATACTTGAATTGAATTTGAGTGCCAGCGGCAAGAAAAGTGGTGTATTCATAGATGTCGTTGTTATCCAGGTCAGTCATGAGACTAGTACCTGGACTCCAGCCCTGAAAACTTCCTGCTATGTGCACGCCATTGGCACTTACGGATTGCAGCGCCATATTCACCTTAAATGTTATCTCGGTAGCAGAAACCCAGAAGGTTATTCCACTTTGAGTTCCGTTACCCGTGAAGATCCATGGCCCTGAACCTGCTTGAAGAAAAGTGCCGGCAGTCCATAATCCAGCGGCAACGGCCACGTTTTCTCTACCTTGGCCACCTGCACCATATTGCATAAAATCAACCATATTCGCGGCACTACCGAATGATCCTGTGGGTAAATAAAGGCCCAGATCACTTGCAGTTGCGTTGAAACCAGTTAGTGCGTCCCAAGCAACTACAACTTCCTCGTTTTGTGTGAGCAGGAAATCACCCGAAATGATAGTTACATTGGAGCTATTCAAACTGGTGTACTCAAACAAAGCACACAAACGATAGGAAGAAATATCAATGGGCGCGGGGTTGAAGTTCTTGATTCGAATGGCATGATTACTTGGATGAACCATGGTAATTCTTAGTTGTGCCACAGCCCAGGTTGAGCATAAAACCAAAAGCAACGTCAACACACGCGATGGGAGTAATGAGTTCTTCATAAAAATCATTTTCGGGTTAATATGAGGTTAGTATTATGAAAGTTCGAAATATAGTGTACATAGTACACTAACAAAATTGCACCTGTAAAAATCGTAACAAAGTATTCAACGTATCGACATTTGCGGTTGCCTGAATGAATAAGAATCTTATCTCGCTGTTTTTTGTTCTGCCCCTGTTTTTCACGGATCTTTTGGGTCAAACGGAAATATTGGTGAGCGGGAGGGTATTTGATGAAAGCGGATATCCTTTGCCCAACTCTATAGTATTGAATAAACGAACCAAGCGAGGTGCTTTTGGTGACCCGAATGGTGAATTTAGAGTGCATTGCTTTAACAACGACACAATTACAATCACTGCCTTGGGCTATCACTCTCGAACTTTTGTCATTCCGGAGATATTGCCGGATAATATCTATCAGCGCGATGTGTATCTTGATCTTAGAGTATATGAAATGCCAGTGGTTGAGATTTTTGGTCCGCGCGATTTGGAAGCAATCCAGGAAGATATCGAGCGCTTAGGTTATAATGAGAGTGATTACATGCTGAGTGGTATCAACGCTGCGTCGAGTCCCATAACATTCCTATATCAACAGTTCAGTAAAAAAGAACAGTCGAAGAGGGAGGTCGCTTATCTTGTTAATGAAGACCGTAAAAGAGCGTTACTGAAAGAGCTTTTTCGTCATTATGTAGATTATGAGATTATACAACTGGACAATACACAGTTTGATGATTTCATTGACTATTTGAATGTGTCGGATGAATTCATGCGAAATTCCACTCAGTACGACTTCTTAATTTATGTGCGTGATCGCTTTAGGGAGTATAAGGTAAGATTGAGGCAACTTAATAAAATGAAGGAATCTGATTTTGATTATGATAAGGATTGATCTTAAATAGGTTCATATTGGCAAAGAGTTTCAGTTGGAAGTAATTTTTATCATTACCTGAATATTGAGGATGAATAAGAACTAATGTTTAAGCGGTGTTGCGAAGTTGAGAACACAGAGAAGTTCTCTAATTTTGACCACGCTTTTTAATTGCGAGTGTATTCGGCCCCGTAGTTTAATGGATAGAATGGAGGATTCCGGTTCCTCAGATAGGGGTTCGAATCCCTTCGGGGTCACAAAGCCGTTGTATTGACGGCTTTTTTTATTTCTGTGCTCTGGAGTATAGGAATAGTCCGAAAAACACGAATATTATATTTGATACCCAGACTGCCAGGCTCGCAGATAGGCCGAGATTCATAGAACTTACGGCCATCATTCTGGAGATGAATACGAAAACAAACCCTATGATAACGGCAAGCATTAAGTGCAGTCCGATACCGCCACGCTGTTTTCGGCTGGCTACTGAAACCCCTATGAGAGTTAATACATAAATGGAAAAAGGTACTGCGGTTCTGTTGTATTTCTCCAGCTCAAATTGGGCTACACGGCCAGTGCCACCCAATCGCTGCTCTTCTATGAATTTGCTTAACTCTTCTGATGACATTGCGGAAGTTATCTCAGCGCGAAGTCCAAAATCTTGCTCATCCATAGGTAAAATTGTATCGATTTGAGTGCGCTCGTAAACTCGTTGTTGGCCATCCGCAGTCCATTCTCTGATCACAGCTTGGTTGATGCGCCATTGTGTAACATCTGGCATATATGTGGCTGAGGATGCCATAAGTTTATAGGTAAGGGTATCATCTTTCCATTTTTCAATCGAGAAATTATCTCCGGATAGAGTGGCCGGCTGAAATGAGTAGAAGTATGCTATGGTTCCGGGCTCTATCTCACGGTGTGCGTATCGTTCGGTGACGGTTATTGGATCTTTCAAATAGGTAACCTCGAACTCAAGCTTCTTTTTGTTGGCTTTGGGAACGATAACATGACTGAGCCAGAGCGATAGAAATACTAGGATAGTGGCGGAAAGAAAGTAGGGTAGGAGAATTCTCCGGTAAGGAATTCCCCCGCTCAACATGGCAATGATTTCAGATTGTTGAGCCAACTTGCTAGTAAACCAAATAATGGAAAGAAAAATTATGAATGGGCTTAAAAGTGTTCCGAAATAGAAGCAGAAATTCAAATAGTATTCGCTAAGAATTTGCCAAAACGATGCAGTGGTTTTGACAAGATCATCGATGTTTTCACTTACATCAACTATGATAGCAATTAATACAAATGCTCCGATCATGAAGAAGAAAGTGCCCAGGAATTTGCGAATTATGTAGACATCAATCTTCTTCATTAAAGTCGTCGCGTTAATGCCTCTGAAACACTTTTTTTCCACTCACTGAATGTGCCCTCAATGATTCTCTCTCTTGCCGTCTTCACAAGGCACAGGTAAAAGTTCAAATTGTGAATGGATGCAATTTGGAGAGCTAGAATTTCACCCGCTATAAAAAGATGCCGCACGTATGCTTTAGTATAAAACGAATCAACGTAACTATTACCGGACTCATCAAGTGGTGAGAAGTCGTTTTCCCATTTCTTATTGCGAAGATTGATAATACCATTCCAAGTGAAAATCTGTCCATTACGTGCATTGCGAGTGGGCATGACGCAATCAAACATATCTACTCCAAGCGCAATAGATTCGATGATGTTCATGGGTGTACCTACACCCATAAGATAACGAGGTTTGTTATTTGGTAGAATGGAACAAACAAGCTCTGTCATCTCATACATTAATTCTGCTGGTTCTCCTACACTTAGGCCGCCAATGGCATTGCCCTCTGCATTGCAATTTGCGATGAATTCAGCACTTTGTTTTCGCAAATCTTTATGGCCGCCTCCTTGCACAATCGGAAATAAACTCTGGTGGTATCCGTACAGCGGCTCTGTGGCTTGAATTCTTGATAGACATCGTTGCAGCCATCTGTGGGTAAGATGCATTGATGTTTCCACATATTTCTTTTCGGCTGGAAAGGGAGGACATTCATCAAACGCCATGATGATGTCGGCACCGATAGATCGCTGAATATCCATCACGTTTTCTGGCGTGAACATATGGTATGAGCCGTCTATGTGTGATTGAAATTTAACCCCTTCCTCTGTTATTTTTCTGCGGTCACTTAATGAGTAAACTTGATAACCTCCGCTATCAGTAAGTATCGGGCGATTCCACCCGTTGAATTTATGCAGACCGCCGGCTTGGTGTAACACATCTAACCCTGGTCTCAAGTACAAATGATAGGTGTTTCCTAAAATGATTTGGGCGTTGATGTCATTCTGAAGGTCCTGTTGTGTTACCGCCTTCACTGTGCCTGCTGTTCCAACGGGCATGAATATGGGCGTACAAATTTCGCCGTGGTCAGTTACAATCTTTCCAGCCCTTGCCGAACTATTGCTATCGGTATGGGTCAGGGTGAAGCTTAGCGACATATACTGTTGTGTGCCAAACTATTTGCGACTCGGAGCTGGGGCGGTTGAATCATTAATGGTTTTTACCGATTTGATGAAGAAAGTAAGTAATTCTTCAGCGATCGCCGCCTGTCCTTTTTCATTGGGGGTGTGAAAGGTGCCGTCGGAAATAGTTATGGATGTTGTTTTGATGGAGTTGTTCCCAAGATTATCAGCGAGTGTACTTGATTGTTTTGAAATAAATGCATCCGCCTGTTTGCAAGTAATAATAGCGATATCGGTATTGAGGTGATTTGCAGATCCAAAGGATAGCGGCTGAAACGCTTTAGCACCGGATTGGGAAAAAGCGGATTCAAGATATTGCGGCAAATAAGACAAATGGGTTTTGATAGAATTGATATCGGTGAGTGGATTCAATAATGCAATTTGATTAGATCTGAATGTGCCGGTAAGCAATGACTGAAGCGCGGGAAATGACGCTATGCCCTCGGCGAAAATTAGAATTCTGTTCGGTTTAGAGAGTCCTAATAGTGCAAACCAATTTTCTACGGCTGATAAATCATTTGCTATTAATTTCAGCCATGATTCGGCGCCATCCCGCAAAGATTGTGATGGGTATGCAGACAAATTGAAATCGATATATCCAAGGCCGTTGGATACCAGAAATTGAGCATAGCCATTAAAATATGATGCTTCAGCCAGGGGTGTTGTATGCATGTGCAGCACGTAAAAAGTTTGTGAGGTTATCTCGGCAGGCGAGAATACCTGCATAGGAATGAGGTAACCATTCTCACTTGTCATTACAGAACTAATTGGAGTCGCGAAGAGTGAGGCGTCCATGTCGAAAAGCGGATTTCTTGATTCACGCCTGAGCGGGGCCCCGGATACGGTTTTGCCTTTTGAAACACTATTGAAAGCCGGCGCAGTGGTTTCCTCTTTTTTGTCGATAGCTATATCCCCGGCAAGAATTTTAACTTCTTTATTGGCCTTGTTATAACGAATAGTATTAATCCGGCCGAATTCATCCAACATTTCGAAAATCCAAACATTTTCGATAGCATCGGTGTTGGTGAGTTTTAATCTTCCCGATAAATTCGTTCGCGTGGCAACTTCCGTCAATAATTGCCCATAAGCGGGATCAATGGTTTGGTATTCGATGGAACCGTCTTTCAGATTTCTTAGTGCTAACTCAAGTAAACGACCATCTGCGTTGGCTGTGGTGTATTCATGAATGGTTGTTCCTTCTGGTGTGCTTATATCGGTAAACTCCTCGCCTGTTATGAGGTTGTATCCGATGCATTGCAACCCTTTACTTTTTTGGTCAGTTAGAAAGAGGTAACCTCCTTTTTTGGAGGCGGAAGGCGCTATGGGTTTTAGATAATGGGATGACTCACGGGTATACAATTTAGAGTTGGATCCACCCACGGATCCGATGAGTCTTACTCCACCAGATCCGTTTTCTACCCAACAGTTCAGTTGACCGGTAGAGGTTACCCCCCAAAAGGTAACATCGCCTTCATTCTTATTCATTGTTTGAAATGTCTTGTACTTCTTGTTGAAGCTGCATAGGTCATAGCCTTTCCCGGATTCTGCTCGCATCTCGAATATCACGGTATTGTTTTTATTGTCGAGACCGAGAATGTTTACATCTCTCCCAGAGGGCGTTATCAAACGCGCTTTGGCGTCAACCAGATTCACTGAGTATAACATGTCAGTTCCATTTTTCTCTGTTTCGTGCAGAAAGACAATAGTTTCGTCATCTACCCATACTACCTGTGAGACGTCTGCTCCTGTTACGGCTGACAATTGCTGAATTTCGCCACCATTGATGTGTTCCTTGTAGACTTGGTAGATACCGTTTTCCAGACTGAGAAAAGCAATTTTCTTGCCGTCGGGTGATACTTGAATGTTCTTTTTGGGTCCCTTGGATAATAAGGTCTGAGCTGTATACTGAGCCCATGCCGCTAGGGTGGGGGCTGCACAGATCAACATGACCAACAAAAAATGTTTACTGAGTTTCATGAACTTACTGTTTCCGCAAACCTAACGAATGTATCGGTTAACATCAAGGGCAAAAATTTGGAAGAAAAATCATGAATTTTGAATCTTGCCCTAAAAATATGGGGGGTGATGTGAAAAAAAATATAGAATTATGTAAATGACCCCCTTAATTTTGAGCCGTTGAATTAAAAATAATCATAAATAATATGTCTACACATCGTTTTCAAGCATTGGCTGAGTTGAATTCAAGACAAGCGATTGATTTACCTGATTTCGGAGGAAGAATCAGCGAGTATTTCGGCGCAAATGTTTTTCATTACCACAAGATGCGTGAGCATCTTACGGAAGAGGCTTACGATAAGCTAATGAACTGCATCAATTCGGGTCAGCGTATCGATCGTCAAACCGCAGATCACGTGGCAGCAGCAATGAAGGAGTGGTCAATACAAAAGGGCGTGACTCATTACACACACTGGTTTCAGCCGCTAACAGGTAGTACCGCTGAGAAGCATGATAGTTTTTTCAAGCCGCTTGCTGATGGCAGGGCATTGGAGAAATTTGATGGAAGCATGTTGGTGCAGCAAGAGCCTGATGCTTCATCGTTTCCTTCAGGTGGATTGCGAAACACTTTTGAAGCGCGCGGATATACTCTGTGGGATCCTACATCACCGGCATTTATTGTGGGTAATACGCTATGCATTCCAACTATTTTCATTTCCTATACAGGCCATGCCTTAGACTATAAGATGCCTTTGCTGAAAGCACTTCATGCGGTGGATGGCGCGGCAACAGAAGTTTGTCAATACTTCGATAAGGAGGTCAATAAGGTCAGTGTTACTCTGGGTTGGGAGCAAGAGTATTTTTTGATAGACAGCAGTTTGTATAATGCGCGACCAGATATATCCCTAACCGGCAGAGCATTGTTCGGAGCTCGCCCGGCGAAAGGCCAACAATTAGAGGACCATTACTTCGGAAGTATACCTGAACGGGTAATGGCTTTTATGCGCGAGTTTGAATATGAATCTCATTTGCTCGGTATACCGGTAACTACCAGACATAATGAAGTGGCTCCGAATCAGTTTGAGTTGGCGCCCATGTTTGAGGAGGCAAATCTTGCGAATGATCACAATCAGCTTGTAATGGACGTGCTGGAGAAGACAGCTCGTAAGCATAATTTTAGAATCTTACTTCACGAAAAACCTTTTGAAGGAATCAATGGTAGCGGAAAACATAATAATTGGGCATTAAGCACCAATACGGGAGTGAACTTATTAAAGCCCGGAAAAAATCCTAAGACGAACCTTCAGTTTTTGACTTTCTTCGTTAACACAGTAGCCGCCATCTATGAGAATGCAGATGTCCTGCGAGCCAGTATTGCAGGTGTTGGCAATGATCATCGCCTCGGAGCGAATGAAGCGCCGCCAGCTATAATGTCTACCTTCCTTGGCGGACATCTCAGCAAAATGCTCGATGAACTCGAGAAGAATATCAAGGTCGGTAAAATGACTCCTGAAGATAAAACGGATCTTAAGCTCAATATTGGCAAATTGCCTCAGGCTTTGTTAGACAACACCGACAGGAACAGGACATCTCCCTTTGCCTTTACAGGAAACAAATTTGAATTTCGTGCCGTAGGGTCTAGCGCGAATTGTGCGAATGCAATGATTGTTCTCAATACAATTGTTGCTCATCGCCTGATACAATTTAAGAAGGATGTTGATGCCAGGATTGCCAAGGGCGATGATAAGGATGAGGCTATTTTGAAGGAGCTTCAGAGGCTTATTAAGATGTCAAAGCCCATTCGTTTTGAAGGTAACGGGTATGGCGAGGAATGGGTTAAGGAAGCCGCTAAACGTGGATTGAGTAATTTGAATGATACACCAAGTGCCTTGAAAGTTTGGAAGAAAAAAGAGGTACAGAAAGTTTTCGAATCGCTCAATGTATTAACGCACGAAGAGATTCATGCGAGGTATGAGATTGAAGTGGAAACGTATGTAAGACGGCGTGAAATAGAATGTCTTGCCACTGAGGATTTAGCAATGAACCATATACTTCCTGCAGTATTTGCCTATCAGACAAAACTAACCGATAATTACCAGGGAATCGTTGCCGCGCTGGGTAGCGCTGAAGCCAAGAAGACAGCTAAAGCGCAGGTCGAATTGATCCGTCAAATTTCGCAGCACGCAAATCAGCTTCATGCGTCGGTGTTGATGTTAATAACGGAACGCAATAAGGCAAACTCGTTGGATATTGAAAAACGGGCTGAAGTGTATAGTAGCAAAGTGAAGCCCGCAATGGATAAAGTGAGAACTGCTTGCGATGCGCTGGAGTTAATTACTGATGATAGCAGTTGGCCATTACCCAAAATGCGGGAGTTGTTATTCACTAGGTAAATCATTAAGATTTTAAATGTGTATTAAATAGAGTGCCGGTAATACCGGCCTCTTTTGTATAGGGACGTCAGGATGTTGATTGAACTTAATGTGCTTGTAGTAGTTAATTTTGAGCTCCTAAATCATTTCGAAAAGTTATGCCTGCGATATCTCAAAAAGCCCAACAAATGCCCGCTTCACCGATCAGAAAGCTGGTGCCATTCGCTGAAGAGGCGAAGAGAAAGGGACGCACAGTTTATCACTTGAATATTGGTCAACCAGATATTGAAACGCCTGAAATCGTAAGAGAAGGTATGCGGCAGCTCGACATCAAGGTGGTAGAATATTCGAATAGTGAGGGTATGCTGAATTATCGCAAAGGTCTTGCGGGCTATTACGCATCCAAATCAATTACATTGGATGTCGCTGATATCATGATTACAACGGGCGGCAGTGAGGCCTTGGTATTTGCTTTTATGACATGTTTCAACCCTGGAGACGAAGTAATTATCCCGGAGCCGTTTTACGCTAATTATAATGGTTTCGCTGTTATGGCAGGGGTTAAGGTGGTTCCCGTTATGAGTGAGATATCAAACGGATTTGCGCTACCTCCTATCGATGCATTCGAGGCACTGATAACCCCCCGTACCAAGGGCATTCTTATTTGTAATCCAGGGAATCCGACAGGTTATCTATATAGTAAAGATGAGTTACTGCAATTAAAAGATCTCGTTTTGAAGCGCGATTTGTATTTATTAGCGGATGAAGTTTATCGTGAGTTTGCATACGATGGTGTTGTGCCTGAAAGTATTATGTCTCTTACAGGTATCGAAAACAATGCTATTATGATTGATAGTGTGAGCAAACGTTACAGTATGTGCGGAGCCAGAGTGGGTGCATTGATTACGAAGAATAAAAGTGTCATTGCATCAGCTTTGAAGTTTGCACAGGCGCGGCTGTCGCCACCTACTTTTGGCCAACTTGCTGGAATACTGGCCCTGCAAACACCAGCATCTTATTTTGATGGAGTTGTTACCGAATACGCTTGTAGACGCGATATTTTAGTCGATGGCCTCAACGCAATTCCCGGGGTGATTTGTCCTAAACCAAAAGGGGCGTTTTATTGTATCGCGCAATTGCCCATCGACAACAGTGACAATTTCTGCCAATGGATGTTGGAGCATTTCGAACATGAAAATCAAACCGTAATGATGGCTCCCGCAACGGGATTTTATTCGCGACCAGAGCCAGGTCTGCAGCAAGTGCGTCTGGCATATGTCTTAAATTCAGAAGCTTTGGTAAGGGCTGTTGAGTGTCTGAAAATAGCGCTGCAAAAATATCCCAATAGGGTTGCTGGGTAATCAGCTAAGCAGGCGCTAGGAGGGGTTTCCTATGCGATGCGAATTTGACGCGACAAAAGTCACGTCAAATTCATCCGCATACTATACAATTCTCTTTTATTCGAACTCCGCCTTGAGAATTCTAACCACCTCATCGATGGTTTCTTCTTCAAGGTCTGTTCTCTTTACAAGATCTTCTTTCGGAATGGCCAGAACTGATTTTGCCGTATCGCAGCCAATGTTTTTCAACTCATCAATGATCCAGCTGTCGATTTCGTCTGAGAATTCCTCCAAGTCCACATCATCGATGTCGGTGTCGGATTCACGATATACGTCTATTTCAAATCCGGTAAGTCGGCTGGCCAGCTTGATGTTGTTTCCACCTTTACCAATCGCCAGCGAAACCTGATCGGGCTTTAGAAATACATCCGCCTTGTTGGTTTCTTTATCCAAATTGATGCTGCTGATTTTCGCAGGTGCGAGTGCTCTCGTTATAAGCAGCTGTTCGTTATTTGTCCATTGAATTACATCAATGTTTTCATTGCGCAGTTCACGCACGATGGAGTGAATTCGCGAGCCCTTCATGCCCACACATGCACCCACCGGGTCAACGCGATCATCATAACTTTCAACGGCTACCTTCGCACGCTCACCGGGTTCACGCACAATTTTCTTGATGGTGATGAGTCCGTCGAAAACTTCAGGAACCTCTTGCTCAAAAAGTTTTTCCAAAAATTCAGGAGCTGTTCTGCTCAGGATGATTTGCGGACTGTTATTTCTCAAATCCACTTTATAAACGACTGCGCGCAGGGTATCTCCCTTTTTGTAAAAGTCAGAGGGAATCTGCTGGTCTTTCGGGAGAATGAGTTCGTTGTTCTCGTCATCAAGTACAAGCATTTCCCGCTTCCATACCTGATAGACTTCACCGGAAATGATTTCACCCACACGCTCGCGATACTTCTGGTACAAGTGATCCTTCTCCATTTCTACAATCTTGGATTGGAGCGTCTGACGGAGAGATAGTACATTTCTCCGACCCAGATCTTCAATGCGGATTTCTTCGATAAGTTCTTCTCCTATCTCAAGATCCGGAACGATTTTCTGCGCCATGCTCACTTCAATTTGAGCTACTTCATCATCCAGCTCACCATCGGGAACAATTTCTCGTGTGCGCCAGATTTCAAGGTCGCCACGATCAGGATTGATGATAATGTCAAAGCCATCATCTGCTCCCCAGCGCTTGAGGATCATTCCTCTGAAAACTTCATCGAGCACCTGTGTCATGGTCTCGCGGTCGATGTTCTTTAACTCTTTAAAGTCGGAGAACGCCTCCATCAGATTAACACCTTTCATTTGATTCGATTTTTATGAATTTGATTATTTAAAACTTATTTGAACTTTGGTTTCCTGTGTATTTGCGTATTCGATTTTGATCTCTCTTATCACGATTTCTTTTTTCTTTTTACCCTCGGGAAGAATCTTTTCCTGAAAACGAATGGTAAAATCTTTCTCTGTTGCCGCGATCAATTCACCCACAACCTTCGATTTATCTTTCAGCTTCACGGCAACTTCACGACCGATATTCTTGACAAACTGCCGAGAAATTTTCAAAGGCTTGGAAATGTCAGGCGAACTCACATCGAGCGAATAGTCTTCTACATCCCGATCCAGTTCGCGGAGGATATGACGATGAATCTCCGTGCAATGCTCAATGGTAAGCCCACCATCGCTATCCAGCACAACTTCAATTTTATTTCCCGGACGAACATTGACCTCCACAAGGAAGAGATCCGTGTTTTCCAATTGAGGACCAATGAGCGATTGAATTTGTTCGGCAGTAATCATAATTTGCTTGAGGTATATCAAATGAAAGAGGGGCTTTCACCCCTCTCCGATTCTTCAATACGGGTGCGAATGTATTACGATTTTCATAGTTGTCAACAACGAAATGCATAAAAATTAGCTGGCTATCGCGAAAACATAATACCCTGTGCGCAAACTTCAGCGAGTATATTGCGCCCCTAACTACCAAGAATGATCCATTTCAAAACACAAGAACACCCATTTTTTGATGAGCTCAAAAGAAAAGTGGATGAGTATTTCGAATCTACAGGCCAAGCACGCACCGGAAACTGGAAAATCTTTCTGAAGGCGGGTATTCTCATCGGTCTATTATTCGGTCTCTACATCACACTCGTTTTTTTTACCCCTGGCATGTGGGTGAGCATTGGGCTATGTACTCTGCTCGGATTGACACTGGCGGCAGTTGGTTTTAATGTCATGCACGATAGCGCTCACGGCAGTTTCTCCGAATACAAATGGCTGAACAATGTGATGGGTCACTCCCTCAACTTGATGGGCGGAGATGTGCACTTATGGAAAACCAAACACAACCTCATACATCATACTTTTACCAATATCGACGGACTTGATGACGATATTGATATAGCACCGGTTCTCCGCATCAGTGAAAACCAGAAACTACTTTGGATTCATCGTTTCCAACATGTTTACGCATTCATTTTTTACGCGTTGAATTATCTGTTTTGGGTATTCTATTTCGACTATAAAAAATATTTCTCCAAGAAAATCGGTGCTACTCCGATACGCAAATACACACCCTGGCAGCACGTGAGTTTTTGGGTAACCAAAGTGTTTTACATCATGACGTTTGTTGTGCTTCCCATGTTTTTTGTGGGTGTAGTAAACACATTGGTCGGTTATGCCATTGTAACGCTCTCGTGCGGCATTGTTATTGCCATTGTTTTTCAATTGGCACATGTTGTGGGTGAGGCCTCCTTCCATCACGCCGATGATAAGGACGAGCTAAAACAAGTGGAATGGGCCGTGCATCAAATCAATACCACCAGCAATTTCGCGATGCACAGCCGCTGGGTCAATTGGTTTACGGGGGGCTTAAATCATCAGGTAGAGCATCATCTGTTCCCTCGTATATCACATGTGCATTATCCCGCCTTGAGCTCAATAGTGCAAAACACCTGTGAGAAATTCGGTATTCGATACAACTCACACCGAACCGTGTACTCTGCATTGCGCGCCCATGTGGTTCATTTGCGCGACATCGGTAGAGGTTAATTCCTCTTCAATTCGGAGTCTCGCCAAGACCACAGTATCAAAGCCGCATAGCTTCCGTAAGGAGACCACATCCTGCTGATGGTTCTCATTTCCTCATTCAATTCCCTGCCCTTGAGTGAAAGGTCGTATAACTTGATTACAGCATCTTTCAGAGCAAAATCACCGACCGAAAAAACATCAGATCGGCCACAAGCAAATAGAAGAAACATCTGAGCGGTCCACAAACCAACACCTTTCACCGAGCAAAGCTTATCAACGATTTCATTTTGATCGGCCTCAAGCCAATACACATCATCTATTTGCTGCTGCAACAACATTGCACAGAACTGATGAACGGATTCACACTTGGACTGACTCAAACCGGCCGAGCGCATGAGCGAACGTGGCATCGCAAGAACCTCTGCAGCAGAGGGATTTGGGTTGTTAAAAAGACCGAGAAATCGCCGCCAGATCGTTTCAGCTGCTCTTACATGTAGTTGCTGACCCACGATGGATTGAATCAATTGCAGGTGCAATGACGCACCGGCATGCGGTAAATCTTTGAAATAGGTGTCTACGAGCGGACGTAAAAACGGATCACGGCGCAAATGATTCTTTATCAGAAATACATTTTTCAAATCAATTTTCCAGAAGAAGTTTTACGGTCTGAGCTTCGCCCTTAGAGGAAGTGTAATGCAACTCAGCAGTGGAGAGCAGATTACCCTTTAGCACCACTTCGCATCCGCGTCCGTCATAAGATGGCGCGTTGTTACATCTGAGATTTCTCGATTCACCATTGCGCTTAAGTACTTGTATCTGACCATCCTGCTGAATGGTAATCAGATGGTCTTCACCTTCACATCTTATGTGATGAATGGCAGTAACACACGGTTGTACCGCAGCGAATTGCCAGCCAGGAACAGGATTTCCGGCGATGTCATAATTCATTACATTGCCATCAGACGTTCCGAAAATCAATCGGTATTTCTTGTCGCCATTGTAATCTGCCACCAACAAACCACTGGAGATAGAATGTGCTGATGAAATCGGAAAACCCGCCAGCGCATTTCCCTTGCGGTCGATCACATATAACTTTTTATGGGTGGTAAAAGCGGCCTGTAGCTTGCCATTCTGAAGACCATCCACATCCCATACCCGACCTAATGCATTGCCGTCGATATTCACTTTGAAGAGCGACACAGACTGTTGATCGAAACGTTCTAAAGTAGTTTCCTGGAAGCATAGTTTTTCGCTCGATCCATCGGTGTGATTGGTGACGTCAAAGCAAGCGTTTTTATCCGATGCAACGGCTTCTTGCTTTGCCTCAGAAAGAATGTGATCATGCAAAAAGACTTTGAGATATGGTCGCTCATCCTCGATACGCAGATGCGCCGAGGTACGATTCATTGCGAAATGATATCTATTCAAATCTTTCAAGCGATTCGGTGCCTTTCCTTTGCTCCAGTAGTACCAGGCGAATGCTTCATCACACGCCTCATCCCATGATTGATAGATACCGGCATCAAGTTCACTGCTGTCTTTCAGCAATGCGTATAAATCGGTAGGTGACCCTCCAAAATATAGGACGTGATTTTTTTCGGTGAAATAGTTTCCGTCTGCGCCATCGGGGAAGTTCCTTTCAAGCAGGGTGTGATTCGACATCTTGTTGACACCAGGGTATTCGGCCAGGGGTCTGGAAATGAGAGAGGCAAGGCGTTGCGAAATCAGAACTGAGTCCTCACCGCCAATACAACTGATTTTGCTGTCGCTACCATCGTTATTACTCCAGGTGAAAGTCCCCTGCAAACTTTTTCGCCACTCCAACAAAGTAAACGCGGTATCTGCAGTTTCGCTCCACGCATTCATCCATGACACTGAGGCCTTAGGATGAAAATCTGCGAAATAGGTATTGAGCTCCGACCAGGTTTTTCCGTAATCGCCTGTCGGAAGTAACTCTGCTGAGGATATATTCCTGGGTAGCTTCAGTTCATATTTGCCGAGTGGCAACTTAGTCTTGGGAAAGTAAAACTCAGATATTGAATCAGACTGTATTTCCCCGAATAGAGTTCGCAATCCGTCATCTGATGTACCGAGCTCTGCATTCCACCACTCAGTGTTATTCAACTTTATTACAATGTCTTTATCACCTTTCAAAAACTCCTCTACAAATTGAAACTCTTTGCCCGAGAGGGTCTTGTTGAGGTTGAAATCTATGATGAGTTTTTCGAGTGCCGATGAGGCGTTGCTCAGAATAAGATGTCCGGCGATGACAACGCTAAAGCTGCTTTCGCATTGAGCAATTGTGGTGTTCTCGAAGTCTCTTTTCGTATACTCATTACCAAACGCGGTAATAAGATCCGCGGCAGTTGTTTCACGTTTGAGTGGCACAATGAAAAGTGGGTTGCTGCAGTTTTTGTCGTTGAAAATTACCAGGGTATGTGCTACGTCGGCGCATGCCTTCCACATTTCGAGGTGCGCTCCAGCCACAGCTATATCATTGATTATTTTGTGTGTGTTTTGCTTTTCTGGGCCGGCTATTAACGTCAATAAAACATTGCCGTCGTTATCGTCTTTTCCCGGGTGAATGCGAACTAGGGTATGTACATCCGATGGAATAATTCCCATCAGGTCTTCACGGTTACCGGTTCCTTTTTGCAAAGTATAGAGGGCATAGACAAGCAATCCTACGCAAGCAGCAACAAGTATCATTTGAAGAATCCGTTTCGCCATAATGCATGGGCAAGATATGGCCAGCGAATCGTATGGTCACTTCCGCCCGAAAGCACTTTGAACATTATGATGTTAGGGTGAATTCTTATGTTGTGTGAACCTTTTGAGGGTAAGTTGGTTTTTGAGTCGTCAACCAAATGACAATAACTAATTAATCATTAATCCCTACTTTTTCATGAGGAAACCTTTATTAACTCTCTTCATGTTCCTGACAATGGCTGTCGGGAGCGTGCTCGGTCAGGGAACTGTTGTCGACGTCATTGTCAACAGTCCCGACCACAACACATTGGAACAGGCAGTAATCGCTGCCGGACTCGCAGATGACCTTAGCGGTCCTGGTCCGTTTACTGTCTTTGCTCCCACAGATGATGCTTTCGCAGCGTTACCTTCAGGAACTGTGGAGACGTTGCTTGCCGATCCCACAGGAACTCTAGCTCAGATTCTTCTCTACCACGTAGTCGCTGCTGAGGCACTCTCTACGGATCTTGTTTCTGACGTGTTTGTTGAAACATTGAATGGAGATAGTGTTTACGTTAATATCAACGCAAATGGAGTATTCATTGATAATGCTCAAGTAACCGTTGCCAATATCTCTGCTGATAACGGTGTGGTTCACGTTTTGAACGCAGTAATCCTTCCTGGTACCGGTGCTTTTGTCGATGGCTGTACTTCAAGTACTGCTTGTAACTATAATATGGAAGCCACAATTAATGATGGTTCTTGCATCTCTAACGGAGATGCTTGTGACGACCAGGATGCATCTACTGTTAACGATATGTATGTTGATTGTGCTTGTATGGGTGAAATGGATTTACCCAACACTGTGGTAGACATCATCGTAAACAGCGCTGATCACGATACTCTTGAGGCGGCTGTAATTGCTGCTAATCTTGCTGGTCTGCTGAGCGGAACTGGTCCGTTTACCGTATTCGCTCCAACCGATGCCGCATTCGCCGCACTTCCTGCAGGAACCATTGATGCTTTGTTAGCTGACACAACAGGCTTATTAGCTGCTATTCTGTCATACCATGTAGTGGGTTCAGAAGCTTTGTCGTCAGACCTTTCAAATGGTATGACGATTACCACTTTAGAAGGAAACGAAGTTACAGTTACAATCGATGCTAACGGAGTCTTCATTAACAACGCTCAGGTAATCGTTGCTGATTTGCAAGCGGATAATGGTGTTGTGCACGTTATCAATGCAGTTCTTCTTCCGTCTGAACCATCGGTTGATGGTTGTACGAATATGATGGCTTGTAACTATAGCGATCTTGCAACTGCTGATGATGGTTCGTGCATCTTCAATGGTGATGCTTGTGATGACGCGAATTCTGAAACAGTAAATGATATCTATGCCGACTGTATTTGTTCGGGAACTGATTTGCCCAATACAGTGGTGGAAATTATCGTAAACAGT